>NZ_JBFRDO010000013.1:0-101199 GCF_052113825.1 Paenarthrobacter sp. TAF1
TGTTCCATGCCGGTGAGGGTGTCCGGGTCGGTGAAGTGTTGGGCTTTGTCCAGGGCGGTGCTGATGATCGTCGCGGACCGGGACGGGACCTGTCCGGTGTGGAGGGCCTCGGCGAGTCTTTGACGACGGGCCGGGATTTCCTGGCCGGTTATTCCGGCCCCGGGCAGGACCTCGTTCGCGAGGGCGAGCCGGCGCCGTGCTTCGCCGATCCCGATCCGCAACCGGGCCCGGAGGAACTCTGCCGCGTTCCGGTACCCATCATCCAAAACACTGCCACCACCACCAGCAGCAGCCGGGACGGAGTCACCGCCGACGCCACCTTCTGACTCACCGGCGGGCTCGGTCCACCCCGTACGCCACTCCTGCGCACTCGACGCGGGGGTCTGTCCGGGCTGCTGTGCCGGCACCGCACGCTGCGCCTCGGTCCGGGTCCGCTCCACAGCCTGCGCCGCAACGACCTGCACGTACTCCAGCTGCCGAGACAGATCCTCTACCCGGCCCGCAAAATCAGCAGCCTCCCCAAAGCCAAACAACCGGGCATCGGCAGCGACCGAACTACCCAGCTCGACCAACGCCTCGGAAGCATCGTCAAGATAAGAACCGAGCGCCGTCTGTGCCAGGAGAAGGGCGTCCTTACCGTCGTCCAGGGAGGGCCGTGGCAAGTCGCCGGAAGGGCATTGGGCAACGGACGATGGCACCCTGCCACGAAGCAGGCCTGGTGAGGGAGTTCCTTCATGGTCTGAACGCGCTCCATCATGACCGGGAGACGCTGTCCCAGGTCCCATGAGCTGCCCAATCCCATCCATGGATCAAGCCTGTCAGACCCTCAAGAACGCCAGAAGCCCTCCACTACCATATGTGGAAAACACTCCGCACAACGCACTGCAGGCAGGCCCCTCAGTGCCAATCCGTTTACTAACGCGCAGCAGGCGCCCAAGCCCAGCGGCTCCTAGGTGACCAGCCCCACGACGGCGGCAGCTCGCCGTCGTCGTCTGCTCGCCAAAAGTGCGGACTAAGGCAGCCGGGGTCACCGTGCCTGCGACGCTGCCGCGGCCGGTTCGAGGTCGGCGAGGCTAAGCGGGTAGGTCGGGGCATCGGGGAAGGCGATAGTGGATGTCACCGTCAGGTCCGGTCCGACGTGAACCAGCTCGCCCGACGCCATGGGCCGCCAGCCGGGGTTTTGGTCCATTGGCTCGGTGGCGAGGAGGACGTGCGGGGACCGGGAGAGCTCGGAGCTGTGGGAGCGGATCCGTGCGCTTTGGACGTCGAGGGGGCTGGGTTTGGTGGCCGGGCGGCGTTCAAGCATGTAGAGATCGTGCGTCGCCGGGTACCTGAGTGCCCACATATCCGTGGCCGTTGTCAGGATGAAATTGAGGCTGAATACGGGCAGTTCCTTGGCTACCCAGGCAACGGCGGCCACTATGCCCGCCTGGATGTCCACGTCGGCGGCCCTGGTCTCGGCGGTAATGAGCGCGAAAAGACGCTCGCTGTCCGACTGGCCCAGCACCAGATCCATGGCCTCGAGCTCAACAAGGCGACGATCAAGTTTTTCCAGGCCCCGCAGCACCCCGTTATGGGCAAAGAGCCGGCCGTCCTGCTCGAATGGGTGCGTGTTGACCATGGTGAGGGCGCCGGTGCTGGCGTACCGCACGTGAGCCAGGAACGTGGTGCTTTTCAGGTCACGGGCTTCACGGGCGAAGGCGTGGTCCTCCCACGCTGCCATCGGCTGTTTGAAAACGTGTGCCTTACCGGCCGCGTCGAAGGTTCCGATTCCTGCGCCATCGGGTTCCCGCCGGCTTTGGGCCGAGAGGCTGTCCGGTGCATTCAAGAGCCAAAACGTTGCCCGCACTGCTTGGGCGCCTGCATGCAGCCCGAAAAGACGGCACATGGGAATCCTCTCCTTCGCATGTTTAGTGGTGGAAGCCCTCAGGCTGTTTGTCCATGGGCATGGGTGACGTGAGGCTGTCCAGGTACTCCACTGCCTTGGTGAGGTCGGCCAGAAAACTGGAAGCGAGATCACGGGTGAATCCGTTCCGCACCACGATTCTCTGGACTGTTACCTCACTCAGGCCATCAGGCAAGGGATAGGCGGGCACCAGCCAGCCGTTCATGCGGAGGCGTTCGGACAAGTGCTTGAGGTTCCATTTGTCCGTGTAGCCCTCCGTGAGCTGCCAGGCGAAAACGGGGATATCCGAGCCGTCGCTCCAAAGGGTGAATGCGTCCATGGCACCAATCTCGCTGGAGAGGTACAGGGCTACATCCCGGGAAGTGGCCTGGACGGACCTGTACCCTGCAAAACCGAGCCGGAGGAACAGGTAGTACTGCAGGAGGACCTGTGCCCCGGGCCGGGAGAAGTTCAGCGCGAACGTGGGCATGTCGCCGCCCAGGTAACTGACGTGGAAGATCAGGTCTTCGGGGAGCGCATCCGCGTCCCGCCACACCACCCAACCCAGGCCCGGGTAGACCAGTCCGTATTTGTGTCCGGAGGTGTTGATCGAGGCGACCCGGGGGAGCCTGAAATCCCACACAGTTTCGGGCTGGAGGAAAGGTGCCACCATCGCACCCGACGCGCCGTCAACGTGGATTGGGATGTCCAGGCCGCGGCTTGCCTGGATCGCATCCAGCGCATCGGAGATCAGCTGGACGGGTTCGTAACGGCCTGTGTAAGTGACACCGAGGATGGCGACGACCCCGATGGTGTTTTCGTCCACGTACTTGTCCAGGTCGTGGCCGTCCAGCATGGGATGTTCGGCAGAGACCGGCACAAAGCGGGGTTCAACTTCCCAGTAGTTGCAGAACTTCTCCCAGCACACCTGGACTGCTGAACTCAGGACGAGGTTGGGTTTGTCGGTTGGCTCGCCGGCCTTGCGGCGTGCGTGTTGCCAGCGCCGTTTCAAGGCCAGTCCGCCCAGCATGCAGGCTTCGGAGGATCCGATGGTGGACGTGCCAATGCTTTTCCCGGGATCCGGTGAGTTCCACAGATCGGCGAGTATCCGCCAGCACCGGGTTTCGATGAGTGCGGTTTGGGGGTACTCGTCCTTGTCGATCATGTTCTTGTCGAACGTCTCGGCGTACAGGGTGGACGCTTCGGTCTCCATCCACGTCCCGACGAACGTTGCGAGGTTCAAACGGGAATTGCCGTCCAGCATCGCCTCGTCGTGGACAACCTGGTACGCGGTGGCGGGGAGGGATTCACCGTCCGGAAGGGTGAACCGGGGAAAGATGGTGGATTCTCCGGGCCTGCTGAACAGGGGATTGAGTTCGACGGCGGTGTCCGGTTCGTGGTGGGACGTGCGGTGGGATCTGCTCACGGGGCAACTCCTTGGATTCGTTCGCTCGCGGTGGGGCAACTCGTCTGCGGCTCACGCTACCCGTGGCCGGCCACGCACCCAAGTATTGGACATGCTCGACGGCGGGAGGTCGCCGTCGGACGTCAGGACCGTTCCGGTCTGGAAACTGCCGCTATCGCAAAAGCCACGACGATGGGACGATCTTCCTATGGGCGAACAAGAGAAATACCAGCCCGCCGAGCCGGCCGGCATTGCGTCAGAGGATGCGGGAGCTCCAACAACCCAACAGATGCGGACCGTCGGGCAACGCAGGCGCGAAGCCGAGCGCAAGCTTGACCTGCATCTGGAAGAGGCGCGCCACAAGGGTGAGGCTACTGAAGACGGGGATCATTCCGAAGGGTAGAGCCACTGGAACTCCCGGCGCCGCCAAACGGGGTGTCGCTCTTGCGGGCCTCCCCGTGGTGCAGTTGCAATGCACTGTGAATCAGCGGGAAGTGGCTGAACGCCTGGGGAGTGTTGCCCAGTTGCCGTTTGGTGCGGGGATCCCATTCTTCGCTCAGCAGGCCGACGTCGTTGCGCAGGCTGAGCAGCCGCTCGAAGAGTTCTGTGGCTTCGTCGGTGCGCCCGATGCCAAGCAACGCGTCCACCAGCCAGAACGAACAGGCCAGGAAGACCCCTTCGTCGCCAGGTAATCCGTCGTGTCCGGACTGGGTCCGGTACCGAAGAACCAGTCCGTCCTCCGTAAGGCCCTTCCGGACGGCGTCCACGGTCCCGGCCACGCGCGGATGCCGGTGCGGCAGGAACCCCACGCGGGGGACCAGCAGCAGGCTCGCATCCAGTTCCTTGCTCCCGTAGGACTGTACGAAGCTGTTGAGGTCCTCGTCGAAGCCCTTGGTCATGACGTCATTGTGGATTTCGCTGCGTAGCGCCGCCCAGCGGTCATGCGGGCCGGGCAGTCCGGAGGTCCGCACGGCTTTGACCATGCGGTCGGCCGCTACCCACGCCATGACTTTTGAATGGGTGAAGTCCCGGCGGGGTCCGCGCATTTCCCACAGCCCGTTGTCCGGCTGGTTCCAGGCCCCTTCGAGGTATTCCATCAACGCCACCTGGATGTCCCAGGAATTGTCGACGGTGTCCTTGAAAGCGGCCCGGGTCAGTGAAAGTCCGTCCAGGACTTCGCCCCACACATCCAGTTGAAGCTGCGGAGCTGCCGCGTTCCCGGTTCGGACAGGCGCCGAACCTTCATACCCGGACAGCCACGGAATATCGGCCTCCGGAAGCCTGCGCGCGCCGTCGAGTCCGTACACGATCTGAAGTTGCGAGGGGTCGCCGGCGATGGCCCGCAGCAGCCAGTCCCGCCAGGCGGAGGCCTCTTCCGTGTAGCCCGCGGCGAGCAGAGATTGCAGCGTCAGGGTGGCGTCGCGCAGCCAGCAGTACCGGTAGTCCCAGTTCCGCGGGCCGCCTATCTGTTCGGGCAGGGACGTCGTGGCGGCGGCCACGATGCCACCGGTGGGGGCGTAGGTGAGCGCTTTGAGGGTGATGAGGGACCTCTCGACCGGCTCCTTGTACCTCCCAGCTATCTGGCTGCGGCCGATCCACTCGAGCCAGTACGATTCCGTGGCGTCAAGCGCCCGCAGGGGATCGATGCGCCGGGGTTCGCGCTCATGGCTGGGTGCCCACCGCAGAACGAACGGGACCCGGTCGCCGGCACGGACGGTGAAGTCGCTGTAGGTCCGGTTTTCCCGTCCCATGAGCGGGGCGTGGGTGGTGAGGTAGGCGGAATCCGGCCCGGCAACGGCGCTGATGCCGTGTTTGCTGCGACGCACCCAGGGCACGACGCTGCCGTAGTCGAAGCGGAGGACGAGTTCCATATGCATGTCCACCTCGCCGGACAAGCCTTCGACGATCCGCACTAGGTCCACGGCGTCGTCGCGGACGGGCATGAAGTCGATGACCTTCACCGAACCGCCGTCGACTTCCCAAACAGTCTCCAGGACGAGGGTGTCTTCCCGGTACGCGCGGCGGGTGCTGTTGCCGCCGTCGGGAGTGCCGGCAGGTGCCAGGAGCCAGCGCCCGGCTTCGGGCGTGTGCAGAAGCGCCGCAAAGCAGGCGGGCGAGTCGAACCTCGGCAGGCACATCCAGTCAATGGACCCGTTCCGTCCCACCAGGGCGGCAGTGTTCAGGTCCCCGATGATTGCGTAGTCCTCGATCCTGGCCATGGAACCGATCCTAGTCTGCGTCGCCGGCCTCCTTGGTTGAGGCTCGACGGCGGCAGTCGTCGCCGGGTTTGGGTCTGGTCTCGCTTTCGAGTGCGTGCTACGACTGTCGTAGGAACAAAACCCTGAGGAGAAGTTGTGGCCGAAGACCTGCCCGTCCTTGTTGTTGGCGCCACGGGTTTCCTGGGCGGCCAAGTGGTTGATGAGCTGTTGCGCCGCGGCAGGAAAGTCCGTGCGCTGGTTCGCCCGGGCTCCAAAGCCGCCAAGCTGGAGGCCAAAGGGGTTGAGGTCGTCCGCGGCGACATGCTGGATACCGCCTCGCTGATCGCGGCCATGACGGGCGTTTCCGCAGCAATTTCGACGGCGGCCGGCTATACCCGGAATGACAGGAATGCCAAGGTGATCGACAGCTACGGCAACAGCAACCTGGCCGTCGCTGCCAAGTACGCCTCCGTGCCGCGCTTCGTGTTGATCAGCATTCTCACCTGCGACGAAACACCCCAGATCCCGCATTTCTGGAACAAGAAACTGGCGGAGGATAAGTTCGAGGAACTCGGCGTACCGTTTGTCGCGCTGCGTCCCGGCGCGTTCTTCGACCAGGCTGTGGGAATGGGCGGGGATCCTTTCGCGAAGGGGCGTTTCGTGTGGCTCGGTTCCAAGGACGCGCGGCTGACGTTCGTTTTGGCAAGCGATCTCGCCGCTTACCTGGCAGCTGCCGTTGACGCTGACATTGTGGACGGCGAGCGCATCGATATCGGGTGGACGCGGCCGCTTAGCATGCAGGAGGCGGCCGGAATCGCAGGTCGTCGGGCGGGGAGGGAGATCAAGGTGCGGTCTGTTCCGGCCGGGGCCATCAACGGGCTCGGCAAGGCCACCGCCAAGGTCCTTCCACTGGTGGCGGACATGGCCAGCATGGTGGCGTGGTTCGAGACCGGGAAGTATGTTGCGGACACTACCCGCCAGGAGCAGGTCTTCGGTCCTGTGCCGACCCCTGAGGACGCCATCGGCCGGGTGGCTGCGCGGTATGGCCACTAGCAGCCGTGTCTTTTGATGGCTGGCGGGCACGGTAAATCATAAGTATCCTGATGACACGGATCCGGCCACGCCCTGTACATGCGCCGGACATACATGAGGAGCACGTTATGAGAATCGGTTCTTCCATTGCCCTGATTGCCATCGGAGCTATTCTGGCTTTCGCGCTCGCCCCCGGAATCATCCCTTTCCTGGACCAGGTCCTGGTCGGTTACATCCTGATAGTGGTGGGAGTCATCGGCCTCATCATTTCGATCGCCATGTCCAACAGGACCCGCCGCACGGTCGTTGAGCGCCGCGGCGATCCCCACACCGTCGTCGAACGGCGCCCCGAGATCTAGCAGCCACAGCCAACGAAAGAAGCGCACGACGGCGGCCTCCGCCGTCGTGCGCTTTCTGCGTCCGGTGCGGGGTTGGTCCGGCCCTGCCGCCCAGCGGCGTAGGCTGCTGCCATGGAGCAGACATTCGACATCGAATTGGTGAATCAGAACGAGTACCTGGTGCGTTGGGCTTCGGAAGGGCAATCCGGGGAATCCCTGATCCACACCAATCCCGCGTTCCTGGCCGAGGTGGGGCTCGAAGGCATTGATGAGCAGCGGATCGTGGAAGAAACCACCAGCTACCTCGCCGAACGCCAGCCGGTCATCGACTTCCCGCAAACGGTGGACCTGGAAGAAATTGCGGCGGCGTACACGGACTTCACCGAACAATTGAAGTCGCGGCTTCAGGCCAAATAGGACTTCCGCGTCACGATCCTGCCTTTTCCGCTACTTAACCTGCGTCCGGTCAGTCGGCATCCAAGGGAGTAGCGGCCATCAATACCTTCACGCCCGAATCGATCGCTGCATGGGCATCATCCCTCGATTCCAGGACCACGCTTTGCTTCGACATCGCCGGGATTCATCGGGGCAAGGTGACGTTTTATGCTGGGCCAGGGTCAGCCGGGAACCAGGCAATCGCAGTCTTCGATCTTCCCGGAGCCGGAACGTTCCTTGCCCGCCACCTTGGTGGGGCAATGGAAGGCTGGGTAGCCGGCCTGCTTGAGGAAGCCAGGAGACTTGCTCCGGAAAGGCCTGTTCAGGCCTGAACGTCTGCCGCGATGCGCTCGCCGTTGAAGTACTCAAGCTGCCAGCCGACAACAGGGTGATGGTGGGCGAGGTTCAACACAGCGTTCTGGACACTGTCCAGGGTGCGGCCAATCGCGCGGCTCAACGTCAGCCGGATAAGCGTGCCGTGGGCAACCACCAGAACGCGCTTGCCTGCGAACTCCTGGGCCAGGGACTCCAGCGCAGCAATGCCGCGCGCGGCAGCGTCGTCGTCACTTTCGCCACCGCGGAAACCGCCGGGGATGCGCAAGGCCTCCAGTTCCGGTCCGGCCTGCAAACCTTCCGCCGGCCCAAAGCTGCGCTCAGTGAGGTCCGGCACCAGCCGGGCCACGGAGAGTCCCAGTCCGTCGGCGATGATTTCCGCCGTTTCTGCCGCCCGGCTCAGCGGCGAGGACACTACCGTGTCCCATTGCTGGCCGGACAGGAAGGCGACGGCGTCGCGCGCCTGGCCGCGCCCGACGTCGTTCAAGGGGACGTCAGTGGCTCCCTGCAACCGGCGCTCCGCGTTCCAGTCGGTCTGGCCATGGCGGACGAGGGCGAAAGTTGTGAGGGTCATGCTTCCCATTGTGCCCTGCCGGCCAAAGGGGCGCAGTTCCCTGCGTCACGTACGGAAACGCCCGACGGCGGGTTGACGTATCGCCCTGATGAGACCCTTCATGACGCGTCCCATTGTCCTTACCGTGATTTAATCAGTATCCTGATGACTTATCTGGTGAAACCGGATGATGCTGTTTGAGCTGAGTTGCTCAGGCCGCGAGGGCTGAAGCAACCGGCCAAGCGGCTACGTGAAATGTGATTGACGGCATTACTTGGTACCGGCGGGCAGAGATTGGGTCCGTGCCGCGCCAGGTGGTCCCAAAGGACGTGACAACCGTGGGCTACAACGAAATAACCGTGGGCGCTGGCGCCCCCGATTCCGTGAACGGCACGGAAACAAGCGGCGCACTCGGCGGCCGTTACCAACTTGGACCCCTCCTGGGCCGCGGCGCGATGTCCACTGTCCATCAGGCGACTGACCTGGTCCTCGGCCGTGAGGTTGCTGTAAAGATCTTCCTTCCCGGCTCCGGCGACGAATCGTTCCGCACCCGCCAGGAAACCGAAATGCGCCTCCTCGCTGCCTTCGACCATCCCGGACTGGTGGCAGCCTTTGACGCGGGCGTCGATACGCGCAACGACGAAGAACGTGCCTACCTGGTCATGGAACTCGCCCAAGGGCGGGACCTGCGTGCCCTCCTGGCCGACGGGCCGCTCACTGTTCCCGAAACCGCGCGGATCGGGATCCGGATCGCCGGAGCCTTGTCCCAGGTCCACGAACACGGCGTCATCCACCGTGACATCAAGCCGGCCAACATCCTGGTTTCCGACGACGACGGGCTGGCTCAGTCGGTGAAGCTGGCGGACTTTGGGGTCGCCCTGGTGATGAACGATAACCGCCTCACCGCGACCGGATTCACTGTTGGCACGGCGCAGTACCTCAGCCCGGAGCAGGCGCAGGGCCTGCACCTGACGCCAAAAAGCGACATCTACTCGCTGGGCCTGGTGCTCCTGGAATGCCTGACAGGTCATGCGGAGTATCCGGGTACACCGGTGGAGACAGCCTCGGCGCGTCTTCATAGAGCCCCGCAGATTCCGCTGGAACTGCCTGCTCCGCTGCGCTCCCTCCTGGAGGCGATGACGGACATGGACCCGGAAAAACGACCCGCGGCCCAGGACGTGGAGCAAGCGCTGTCGGAGGAGGGTGTCCAATCAGGGCGCAGGACTGCGATCCTTCCGCCTGTCCCGCAGCGGACTCCGCTTCAGGCGCCGACGGCGTTGACGCCCAATGCGGGTGGTCCTGCCACCCGACCGGCGGCTATCCGGCCGCGGAACAGGAAGCCGGCGACGGTTGCCGGAATCCGTGACTTCAGCAAACGGYGGCCCAAGACCGCACGGGGTGTGGCAGCTGCAGCAGTGGCCGTTCCCCTCGCCCTGCTGGTGCTTTCCCAGGGGCTCTCCTCGGCCGGCAATACAGCCGACCCGTCCCAGCCTTCCGGTAACGGTGTGTCGCAGGCCGATCCGCAACCTTCCTCGCCGATCCTTCCGGTGCCGGCAGCTCCTTCGCCCTCCAAGGAAGTGCCGGCCGATGTAGTCAACGTGCCAGTGACATCGGTGCCGGAGCAAGCCCCGGAACCGGTGGTGCAGGGCATTCCCGTTCAGGACCTCCCCGTCCAGGCCCCCTCAGGCCAGTCTCCGGCAGATATGAACGGCGCGGACATTGCCAAGACCAAGAGCGATGGCAAGAGCGACAAGAAGCCTGGGAAAGACAAGGCCGCAAAGTAGCCCGGCTTCTACGTCCCGGCCGGAAAGCTCACCGCAATAGTGGTGCCGCCGCCCGGCGTTTCGGCGATGCTGAGGTCGCCGCCGTGGGCTTTCGCGATGCTGCTGCAGGTGGCCAGGCCCAGCCCGGAGCCCGGACCGTCGCCTTCCCGGCGCAGCCGCACCAAGGGTTCCAGAGCTTTGTCGCGGTCCTCGGGTTTGATGCCCTTGCCGTTGTCCGCGACGTAGACGGTTGCGCCATGGTAATTGGAAACACCGCTGATGCTGACCCTGGGATCCCGCTCGGGGCTGCGGTAGTTCATGGCGTTGGACAGCAGGTTCTGCAGGAGTGTCCGCAGCTGCCCACGGTCCGCGTGCACAGTGATGTCCTGGACGTCAACGATTCCGTCGTTCTCTATTCCAAGATCCCTCACCACCTCTTGGGTGACCTCGAGCAGCGAGACGCGGGCAGGCTGGATGCCGCCACCGACGCGTGAGTAGCTGAGGACGTCTTCCAGCATCCCCAGCATCCGCCGCCCGCTGGCGCCAATGCGGTCCAGGTACCGTGCAGCGGGGCTGTTGGGCTCAATGTCGGGGTCGTCCTCCACCAGTTCGACGTATCCGAGGATGGTGGTCAGGGGGATGCGCAGGTCATGGCTTACCCGTCCGGCGAATCCTGCGAGCTTGGCGTTGCTTGCCCTGAGCTCGGAATAGGTGCGGTCCAGCTGGGCGGTACGGTGCTGAAGTTCCAGGAGCTCAACCACCTGCTTGGCCAGGACCTCCAACATCCCGAGCTGTTCCTGGCTCAGTTCCTTGGTCTCGTCCGAGAAAACACACAAGGTTCCCGGCACGAAGCCCGATTCGGTTTGCAGCGGCACCGACGCGTAGAAGCGGACGTTGCCTATTTCTCCCGTGACAAAAGGGTTGTCGGCAAAGCGTGGATCCCGGGAAGCGTCTGCCACCACCGTCCGCTCCCGGGAGAGGAAGACCTTGGCGCACATCGAGTCCTCCCGGGAACAGACACCGGGCTCCACGCCCCAGGCCCCGATTTGGTGCTGGTATTTGGCGCTGATGATATTGACTACCCCAAACGGGGCACCGCAAAGCTCAGTGGCGAGCCGTACAAGGTTTTGCAGGGCGCTCATGACTGCGGCATTAGGGAGGAGGACGGAATCCACTGCCGGATCAAGGCCGTATTCCTGGAGTTCCATGTCCCGGCCGAAGTCCGTAGTGAAAGCCAGCCGTCCCTGAATTTCCGTCATTGAAACAACCCCCAGCAGTCTTTTGAATTCCCTGCCGATACTACCGGGAGGTTGGCCCCGGTGGTTTACTGGGACGCATGACCGAGCAGGAACCGGCCGCCGCCGGGTCTACTGGCAATGTCAATCCTCCGGAACGCACGCCCGCGGAGAGAACACGGACCTTCACGGGGATCCTCGTCAACACTGCCCTGGCCAACATCACCACCAGCTACCTGTGGTTTGCGCTGACGTTCTGGGTGTACCTGGAGACCCGCAATGTGATTGCCACGGGCGTGATCGGCGGGGCCTACATGCTGCTCATTGCGCTGTCCAGCATTAGCTTCGGCACCTTCGTGGACCGCTACAGGAAGCTCGCGGTGATGCGCTTCGCCGCCGGATTTACGCTGGTGATGTTCGTGCTGTCCGGGGTGATGTTCCTGCTGACGCCGGAACAGGCGCTGTTGGACCTGTCCCAACCGTGGTTTTGGATCTTCACCTTGATTATCCTTGTCGGCGCGGTGGTGGAGAACATGCGCAACATCGCCCTGTCCACCACGGTCACCATCCTGATCGAACCGGACAAGCGTGCCAACGCCAACGGACTGGTGGGGATGGTCCAGGGGTTGATGTTCATCGTCACCTCGGTCCTTTCAGGACTGTCAGTGGGACTCCTGGGAATGGGCTGGACCGTGGTGGTGGCCTTGGTGCTCACAGCCCTGGCCTTCGCGCATCTGCTGATGTTGCGCCTGCCGGAGGAGGTCCGGGCAGCAGCATCCGACGCCCACGGCGGGTTCGATCTTCGCGGCTCCTGGGCGGCCGTCATGGCCATCTCCGGGTTGTTCGCCCTGATTGTTTTCTCCACCTTCAACAATTTCATCGGCGGGGTCTACATGGCATTGATGGACCCTTACGGCCTGGAGATGTTCCCCGTGGAGATCTGGGGCACGGTGTTCGCGGTCGGCGCCACCGGCTTCATCCTGGGCGGGGCGCTGATCGGAAAGTTCGGGCTCGGCTCCAACCCTTTGCGGACCCTCCTCATCGCAGTGGCGGTGATGGGGCTCGTCGGAGCTGTCTTCACCATCCGCGAATGGGCTTGGCTCTACATTGCCGGGATTTGGCTCTACATGGCACTGGTTCCGGTGGTGGAAGCAGCTGAGCAGACGGTCATTCAGAAAGTTGTGCCCCTGTCACGGCAAGGAAGGGTCTTTGGTTTCGCCATGGCCTTCGAATCCGCAGCGGCCCCCATCACTGCGTTCCTGATCGCGCCGATTGCCCAGTTCTGGATCATCCCCTACGCCCGCTCCGCGGAAGGTGCCGCGCAGTTGGCGCCGCTTCTGGGGGAAGGAACCTCCCGGGGCATTGCCTTGGTGTTCCTGGCGGCGGGCCTGATCATGATCGTCGTTGCCCTGCTTGCTTTCCTGGCCCCGGTCTACCGCAGGGTCACTGCCTCCTACGCGCAGGCAGCCGAGAAGGAACAGAGCGAGGCCGCGGACAGCCCGTCCTCCCGTTGAGCCGCGGTCAGGCGTCGATTTTGGCCACCAAAACCTCGACGACGGCGGGTACGTTTCCCAGGTGCCTGCGGATCGCCGCGGCTACTTCGCGCGCCACTTGCGGGGCCGGCAGGAGGCTTCCGACGCCGATCCGGGCCTTGACGGCCACCACGCCGTCCTCCCCGGCCAGGCTTATCAACGGCAACTGTTCGCCGGTTACTGCCGCCACTGCTGCGCCGGCAATCGACTGCCACAATGGCTGGGCCGGATATACCGCTGAGACTCCCTCCACTGCCTGGACGATGCCGAGCAGTTCGTCGGCCAGGGCGGGAGACTTGGCTTCCACATGCTCCGTCATGGCTGGTCCTCCTTGTTCGGGGTCATGGCTGGCGCGGGGAGCTCCAGCACATCGGTGACAGTGATGTTGATGGCTTGGATGTTCAATTCGGTCTGGACCTCCAGTACCTTCGCGAGTTCGTTGCGCAGTGCAGCCGCGCGCTCTTCCATGGCGAGTCCGTAGACCACTGCGATCTCCACCTCCACAGTGATGCCGGCTCCCGGCACGGTAATGTCGCCGAGCAACCTGCATTTACCCGCGGCCGTTCCCGGGAAGGAATCGGCCACCGAACGGATCAGGGCCGACACGGAGCCCTCGGTTTCCCAAAGGGTGTCCTGCGGGTCCGCCGCGCGCAACGGGATGCTCCGTCCGGGCCGCAGCTCCAGGCGCAGGTTGTCCAGGATGGTCTGCATCCAGTCGTCACTGCCCGAACCGGCGTCGGCTACGTCAGCTGTCAGCAATTCGTTTCCGAGTTCCGAGAGCCGGCGCAGGGAGGCCAGTCCGGCCTGGCACTCAGGGCATGAGTCCAAGTGCGCCGGATCCGCAATCTCGCCCGTGTCCAAATAGGCACTCAGTTCCGCGAGACTGTGTCCGCATTCCAAGGCATCGCCGGGGGTTTTCATCGCCACTCCTCCATTGTGCGTGCAAGGGCAATCCGTGCCCGGGCCAGGCGGCCGCGGACGCTGGCGGGGCTGATATTCAAGGTCAGCGCAATCTCCTCATAGCTCAGGTCATTGAATTCCTTGAGTACCCAACAGCGCCGCTGCTCCTCGGGCAGCCGGGCGAGCGCCGACTTCAACGCATCCACCCGGGAGGCATTGACGGCGGTGCTTTCCGGGTCCGGGGTCCGTTGGCCGGACGGGGCATCGACGTGGTTTTCGAGATCGTCCAGGGCCAGGTGGTTGCGCCGTTTTCGCAGGTGGTCGATGCTGCGCGTGCCCACAATGCGGAGCAGCCAGCTCTTCACAGCTGCAGGATCACGGAGTTGGTCCAGCTGTTTCCAGGCCTGCATCAGGCTTTCCTGGACGACGTCGTCCGCGTCAGCCAAGGTGCCCGTGAGTCGTCGTGCAGTGGCCCGCATCAATGGACCATGGCGCCGGGCGAGTGCTTCGAAAGCTGCAGTATCACCATCTGCTGCCCTGCCTGCGAGCAACGCGTCCGGCACGAGGTCCAGCTGCTGCTGTGCGGTGGGCGAAACCGCAGGTGAACCAGTCACGTTTCTGCCTTTCAAGTGGTGTGAGTCCGGCTGATCCTCGGATGGGCAGGGACGGTCCCGCCATGAAGCGGAACCGTCCCTGCTCCCGTCCTACTTGTCGGTGAAGCCTTCCTTGAGCTTCCGGGCAGCGTCCTTGATGTTCCCGGTGATGTCGGCAGCAGCGTCCTTGACCTTCTCGCCGGCTTGCTGGAGCTTGGCCTGGGCCTGATCCTGCTGGCCTTCCCGCTCGAGGGTGGAATCGCCGGTGAGCTTACCGGCGCCCTCCTTGGCGGCGCCAAGGTGCTCGGTGGCGGCATTGTTGATCTTGTCGTTGATTCCCATGGTGTTCCCTTTTCTTTTCGGTGCGCGGCTCTGAGTTGCCGTGCAGTTTGTTTACGTGGAGTACTTTGGGCTGACTGTCACCGAGCGCGCCGTGATGAGGACACTTGTGTCCGGGTGCCGCTGGTGATTCGCACCAGGACGGGCATCGGATGTCCCAGCCAGGCATCAATTTCCTGGAGCAGTTGTTCCACCGTGTCGCCGATATCCCGGGGGGATGCGCCTTTGCGGGCTTCGAGCCGCAGCCGCAGAGCCGTTCCGCGGCGTGATTCCCAGGCTGAGACGGAGGTCGCCAGCACGTCGGGGTTTCCGTTGAGGGCTTCCTTGATGGCTGCGGAAACCAGCCCCGCGTCCACGACCGTCCGGCCTGCGTTGCCCTCTGAGCGTTCGGCCAGGCGGGGTGTCTTTCCGCCACCCTGCGACGCCAGCCACGCTGCGCCAAGGACCGCACCGGCCAGCAGCACGGCAATTCCCAGCACCAGCCACCAGCTCCGAACAGGGTCCGGCAAGGGGGCGGTGCCTGCCAGGTTGCGCACGTGCTCCCGAACAGAGGAGAGGTTTGTTTCCCAGAAACCTGCGGCCCCGGGGAGGGTGCCGGCCGCGATGAGTGCGGCGCCGGCGCCCAGCAGGATGATCCCCAGGATGGTGAGCAGGATCCGGTTGAGGGCCCGGTTCGTGTTTCTCATTGCCCTACCGCTCCTTCGTTCAGAATGTGGACGCTGGACCTGACGGGGCGGTCCAACGCATAGGCGGCCAGTTCGCCGTCGACCGCTGCCTGGATGTCTTCCACCGCCAGTGGTTCGCCCGACGTCGGACGCACCTGGACGCGTACGGAACGTCCGCCAACGGTGGTGGTCACCTGGCCCGGGGCCAGGCCTGCGGCGCGTCGGGCCGCCTTGGAAACCGCCGCCGCGATGACTTCGTGGTCCACCACGACGGCGGCGCGTGCGCTGCCGAGGGCCCGGCGTTGCCTGCGGCCGCTGCCGAGGGCAAGTCCAAGAAGCAGCAGTGCCACGATTCCCAGTCCGGCTCCGGCCGCCACCATGCCTGCCTGTGTGGTGTTGGCCGGAAGCTCAATCAGCCACCGGAGCATCTGGGCCGGGCTGGCGAGCACCGGCTGGTCCTTGAGCAGCCACAACACTGATTCCAGTGCCAGCCACAGGAAGACGGCTATCAGGAGGGATGCGGCCACGATTGACGGGACCGCCCTCGAGGAGTGGGTTTCGCGTCTGATCAGACGGCGGCTTGCCGTGTCCTTGCTGATTCCACTGCTCATTCCACTCTCCTTTCCCTGGGCTGTTCGGCCTTCCCGCCGGTGAGGCGGATGTCTACCCGGCCTATGTCCAGGCCAGTGATTTCCCGCCCCCGCGCCACGATCTGCTCCCGGGCGGATTGGGCCTGTTCGAATACCGTGTCCCCACCGTTCCGTGGCTTCAGGAGCTGGGGGAGGGCCAGCTTGACGGACACACTGACGCCGAGCTTCCCGGCGTCGTCGTCCAGCGTTGCTGACACGTTGCCTGTGGCCACCCGGAACGCGTTGGCGGTGACCGATTCCACGGTCTTGCGGATGGCGGTGTGGGTGAGGCGGTTGTGCCCGGCCCGGTCCCCGGCGTCCGTGCCAGGCCGAGGGCCGGCTGGTGCCCGGTTCATGAGGAGGAGCGCTTGCCCCGCAGGGCATCAAGCACCCCGCGAAGGTCAAGCTTTCCCTCGGCGGAACGGCCCAGCACCGCGCCGACCCCCATGAACAGTGTCGTGAGCAGCAGACCCCAGAATCCGAAGGCCAGGCCTGCCAGGGCGAGGACTGCCCCTATTGCCAGGCCGGCGATGGTGGGACTCATGCGACCCTCGGCTCACGCTCGATGTCGTCAGCGTCCGCGTCTTCCGACGGAACGTGGATGTCCGTGATGGTGACGTTGACCTCGGTGACTTCCATGCCCACGAGGTCCTCGATCGCGGTGTAGACGGCATTGCGGGCGTTGTCCGCAACTTCCTGGAGCGGGTGGGGGTATTCGACTACCAGCGTCACGTCGACGGCTACCTGGGTTTGGCCCACTTCCACGTTGACGCCCTGGGTGAGGTCCTTCTGGCCGACCTTCTCCCGCAGGTTGCCGATGGCACGGGCGGCGCCGCCGCCCAGGGCGTGTACGCCAGGGATTTCCTGGATGGCGATGCCGGCAATCTTGGCGACTACGCCGTCCGCGACCGTGGTTGCGCCTCGGCCGTCCTTGCCCTTGTCCCTTTCCGGAGCGTCCACAGTCGATACAGAGCTGTTTTTGGTGTTCTTGGCCGGAACGTCAGCGGGGGTGTGCGTTTGGATCGTCATGGCGATGGCTCCTTGTCTGTTGTGCGGCGCTTGTTGTGCGCCGTCATGAATAAGACGTGCTGGCCAGGGAATTCCTCACGCTCGAACTCCTGTGATCTGGGTCACTGCCCACGCGAGGCGCTGGCGCATGTAGTTAGTTTGCCATATAACTAGTTTATCGAGACACATCTTCACGGGAGGGGTACCAAATGACTGCAGTGGTTATGACCGGGACGAAGGACGCGACTCTTCCGGAAATCTTGAAGGAAGCCCCTGTTTCCACGCCGTCGAAAAGAACCGGGCTTCTTGACCTGGTGTGGACGGCGGCCGCCCGAGTGGAGGGTCTCCAGTGGGAAATGGATGAGGCCGAGGAGTCCTTGGCCCAGGCCATGCGAAGCGCAGTGACGGCAGGAGCAGGCCTGCCGGACCTGGCGATCGCATCCGGGATGAGCTTCGCGGACATCGAGCAGTTAATGGCACAGCAGGTGGCCGGTCCCAAACCTTGAGCAAATCTTGAGATGACCCGGCGTCGTTCTTGAGGACGCTGCCCGATGGTTGAACCATCAGCTATTGGAGCTGATGGGAACTTCCAGGAAGGCGACCGAAATGACTGCTCAAATCACCGCCCCGACCAATGGTGCCGGCGAGGCCAACACCGCCCCGGACTTACGTCCCTTTACTGCGGAGGCCAACCATCAGCCGGCGGATTCCCCGGTCCAGGGCCGAGCAGTCGTGACAGTCCGCGAGCAGTTCAACCCTCTTGGTGCGGGGCTGCGGAGTATCTGGCCCCAGTCGGTCGTCGGGTTCTAGGATCTTTTTGGTTTTTCTACGGGCAGGCACCCAGGTGCCTGCCCGTCGTCGTTAATGCCGTGGCATTCACGGGGTGCGGGTGGGACGATGGTGTCCATCGGAAACTAAGGAGGCTTGTCATTAAAGAGGAGATGAGGAAGGCTGCCGATGCGGCCGAAGAGGCCTCAAACTCGCGGACCTTCGAGATCGTTGCGCGTGCCGGGTACGCCGTCAGCGGGCTGCTGCACGTCCTCATCGGAGTCATCGCCCTCCAGCTGGCGTTCGGGCGGGGTGGCGAAGCCGATGTGTCAGGAGCGGTGGCCTCGCTGGCCAGCCAACCCGTGGGTCCGGTGCTCCTCTGGGCCTGCTTCGGCGCCTGCGCGGCGCTGGCGTTGTGGCAACTGGGTAACGCCATCCTTGGGGAACGGACCTCCAGCAAGAAACTCACCAAAAGACTGTCCGCCGCAGGCCAGGCGCTCGTGTTCGCGGCCTTGGCGGCGACGATCGTCTCGTTCATCATGGGCCAGGGCAAAAACAGCCGCGAGTCCAGCAGCGATTTCACCCTCACCCTCCTGAGTGCTCCCTTCGGGGTGTTCCTGCTGGTCGCGATCGGTGCAGGCATCGCCATCACGGGCATCGTGTTCGCCGTGCGCGGCTTCCGGCAAACGTTCAAACGGGACATCTCGTTGTCCTCGGAGGAGGCCGTCCGCAAGTTCCAGGTCGGCGTGGGCGTGGTGGGCTACATAGCGAAAGGCATTGCCCTGTTCCTGGTCGGCCTGCTGGTGGTCATCGCCGCCATACGTGCCCAGCCGGAGCAATCAACCGGCCTGGATGGAAGCCTGAAGGCGCTGCGAGAGCAGCCATATGGGCCGTACTTGCTGGCCGCCGTCGCCGTCGGGCTGATTGCCTACGGGCTCTTCCTGATGGTCAAGGCCAAGTCCCTCCGGACCTAGCGATTTCCGGTGGGTCCTGCCAAGGGAGCCGAGCACGGTTTAGGGGCCCGGGTGGTGGGTATAGGTCCAACAAACCGTGCGATGAACCAAACCGTGCGATGGAACACCGGTTCGGTGAATCCTGCGAGCAGGCTACCTGAGAGGGGCAGAATCATGACTCACGACGATCCACACCGGAATAACGACCCGGAAGCAGGCGGTCATCGCCTCGCCTCCGCGCCCTCGGATCCCCGGAGCGGCTATTACGGGGATGAATTTCCCCGCCAGGAGCAGCAACAGCCAGGCCTGACCAAGCCCCTTGACCCGCAGCCCGACCACGGCGAAAAAAGCTACGTTGGGCACGGCCGGCTGCAGGGCAAAACGGCGCTCATAACCGGTGGGGACTCCGGTATCGGTGCCGCAGTGGCCATCGCCTACGCCCGGGAAGGTGCCGATGTAGCCATCAGCTACCTCCCGGAAGAGGAAGAAGACGCGCAATCGACGGCGGAATGGATCCGCGAGTGCGGTGCCCGGGTCCTCCTGCTGCCCGGCGACGCGCGGGACGAAGGCTTTGCCGCCGACATCGTGGAACGCACTGTTCAGGAGCTCGGCGGCCTCAACGTCGTAGTGCTGAACGCGGCCTACCAAAAGAACAGGGAGGGCCTGGAAACGATCCCCACTGAGGAGTTCGACCGCGTCTTCAAGACCAACCTGTACTCCCTCATCTGGACGGCACAAGCGGCCATTCCCCACCTCCGCCCCGGAGCGTCGATCATCGTGACCGCATCCATCCAAGCTTTCAATCCCTCGGCGCAACTGGTGGATTACGCCATGACCAAGGCTGCCCAGGTGGCCTTTACCAAGGCCATGGCCGAGGAACTCGGACCCAAGGGAATCCGCGTCAACGCTGTGGCGCCCGGTCCCATTTGGACTCCGTTGATCCCCGCCACCGAGTGGCCGGACAAGTTGCCCTCATTTGGTCAGGACACGCCCTTGGGCCGTGCCGGACAACCCGCGGAGCTGGCTCCTGCATACGTCCTGCTTGCCTCCGACGAGGGATCCTACATTTCCGGTGCAGTACTGCCCGTGACGGGAGGCAAGGGGCTCTAGGCCGGGGCAGAACCTGCGGTATCCCTTTCCACGGGAATCCACAGTTGGCCACGGCCGTGTGTTCCGCCTGCCTCAACCTGGACACTGAGCATTTCGGGTCCCGGCGCCCATCGGTACGGGTTGGCCGGGAACCACTCAGTGGCGGCGTCCGCCCACATGCTCTGAAGAACCTCGGGGAACTTTCCTTCGGCTTCGAAGACTACCCACTGTCCGGCGGGGACCCCCAAGGAATCAAGGCCTTCCGGAGCTGCCCTGGTGGAGGCCACAGCATGCCAGTAGTCCAGCTCGCTTCCTTCGGTCCGCTGCTCATGGATGTTGTCGGTGACAGACAGTGGACCTGAGGGGTCCGTGTCGGCCAACTCAAGCAACCTGGCCGTCAGCGCAGGGTCCAGGCTTCGCTGGAAGTCGATGATCGCCTGGTTGGGCCCCGAGTGTACGAGCGGTATGCGGGCCTTCAAGCCAATCAAGTGGAAAGCTCCCTTATCCACTATGCGGTGTTTCATATCGGTATTCCCTTCAACGCGGAGATGGAACCTCAGTTGAGGTTGGGAATGGAGTACCGCTCCGGGACGCCGGGCCTCTGAGGGTGTCAGCCCATGCATTGCCTTGAAGGCCCGCGTGAACGCCTCGGCCGACCCGTATCCGTAGCGGACGGCAACGTCCAGCACGGTTGCGCCTTCCAGGATTTCCGCCGTCGCTGCGGTGAGGCGGCGTCGTCGGATGTACTCGGAGATGGGTATCCCTGCCAGTGAGGAGAACATCCTCCTGAAGTGGTATTCGGAGGTCAGTGCGGCCTTGGCCAGCTCGCTGACCTCCGCGGTCGCGGCCAGATCCTGCTCGATGATGGCCATGGCCTGGTTCCACTCCTGCACAGTTGCCTCCATTCCTTGGGAACGACGCTACGCGGCCCTGTCCGCACATGCCCCGACAATCCATGCCTGAAAATATCAGTGCCTTTCGCCAACGCAAGAACCCGGAGGCTGCAATGCAGTCCTCCGGGTTCTTGCGTTGATTCAGTTATTCACGAGGCGGGAGCCACTACGGCCGGCCTGAGCCTGCTTCTTCATCCGGTTCGGACGAGAACGGCCGGTCAGCCGGGGTGTCTTCCGTGTTCTTGGCGTCGAGTTCGGCATCTGCTGAAGGCACAGTCGACTCGGCGTAGTCACCCTCGGTGTAGTCTCCGCCAGCATCTTCCTTCAGGGTTTCCGGCGACGCTCCTGCGTCTCCGTAATCCCCCTCGGTGTACTGGCCGTCGAGTTCTTCACCGTTGGCATCGCGGTTCTGGTTATTAGCCATGGGTAGCCCTGCGGTTGGTAACGAGGCCGTAGATCAGCAGCACGATGATCGAGCCGCCGATGGCCAGGAGCCAGGTTGTCAGGGAGAAGAATTCCTGCAGGCCCGTGTTGAAGATCAGGCCACCGATCCAACCACCCAGGAGGGCGCCGACGACGCCGAGGATGAGCGTGATGAACCAGCCACCACCCTGGCGGCCGGGGAGAATAAGTTTAGCGATAGCGCCGGCCAAAAGGCCGAGCAGAAGAAAACCAAAGAAACCCATTTTTGTTCCTACTTTCATGTCGATGGAAATTCCACGGACGCGATTAAGCGAGTAAGTTCACCGGGGGCCGATGCTGCGGTGCGGGCATCGCAATGGGGCCCCGGAGGCCCTATGGAATGTAAGGAGAGGAATTGCTCATTCGACTCCGATGTATTTGTTATATCCAGCCAATAAAGCACTCCTGCCAATGGGTCGGACTTGGTACTACATATGCAACGCTAGCCGCTCGCGGCACAAGTAGCAAGTAACCTGACTATCTACTTGTCATGGCCGGGAAGCCGGAAGTGCTGCGAATGGTGCTTTGACCAGTCATGCGGGGCGGTCCCGGTGGGGTTCCCGGCGTGGTTGCGTTCTCCGGCCGTGGAAGGTGCGCAATCCGGCTCTTCGCCACCCGGTAAAGTCCTGCTTTTCCCGGTGCTTGCCGGCAATGACCTTGCGTCACTCCCGGAATATCGAGGCGCCCCTCGATCCCTTTGTTCCAGTAAATGACAATTCGCACGGACCAATCTTTGCTTTTCACCAAGGCGATGGAACCAGCTGAGTGCAGGCCATTACATGGCCCGGTCATTGGGGGCCGGACTATTGGCAGGTGACAGGGCGCGTGGAGCGGGACTAGGGTCGAATAAGAACACCTCTGAAGGAGTGAGTGCCGTGAAAGGTAAAGCATTGTTCGCCGTCGGCGTGGCTGTTGGCTACGTGTGGGGGTCAAAGTCCTGGCCGGAAGTGTACCGGCGGGTCCGCGGAGGCACCGAGAAAGTCCTGAAGAACCCAGAGGTCCAGGAGAACGTCCATCAGGCTGCAGAGACAGTCCAGGAGACCGTTCCGGACATTCTGGAAAATCTGTATGAAGCCGGCAAGAAGCTAATGGAGAAGGCGGAAACCATGTTCCCTGGACACAACTCATCCACGTCCGGTGATCGGGCGGACTCCACTGGCGGCGAGGAGACCAAGGCGGCCACAGTTCCCGTGGCGGCTCCTGCTCCTGCCGTAGCCTCGGACGTCGTGTCCGATCCTGCCCTCGACGACACGACAGGTACGGACTGGACCGATGAGGGCGGCGCGGCGCCGGAAGGCCCGGCAACCAACACGCCACCCCGCCACTAGTAGCTGCAGTCCGTTAACCGCTGTGGTTGACGGCCGTCAGGATGGCCTGGCCCAGTTCACCGGGTTTGGTGAGCTGGGGCCAGTGCCCCGTGGGCAGATCCACGTAGTCAACGTCCCGGATCCGGGCTAGTTCGGCCGTGAACGGATGCCCGGCGTCCATCCACTCCTTGAGCAGTGACGATGGAAATTCGCACGCGATGATCGTTGCGGGGACGTCGTAGCGGGCAGTGTTCGTGAGGTGTTGCTGGTCGAAGGCGACGCCCTTGGGTTCGGGAATCGCCCGGGCGCGGAAGACTGCTTTAAGCTCGTCGGTGAGGTCCACGAGATCCTCATCTTCGAATGCTTCCCACGGCGGGAGGGGTATCCCGTCGCCGTCGTCCGGTAATTCATCATTGATGACCCCGCCCTCACCCAGCGGCCCGCTGTCCACATAGATGGCCCGGGCTATGCGGTCCGGACGGGCGTCGGCCACGCCATGAATAATGGCGCCCCCGCCCGAGTGACCCACCAGGATCACTTTCCCGTCCAGCGAATCCACCTTGTCCACGACGGCATCGATGTGTGTTCGAAGGCCGATGCCCGCCCGGGGTGCGTCCGCCGATTCCAAGCCTGGCAAGGTGAGCGGATGGACCCGATGCCCTGCTTCCACCAGGGCCGGCGTCACCCCATCCCACGACGATGCGTCCAACCAAAAACCCGGTACGAGGATGATGTCCATGCGGGTACCCTACGGGAGGCCGACGACACTTTGTAGTGTTCATCAGTTCTCACGCCAGGGCTTCGCCGCATCCTTCTCCCCGCCGTGYTCCCCCTCCCGCGAGACTCAGCCTTATGGAGGGGGTTGACGGGCATCACATTAACGCGTCATAGTTTTCGTATACGATTTCGTACTCGATAACTGGGGCGATCAGATACTTATCAGGAGGAGGCGCCGTGACACTGGAGGTCCGGACCGAGGAAGTCAGCCAGGACATGCTGGCCCGGACGCGCAAGGTCATTGCGGTCCACATCAATTACCCCAGCCGTGCCGCGCAGCGTGGACGTACCCCGCAGCAGCCGTCGTACTTCCTGAAGCCTTCCTCGTCCTTGGCGCTCGGTTCGGCTGAGGCCCCCGGCATTGTTGAACGTCCGGCAGGTTGTGAATTGCTGGGCTACGAGGGCGAGATCGCGCTTATCATCGGCAAGTCCGCCCGTCGTGTCGGCCTTGAGGATGCATGGAGCCACGTCGAGTGGGTGACCGCGTCCAACGACCTCGGCGTCTACGACCTCCGCTACGCGGACAAGGGCTCCAATGTCCGGTCCAAGGGCGGCGACGGATTTACCCCCGTTGGCCCGGCGCTGATCCCTGCCGACGCCGTTGATCCCGCTGCCCTAACCATCCGCACCTGGCACAACGGCGAGTTGGTCCAGGACGACACCACCGAGGACCTGCTCTTCCCGTTCGGGCAGCTCGTCGCGGACCTTTCCCAGCTGCTCACGCTCGAAGAGGGCGACATCATCCTCACCGGCACCCCCGCCGGCGCCTCCGTTGCCAAGCCCGGTGACGTCGTCGAAATTGAGGTCACCGGCGGTGGGTTCAGCAGCGGCCGCCTGACCACCAGAGTCACGGAAGGTACGACGCCGTTGGCGGACTTTGGTGCCCGGCCCAAGGCTGATGACATGCAGCGGGAAGAGGCGTACGGATCGCGCGAAGCCGCCGGACTTCAGGCTTCGGAACCGGCGGCTGCCGCGAGTGTGCTGACACCGGAACTGAAATCAAAACTCGAGTCTGTTGCCACCGCCACCCTTTCGTCCCAGCTGCGCAAGCGCGGACTCAACAACGTGAGCATTGACGGACTGCAGGCCACCCGACCCGACCGCAAAGTGGTGGGCCTGGCCCGGACCCTGCGCTACGTGCCCAACCGCGAGGACCTCTTCAAGACCCACGGCGGCGGCTTCAACGCCCAGAAGCGCGCGATCGACTCCGTGAACGAAGGCGAAATCCTGGTGATGGAAGCCCGCGGCGAGAAAGGCACCGGCACAGTCGGGGACATCCTGGCGCTGCGTGCCCAGGTCCGCGGGGCCGCTGCAATCATTACCGACGGCGGCGTCCGCGACTACTCGGCAGTCGCTGACCTGAAGATGCCCACGTACTTCGCCAATCCGCACCCGGCAGTCCTCGGACGCCGGCACATCCCGTGGGACACAGATATCACCATCGCCTGCGGGGGAGCCACCGTCCAGCCCGGTGACATCATCGTGGCCGACTCGGACGGAATCCTGGTGATCCCGCCGGCCATCGCCGAGGAACTCGTGGACGACTGCATCCAGCAGGAAAAGGAAGAGACGTTCATCTTCCAGATGGTCCAGGAAGGCAACAGCGTTGATGGGCTGTATCCGATGAACGCCGAATGGCAGGCCCGCTACCAGGAATGGTCAGCCCACCGGCATGCCGCGGAAGGAGCCCACAGTGACTGAAACCGCCGTCGAAAGTGCTGCCCAAAGCAAGTCCCAGCAGGCCTATACCGCCGTCAAAGCGCGGATCGTCGAGGGGACCTACACGCCGGGTTACCGGCTGGTGCTCGCAAAGATCGCCGAAGACCTGGGCTTCAGCGTGGTCCCGGTCCGGGAGGCGATCCGCCGGTTGGAGGCCGAAGGATTGGTGAAGTTCGAACGGAACGTGGGAGCCACGGTCTCCGGGATCGATCCCACCGAATACCTCTACACGATGCAGACCTTGAGCATCGTGGAAGGTGCCGCCACGGCATTGTCGGCTCCGCTGATCGATTCGGTTGCGATTGCCCGGGCACGTGCTGTGAACGAAGAGATGCGTGAGTGCCTGGAACACTTCGATCCCGTCCGCTTCACGGCTTTGAACCAGGACTTCCACAGTGTCCTCTTTGAACACTGCCCGAACCCGCACATCCTCGACCTGGTCCACCGGGGCTGGAACCGGTTGGCCTCGTTGAGGTCCTCCACGTTCCGGTTCGTCCCCGGCCGCGCCCAGGAATCAGTCCGCGAACACGAAGCACTGCTGCAGCTCATCGAGTCCGGAGCAGACGCCGACACCATCGAAAAAGCAGCCCGCCAACACCGCGCCGCCACCCTCGACGCATACCTCTCCACCACCACCTAAAAGCAACCCGGGGTCACTTATGGCCCATAAACCCACCTCGAATGGGCCATAAGTGACCCCGCGTTGGAAGAAAAGGAAGACAACGATGACGACCTCGGTAGAAACCAACAAGCATTACATTCCCGAAAACCTGCCCACCCATATCCAGCACTTCATCAACGGCGAGTTCGTTGACTCCGTGTCCGGTAAGACCTTCGACGTCCTGGATCCGGTCTCCAACGGCAATTACGCCACCGCCGCTGCCGGCCAGAAGGAAGACATCGACCTCGCTGTGGCCGCCGCCCGCGAAGCCTTCAAGAACGGCCCGTGGCCGAAGATGAAGCCGCGCGAACGTGCCCGCGTCCTGAACAAGATCGCCGACGCGGTTGAAGCGCAGGAAGCACGACTCGCCGAGCTGGAGACGTTCGATACCGGCCTGCCGATCACCCAGGCAAAGGGCCAAGCGCTCCGGGCTGCCGAGAACTTCCGCTTCTTCGCGGACCTGATCGTGGCCCAGTTCGACGACGCTATGAAGGTTCCGGGCTCGCAGATCAACTACGTGAACCGCAAGCCGATCGGCGTCGCAGGCCTCATCACGCCGTGGAACACGCCCTTCATGCTGGAGTCCTGGAAGCTCGCCCCGGCTTTGGCAACGGGCAACACCGTGGTCCTCAAGCCTGCCGAGTTCACCCCGCTCTCTGCGTCGCTGTGGGCGCAGATTTTCAAGGACGCCGGCCTGCCCGACGGCGTGTTCAACCTGGTGAACGGCCTGGGCGAGGAAGCCGGCGATGCACTGGTGAAGCACCCGGACGTGCCGCTGATTTCCTTCACCGGCGAGACCACCACGGGCCAGACGATCTTCCGCAACGCTGCAGCCAACCTCAAAGGCCTGTCCATGGAGCTCGGCGGCAAGTCCCCGTGCGTCGTGTTCGCGGACGCCGATCTGGACGCTGCGATCGACTCGGCACTGTTCGGGGTGTTCTCCCTCAACGGCGAACGCTGCACCGCCGGCTCCCGCATCCTGGTTGAGCGGGCCATCTACGACGAATTCTGTGAAAAATACGCCGCCCGGGCCAAGAACATCGTGGTGGGCGATCCCCACGATCCCAAGACCCAGGTCGGCGCACTCGTCCACCCGGAGCACTACGACAAGGTGGCATCGTACGTGGAGATCGGCAAGTCCGAAGGCCGGCTCCTCGCCGGTGGCGGCCGACCCGACCACCTGCCTGAAGGCAACTACATCGCACCCACGGTGTTTGCCGACGTCGCGCCTGATGCCCGGATCTTCCAGGAGGAAATCTTCGGTCCCGTCGTGGCCATCACGCCCTTCGAGAACGACGACGAAGCCCTCGCCTTGGCGAACAACACCAAGTACGGCCTGGCGGCCTACATCTGGACCCAGAACCTGACCCGGGCCCACAACTTCTCCCAGAACGTCGAAGCCGGGATGGTCTGGCTCAACAGCCACAACGTCCGCGACCTCCGCACCCCGTTCGGCGGCGTCAAAGCTTCCGGCCTGGGCCACGAAGGCGGCTACCGTTCCATCGACTTCTACACCGACCAGCAGGCCGTGCACATCACACTCGGCGCTGTTCACACACCCAAGTTCGGCGCCTAACTCGGAGTTTTTGTACAGATAACGCCCCCAAAACCCGTTCTAAAGGGCCGTACCTGTACAAAAAATCCATCCAAATGACCCCTTTCAACGAAGAGAGAATCCCATGAGCAACCCATTCACCGGCCCCATCCCCACTCCCACAGTCCCGGCTCCGGATATCGTCCGCTGCGCGTACCTGGAACTCGTAGTCACGGACCTGGAGAAGTCCCGCGCGTTCTACGTGGACCTGCTGGGCCTGCACGTCACCGAAGAGGACGAGAACACCATCTACCTGCGCTCCTTCGAGGAGTTCATCCACCACAACCTGGTCCTCCGCAAGGGCCCGGTCGCCGCAGCCGCTGCCTTCGCCTACCGTGTGAAGTCCCCGGCCGAGGTCGACGCCGCCGAGGCCTACTACCGCGAGCTGGGTTGCCGCGTTGAGCGCCGCAAGGAGGGCTTCACAAAGGGCGTGGGCGACTCCGTCCGCGTCGAGGATCCGCTGGGCTTCCCGTACGAGTTCTTCTACGACGTCGAGCACGTCGAACGCCTCACCCAGCGCTACGACCTCTATTCCGCCGGGGAACTGGTCCGCCTGGACCACTTCAACCAGGTCACCCCGGACGTTCCCCGCGGCCGTAAGTACCTGGAGGACCTCGGCTTCCGCGTTTCCGAGGACATCAAGGATTCCGACGGCGTCACTTACGCCGCGTGGATGCACCGCAAGCAGACCGTGCACGATACCGCCCTGACCGGCGGCAACGGACCCCGCCTGCACCACATCGCGTTCTCCACGCACGAGAAGCACAACATCATCCAGATCTGCGACAAGATGGGTGCCCTGCGCATCTCGGACCGGATCGAACGCGGTCCCGGACGCCACGGTGTGTCCAACGCGTTCTACCTCTACATCCTTGACCCGGACGGCCACCGCGTGGAGATCTACACGCAGGACTACTACACTGGCGATCCCGACAACCCCACCGTCACCTGGGACGTCCACGACAACCAGCGCCGCGACTGGTGGGGCAACCCCGTGGTCCCGTCCTGGTACACCGAGGCCTCCCTGGTCCTGGACCTCGACGGCAACCCGCAGCCCATTATCGAGCGCGAAGACAAGTCCGAAATGGCCGTCACTGTCGGCGCCGACGGCTTCTCCTACACCCGTCCCGAGGGCGCTTCAGATACGGCGGAGGGCTTCAAGCTGGGAGCCCAGGTCTAGGCCATGTTGGACGCGAAGACGATCGAAGCCATTGCCGACGAGCTCCTCGAAGCCGGCCGGAACCGTAAACCGGTCCCGCGCCTGACCGCGCGCTACCCCGACATGACGGTGGAGGACTCCTACGCCGTGCAGCAGCTATGGATGCGGCGGAACGAGGAAGCCGGACGCACGTTGGTGGGGCGCAAGATCGGCCTCACGTCCAAAGCCATGCAAGCTGCCACCGGCATCACCGAGCCCGACTACGGCGCCATTTTCGATGACATGGTCCTGGAGACCGGCTGTTCCGTGGAGTGGGACAAGTACACCCATCCACGGGTGGAGGTGGAGCTGGCCTTCGTGCTGAAGTCCGGCCTCAAGGGGCCCGGCTGCACTATTTTCGACGTGCTCAACGCGACTGACTACGTGGTTCCGGCCCTCGAAATCCTGGACTCCAGGATCGAAATGGAGGGCCGGACCATCGTGGACACCATCTCCGACAACGCCGCGATGGGGGCCATGGTGGTGGGCGGACGACCGGTGCGGCCTGACGCCGTCGACCTCCGCTGGGTGTCCGCGATCCTGTACAAGAACCAGACCGTCGAGGAGACCGGAGTCGCGGCCGGCGTGCTCGACCACCCGGCCAATGGAGTGCACTGGCTGGCCAACAAGATCGCCGCGCACGGGGATTCGATGAAGGCCGGAGATATCATCCTGGCGGGCTCGTTTACCCGCCCCCTGTGGGTGTACAAAGGTGATACCGTGCACGCGGATTACGGACCGTTGGGAGTCGTGACATGTCACTTCAGCTGAACCCCACCTTCTATTCGGCCCTCTCCGAAGCTGGGCGTCCATTGGCCGGGATGTGGGTCTGCTCCGGTAGCCCGCTGGTGGCGGAAATCTGCGCCGGGTCCGGGTTGGACTGGGTGTTGATCGACGCGGAGCACAGTCCCAACGGCCTCGAATCGATCCTTGCCCAGCTCCACGCCGTCAGCGGTTACCCCGTGCAGGCCATGGTCCGGCCACCGGTCAATGACACCGTGGTCATCAAGCAGTACCTGGACCTCGGCGTGCAGAACCTGCTGATCCCCATGGTGAACTCTGCGTTTGAGGCAGCCTCTGCGGTTGCTGCTGTACGGTACCCGCCGCATGGTGTTCGCGGCGTCGGATCCGCACTGGCCCGGGCTTCACGGTGGAACCGCGTCCCGGACTATCTGGCTTCAGCCTCGGAGACCATCAGCCTCACCGTTCAGATCGAATCCGAAGCTGCGGCATCAGCTGTGGAGGAGATCCTGGCCGTCGACGGCGTGGATGGCATCTTCCTCGGCCCCTCGGACCTCGCCGCGTCCATGGGCCTGCTGGGACAGCAGGAGAATCCCTTGGTGAGGGCCGTCGTCGAGCATTGCCTGGAAGCCGCTAAAGCGGCCGGCAAGCCTGCCGGCGTGAACGCCTTCAACCCTGATACCGCCCGGGCCTATCTCGACGCCGGTGCCTCCTTTGTGCTGGTCGGTGCCGATGTGGCGGTGCTGGCCCGCGAGTCGGAGAGGTTTGCCAAGACGTTCATCCCCGTGCCCGAAGCGGCGGAGCGCGACAGCTACTGACAGCTACTGGACCAGAGGGGGTGGGCTAGGCTGGACGGCACGGGAGCCTGAGTGGGCAGAGCCATGAAACGCCGTGTCGTCGCTACAGTTGCCGTTGTTGCCGCGTTGGGGCTGGCCGGTTGTTCGTCGCCAACAGGTCCGGACGTCCTGGCCAGGGAAGCGACGGCGGAGGACCAGCTTCCGGAGCCCGTGAGCCTCACCGGAGTGGATCTTGAGGTCGAGCCGGGGTCGGCCCGTTTGTTGGCTACCCATGATGACGTGAAGTACTACGGGGCCAAGAGCAAGACAGGCGGATCCGCTTGCCTGTATGCGGTGCCGGTCGGACTCCCGGAGCGATGGAGGGCAGGCTGCGCGGCGGTTGCCACAGGTGAGGAGATCCTCACCCTCACTGTGTTTGACGGTTCACAAGCGAAGCTCATCAACGATGACGTCGACGCCGGCCAAGCGAAGTACCAGGGCTGGAGCCAGATCCAAGAGAATGTGCTGATCCGCCCCGCTGACCGATCCTGAGCTACTTGCGCGCCATGTACCACTCGGTGAATTCACGGGCGCGGCCGTCGTCGGCGAAACGGATCACCCAAAGGTTGTCATAGGTAGGCTCACCGTTGAGGTATGTGGTCACGCCTTGGACGAAAGCGGTATCGCCGTCCTGCCCCAGGAGTGTCCATTCGAACTTCCAGTCCTCAGGCTTGTCGCCTGCCTCGGACCACGCTTTGACGATCTCTTCGTGGCTATTCCACGGTTTCTCCGTGTTGGGTTTGTCGAAGTAGGTGGCGTCCTCGGTGAAGAGGGCCCGGATGTCGTCAGGCTCGTTCGAGGTCCATGCGCGTTCGTACCGGTCCATCCAGGAGTTCACGTCGTTGGTCATGTACCCGTTCTACCCTCCGCTGGGGTTGGGTTCAACGGGTGCCCAGCCGGGGACGGCAGGCGGGGACGACAGCCGGGGACGGCCAGGCGGGGACGACAGCCGGGGACGGCAGGCGGGGAGGGCCAGCCGGGCGTACTAGGCCGGGCGTGCGATTCCCCGGGTTGCCCGGCGGATATGGTCCGGAGTGAGCCCTGTCAGTGACGCGAGTTCCAGATCATCACAAACGTGACTTCGGAGTGCCATCACAATCAGGGCTTCCCGCCGCTCCGTGATCTGTTCGCGGTGCCTCTCGGCCGCACGAAGCTCACGGCTTTTGGTCTTTAACGCAGCCAACTGGGCTTGCCGGGGAAGTCCGCTCAGATGGAGATCGTCATAAGCCAAAGCGATGGTTCGGACGGTGCGGAGATTCTCGCCAGTCGCTGCGGAAATGGTCGCGAACCCCAACCCGTCTTCCATGGCTTGCGCAATCAACTCGTTCCTGGCGGCGGTGAGGTTGCGGATAGCGCTGGAAGCATGGCTCAGGAGTTGCCGGTGCAGGGCCAGTGCGTGCACGAGTTTGGCGCGTTCCACGTGAGTTGGAGCCTCGGTTCGTGGTGCACGGGCGCGGTATGAGTACCGGGCTGTGGTTGACCGGGTATGGGTTGGCATGGGCTACCTTTCGGTCACGGAACGGGCGCTGCGTGGACACTTCCAACCCTTCGAATCTAGGCGGAGTCCAGCAAGCCGCGGAAATACCAATACCGCGTGAACCCATAAGCAAAGTGCATGGGTGTGGTGCCGCCTTCGGTCATAAGAGTCCCTTATAGATCCACGCACATTAGGTCTTATCCAGAGCCCCCTTTCAGTCCTTAGTCTCGAAAAAGGGATCCGCGAATCCGCGCGTCCCGGGTTCACATTCCTGGAGGAGACATGTCCGAGTTCCTGCCGGCGTCGAGGGTCAGCCGCATCAAGGCCTCAGCCAGCGTCGCCGCTGCCGCCCGCGTCCGCGAACTGAAAGCCGAAGGCGTCCAAATCATCGACCTCACGGTCGGCGAGCCGGATTTCGACACCCCTGACCACATCAAGGCCGCCGCCATCAAGGCAATTAACGCCGGCGAGACGAAGTACACGTCGGTCACTGGCACCCCTGAGCTGCAGGCCGCCATCCTGAACAAGATCGAGCGGGACGCCGGACATCGCTATGACGCCAAGCAGCTCACCATCGGTGGCGGAGCGAAGCAGGTCCTGTACGTGGCACTGATGGCATCGCTCAACCAGGGCGACGAAGTGATCGTCCCAGCGCCCTACTGGGTTTCCTACCCGGACATGGTCCTGGCCAATGACGGCACTCCGGTGATTGTCCCGTGCGGCGAGGATACGGGCTTCAAGCTCACACCGGCCGCACTGGAGGCGGCCATCACCCCCAAAACCAAGTGGCTCATCCTCAACGCTCCGTCCAACCCGACCGGGGCCGTCTACACGCGTGAGGAACTGCAGGAGCTCGGGGATGTCCTCGGGAAGAATCCGCACGTCTTCATCCTCACCGACGAGATCTACGACGAAGTCCACTTCGGCGACGGCCGCGTGACCAGCCTGGTCACAGCCGTCCCGGCGCTCAAGGACCGCGTCCTGTTGGTCAACGGAGTTTCCAAGGCCTATGCCATGACCGGTTGGCGGCTCGGCTACGGAGTGGGTCCAGTACCCCTGATTGCGGCCATGAACAAACTGCAGTCGCAGACGTCGTCGTGCCCGTCGTCCATCAGCCAGGCCGCAGCAGTCGCGGCGCTGAACGGTGACCAGTCCTTCGTCCGTGACTCGGTGGAGGTCTACCGCAAACGCCGGGACGCCGCCGTCGAGGGCCTCAACGCCATCAACGGCCTGTCCGTTGCGCCGGCCGAAGGCGCCTTCTACGCGTACGTGAATTGCTCAGGCGTAATCGGCAAAACCGCGCCCGACGGCAAGGTCATCGAGAACGACCAGGACTTCACGCTCTACCTGTTGGACGCCGCACGCGTGGCCGTCATCCAGGGTTCGGCCTACGGCTTGGGCCCTTACTTCCGGATCTCCTTCGCCACCTCGCTGGAGACCATCAACGCCGGTGTGGACTCGATCCGCGATGCCGTCAACGCCCTCAACTAGAAAGATCCAGACAATGATCCACGTCAAGACCAAGTTCGAGCGCCCCGACGCCGATGTCGTCAGCCGCCTCGCCAAGTTTTCCTCTGCCACCATCCACGAAGCACAGGGCCGCCGCGGCGCGCTGAGCTCCAGGATCAAGCCGATCGACCGTTCCATGTCCTTCTGCGGCCCGGCCGTCACTGTCGCCTGCGCACCACAGGACAACCTCATGCTCCAGGTAGCCATCCACTATGCCCAGGCCGGCGATGTGGTCCTGGTCGGCGCGCAGGAAATGGCCGAGGCCGGCACGTTCGGCGATGTCCTGGGCAACGCGATGAAAGCCAAGGGAATCGCTGCCATGGTCACCGATTCCGGCGTGCGGGACACCCAAGACTTGATTGAACTCGGCCTTCCCGTGTTCTCCGGCAGCGTCAGTATCAAGGGCACCGTCAAGGAAACCCTCGGCCCGATCAACCACCCCATCGTCTTCGGCGACGAAATCATCTACCCGGGCGACATCCTCCGCGGCGACGCTGACGGCGTTGTGGTGGTCCGCCGCGAAGAGGCCGAGGAAGTCATTGCGCTGTCCCAAGCACGCGATGACCACGAGCGCGAACTCATCAAGCTCTACCATGACGGCGGCAACACCATTGAGCTCTGCGGACTGACGGAGAAGCTCAAGGAGAAGGGCCTCCTGGTAGAGGACTGATCTTCCGCGAAGGGGCCGGTCGCGCGTCTGTGGCGTTGCGGCCGGCCCTTTGGTGTGCCTGTTTACGGCACGAGCGGTTGCGGCAAGTCTGGTTTGTGGCACGAACGGCCGCGGGCATGAAAAAGGCGCCCTTGCCGGGGGCAGGGCGCCTTGGTGCGGTCGAGTTAAGCGGTCCGGTGCAGCGGCGGTGGAAGTACGACGGCGGGTGGCCGGGTCTGGCGGCTGCCCTGCGGCCGCCGCTCAGTCGAGACCGGAGTGGCCGGGGCGGGTATCCACCAGATGCCACTCGATGCTGTTTCCGGAGTGTGCGGGCATCAGGCTGCCTTCGAAGACAAACAATGGTTCACCGATGCCACCGATGGGACGCCAAAAACCATTCCGCGGGCAGTGGAATCCGGTTCGTGCGCTGATCGTTCCACGGGTTGGATTCGAAACCCATCCGGTCGTGCTGATCTTTTTCACCGTTTTTTCCTTTGAACGTGCCCGCGGTGTCCGTGAGCTGTTTTCGAATTCCTTGCTGATTCGATATTAGGAAATTAAAACGGTCTTGAATAAGACCAAAGCCGTCTGTCCGGATAAGGCTTTGTTATGGATGGGCCGGCAGTTGCACGGGGTCGGTTCCGTACTTCCTGATCAGTTGCTGGTGCAGCATTTCCTTGACCACCATGAGCACGGCTGAGGCTGCCTCGGACAGCGGCTCGTGGTCGGGAGTGCAGAGGGCGATCTTGCTCTGCAGCCCCGGTTCGACGATCCGCAACACCTTGAAGTCCTGGTCCGGGAAGAGGGCATCCGCGGCCGACTTGGGCAACACAGTGCCACCCAGGTTGGCCCGGATCAGGCGGGTCAATGACGGTACCGACTCGACTTCGCCCACCAATTTGAGGGGCAGGTCCTGTTCGGCGAGACCCTTCTCGATGATCTGGCGGAGGGTGTGGTTCTTCTCCGGAAGGAAGAGTCCCACCTTGCTGGCTTCCGCAAGTGTGACCGTATCCTCGCCGTGGTTCACGACCAGGTCCGGATGGACCACCAAGTGCAGGTCTTCCACGATCATGGTGGTGAATTGCACGCCGCGGATCTTTCCGGGCTCGTAGATGAGTGCCATGTCCAGGCGGCCGTTCTTGATGGCCTCGCTCAACACGCCGCCGAAAATCTCGGTCAAGTGCACCACGATATCCGGATAGCGCCGGCTGACTTCGCTGATGATCTGCGGCGTCAGGCTGGAGGCCATGCTGTAGGGCGCAATCGCGATGGAAACCCGGCCGGAGGGTGCTGCGCCGGAGGTGGCGACGTCTTGCCGCGCCTGCTCCACCAGCCGGAGGATCGACTGCGCGTGCCGGTAGAGGGTGTGTCCCGCCGCGGTGGGCTCAACGCCTTGTTTGCTGCGGATTAGGAGGCGCTGCTTGAGGTCGTTTTCCAGTGCCGATACCTGTTGGCTCAGGGCGGGCTGTGCCACGTGGAGCGCCGCAGCAGCCTTGGTAATGCTGCCGGAGTCAACGATCTGCACGAAGTATGAGAGCTTGCGCGTATCCATTGGTCTGCCTTCCTCGAGGGCCACGTCCCCGGGTGGCATGCGTTAGGGAAATTCTATCCGGGACCAGTGGGACCCAAGCCACAGTACAGGGTGGTGCAGGTCATAACGGAGAGCTATTACGGGATAACTATTAGGTCTTTGTGCCGCGTGGTTGACCGGTGCGAGACTTTTGGAAAGAACATCCGGCAACGGAGGGGAATCCTGAAATCACCCGCCGTTTCCTTGGAATTCAATTCCACGGCATAACCACGAAAAGAGAACCACGTGAACCCGATAATTGATCTTGTAGCGGATCTCGGAGAGGGATTTGGCGCCTACAACATTGGCGACGATTCCGAACTCCTTGAGATCGTCTCAAGCGCCAATATCGCATGCGGGTTCCATGCCGGCGATCCGGACATTATGGCCGCGACTGTTGGCGAATGCGTGCGACGCGGAGTTGGAATCGGGGCCCATCCGGGTTTCCCGGACCTGCGGGGTTTCGGTCGGCGCGACATGGGCCTTTCGGCCGGTGAAGTTCAGAACGACGTCGTGTACCAAGTGGGCGCGCTGAATGGCTTCGCCGCATTCCACGGCACCAAGGTCACGCACTTGGCACCCCACGGCCGGCTCGGCAACCTCGTTGCCGTCCGGGCCGATTACGCCCAAGCCGTGGCCGAGGCAGCGGCCCGCGTGGACAACGAACTCGTGGTGGTGGCCCAGGAAGGCGAACTGGCTGTGGCTGCACGCGCCGCCGGGCTGGACGTGGCAATTGTCGGCATCGTTGACCGCGCCTACCAGGAAGACGGGACACTGGTTCCCCGGAGCCAACCCGGTGCTGTGCTGCATGATCCCGCCGACATCGTGGAGCGGACGCTCCGCATGGTGGTTGACGGCAAGATTCGCTGCGCCAACGGCGCTGACATGGACATCGACGTCGACACAGTCCTCCTCCACGGGGACAACCCCGGCGCTGTCGGACTGGCCCGCCTGATCCGTTCCGAGCTCATCTCCGCCGGTGTTCGCATCGCCCCGCTGGCCGAGGTCATGGACGCCAGGAAGAAGGCGGCCTGACATGACCGTCCTGACAGTGGCCCCCACCGAGATTTACGAGTCAGGTGACTCCGCACTGCGTGTCGTGGCCATCTCGCAAGCAAACGAAGACAACTGGCTCACAGTTCACCGCTTGGCCGACTGGCTGGAAAGCTGCGGCGCCGAAGGTCTCTACGGTGCCGTTCCCACCTACGACTCCGTCCTGGTGGAATTCGATCCCATCCTGGTTTCGGCCCGCCAAGTGCGCGCCTTCGTCAAGCTGGGGCTGCTGGAGCTCGGCCATGCAGCCGAGGGAGCGCAGGCGCCCCGTGAATTCGATGTCCCCGTGGTCTACGGTGGCGAATTCGGTCCGGACCTGGAACTCGTTGCGGAGCATCAAGGCATTTCAACCGGAGAAGTCATTCGGCTCCACACTGAAAAGACCTACACCGTACGATGCCTGGGCGCTCCCGCAGGTTCTCCCATGATGGACGGTCCCGCGTTCCCCAGGCCTGTACCCCGTTTGAAGGATCCCCGGCTCAGCGTCCCGGCAGGTGCGGTGTCCGTTGCCGGACGCCAGGCAGTCATCGCTCCGGCCGCTGCTCCGGGTGGCTGGTGCGTGATTGGCCAGACACCGCTTTCCGTGCTGAACATCCGCAAGGAACCGTTGGTCCCGTACAAGCCCGGCGACATTTTGCGGTTCCGGCAGATCCGCAGCGAAGACTTCAACGACTTCGTTGGCCGGGAATTGGAACCGCTGGAATTGGAACGCCTGCCATGAGCGGCCGGATCCTGATCCAGCAGCCGGGAAACTCCGTGGTGACGGACCTCGGCAGGACCCGGGGCCCCCGCTTCGGACTTCCCGTGAACGGCGCCCTCGACCAGTATTCAGCGCGCGCCGCCAATATCCTGGCCGGAAATTCTGACAACGATCCCCTGGTGGAGATCACGGCCCTCGACTTTCGGATGACCGCGAACACAGATGTCCTGATCGCTGTGACCGGCGCGCCCCTTACCCTGACCGTCGGCGGACGAGCATGCAGCCAGTGGGAACCCGTTTCGGTGCGTGCGGGCGAATCCGTGTCCATCCGCGGGATCCACCGCGGACTCCGTGCCTACCTGGCCGTCCACGGCTCCATTGAGGCCGAGACATTGCTTGGCAGCGCCGCCCCGGACACCGTCGTGGGCTTCGGACGCCAGCTCAAGGAAGGAACCGCGCTCGTCACCCGTCGGAGCGTGACACCTGTACGCCAGCCGTACTTCGACCTTCCCCTTTTCCGGCTCGGCCTCGAAAGGCCGGGCATGGGTTCAGACTTGTTGGTCGACGTGACCGACGGGCCGGACGTCGCCGAGTTCGGCGGATCCGGTGAACTGCTCTTCACCTCCGAGTACGCCGTCAGCGGCCGCAGCAACCACATAGGCCTGCGGCTTGGCGGAGAACTTCCGGAAAGAACCTCAAGCGGTGAGGTCCTTTCCCGCGGCGTGCCAGTGGGCGCCGTCGAGGTTCCCTCAAGGGAAGAGCTGCTGGTACTGCACCGGGGACGCGGCGTCACCGCCGGATATCCCGTCCTTGCAGTGGTTACCAGCACCGGACTGGATGTCCTGGCCCAAGCGAGGCCAGGGGACAAAGTCCGTTTTCGGAAAACCACAGTGGCAGAAGCAACTGCCGCCCACAGGCGCTCGCGGGCTCAGCTTGAGACCCTCCGCGAATCCGTCCACACCGTCTTCGGACTCCTCGGCATTGGATGCCGTCCCCAGTGGCAGGACCTACCAGTTGCGGCATGCAGCTAAAACCCTGTCGTCAACCAGTAGGCGTTGCTACGCTCATCCCAGTAAGGAAAAGTCATGACCGCAAGCACCAATGCTGCTCCAGTGCAGCATGAGCGGCTCACGGGCCGCCAAACCCGCAAGGTTGTCACCGCAGGGTGCGTTGGCATCTTCGTGGAACTGTACGACAACGGCATTTTCGCCTTTATGGCAGGGACTCTGGCCCTGGTCTTCCTGGCGCCCGGCAACCCGGACAACGCCCTGCTCTTCGTTTTCGCCGGGTACGCGGTCTCCTTCTTTGTCCGTCCGCTCGGCGCAGTGGTCTGCGGCTACCTTGGCGACCGGATCGGCAGGCAGAAACTACTGGTCTTTGTCATCCTCCTGATCAGCGTCGCCACCGCCGGTATCGGCCTGCTTCCCCCTTACGCAGCAATCGGTGTTGCAGCTCCCATCCTGCTGGTTCTCCTGCGGCTCCTGCAGGGCTTCTCCGTTGGTGGCGAAGCTGCCGGCGCCATGACGTTCCTCGCTGAACACGCCCCTGAAGGCAAGCGCGGCGTCATCACTTCCTACGCGCAGATTGCCTCTTTCGCAGCGCTGCTCACCGGTACTTTGGTGGCCTACTCCATGTCGCCGTGGCTCACCCAGGCAGCGATCGACGGCGGCGGCTTCGGTGCGTTCGCCTGGCGCATCCCGTTCCTTGTCGCCATCCCCATGGGCATCATCGGTTGGTACATCCGCAAGGCCATCAGCGACACCCCGAACTTCGAGAAGCTCAAGGAAGAGGGCGGCCTCTCCAAGAACCCCCTCAAGGAAGCCTTCCAGTCCAAAGAACACCGCCGTGCCATGCTCCTGGCCCTCTTCATCCCGCTGATGAACGGCTCCGGCTACTACGTTCTCTTCTCCTACATGCCGACGTTCCTCAAGGGCAAGCAGCTGAACTTCACCATCGGTGAGGCACTCCTCGTCACCGCCTGCAGCCTGGTGGTCATCTGCATCGCCATCCCGTTCATGGGCGCCTTGTCCGACCGCATTGGCCGCAAGAAGGTCATCGCTGGTTCCGCGATCGCCATGGCTGTCCTCGGCATTCCGTCCTACGCCCTCATCGCCACCGGCGAAATGGGCCTGGCCATCCTCGGCGCCTGCATCATGGCCATCGTCTTCGCCGGGCACACCGCAGTCATCCATATCCTGATCGTCGAGCTGTTCCCCACCCGCGTCCGCTACTCGGCTTACGGTCTCGGCTACAACATCTCCTCGGCATTGTTCGGCGGCACTGCCCCGCTGCTCATGACCTGGCTGATCGGCAGCACCGGCAACATCTACATGCCTGCTTTCTACGCAGTCATCACCGCCCTGGGCACGCTGATCGCGGTCAGCACGGTCAAGGACCGAGCCCACGAACCGCTCCGCGACGCCTAGCCACCACCTAGCGGCTGTGCGCCGGGCCTTACCGGTCCGGCGCACAGCGGCCCACCGATTCCCCACCTTCTGGAGGACACCATGTCTTTTTCCGACTACACCACCGCCCTCGTCACCGGAGCGTCAACCGGGATGGGTGCCGCCATCGCGGAGCGCCTCGCCAAGCGCGGCCTGACAGTCCACGCCGTCGCCCGCAACGAGGAACGCCTCGCCGAACTGGCCGACCGCACCGGAGCCATCCCGCACGTAGTCGACCTGACCGACACGGCCGCGCTGGCCGCCGTCGTCGGTGACCTCAAGGTGGATGTCCTGGTGAACTGCGCCGGTGTTTCCCGACCGGGCAACATCCTGGATTCCTCCGAGGAAGACATTGACGAGCTTGTGGACGTGAACCTTCGCGGCCTGCTGCAGCTCACCCGGCTGGTGCTGCCGGGCATGGTGGAGCGCGATCTTGGCCATGTCATCAACATCAGCTCGATCGCTGGTCTGTACAACTTCTACGGGCACACGGTCTATCACGCCACCAAGGCCGCCGTGCACCAGATTTCCCGCCAGCTCCGGAACGACACCGTGGGCAAGCGCATCCGCGTCACCGAAATCTGCCCCGGCCGCGTGGAGACCGAGATCTTCGGCCGCAACCTCGGTGGCACGCCCGAGGCCATGGAAGAAGCCTGGCAGACCTACTACGAGGGCTACGAGTCGCTGACCACGGACGACATCGTCAATGCGCTGGACTACGCCATCGAAACGCCCCGCCACGTCAACGTAGGCATGCTCGAACTCATGCCGACGTTCCAGGTGCCCGGCGGGCTGACGTTCGACCGGCGCTAAAGCGCCCCACAGGTTCCGGCGGCACTCACTCCCGTCGCCGGAAATACAAGCTGGCGGCCGCGTATTCGCGGCCGCCAGCACCCGTTTTACTGCAGTTTGAAGGCTGCACGACGGCGGGTGGTTCAGTCTTCGTCGAGCGTCTCGGTCAGGTGGTGGGTGGGGATCCGGTCGCGGTCGTACGTGATTTCCGTGTAACCGTGGGGCTGGGGACGCCCGTCAGCTCCGAGGTTGACGAACACGATCTCCTCGATGGTCAGGATGGCCTGCCGCGTGATCATGTTCCGGACCTCGGCCCGCATGGTCAAGGACGTGCGGCCGAAGTGCTTGGCCGTCAGCCCCATCTCGATGAGGTCGCCCTGGACTGCGGAGCTCACGAAGTTGATCTCCGAGATGTACTTGGTGACGGCCCTGCCGTTGCCGAGTTGAAGGATGGCGTAGATCGCGGCCTCTTCATCGATCCACTTCAGCAGGCTACCGCCGAAGAGCGTGCCGTTGGCGTTAAGGTCCTCGGGCCGAACCCATTTACGGGTCCGAAAGGTGATGTCTGCTTTTTCCATAATCCGAGATTATCGAACCGGCGCAACTCCATGCTGGATGTTGCGCCGGAGTCCGTCCCGCTTAGGCCATTGCTGTGTGTGAAGCACTGTGGGAGTCCAGGCGCTTGGAATAGCAATATGACTCGTTGACGCCCACATAGGGACCAAAGTTGGGCACGGCCGCAAAGCCCGCGCTTTCGTAGAAGCTGCGGCCGTCCGACTGGGCTGAACCTGCCTCGGCTGCGATCACCGTGAATCCGTGTGAATGTGCCTGGGCTTCGAGCGCGGCAAGGATTGAGCTCGCCACTCCCGAGCCACGGGCATACGGAACCACGTAGAGCCTCTTTACCTCTGCCGTGTTCTCGTCCAGCATCCTCAGGCCTCCACAGCCGAGCGGTTGGCCGGAACACTTCTCGTAAGCCACCACAAAGACTGCGGTATCGGCTTCCGACGGGGGAGGCCCGGGTTCGTGGTCAGTGCTTCCGAAACGTGAATCCAGTTCTGCCTGCTGCGCGGCTCGAAGGTCGGCACCTACGGGGTTGGCCCACGTGACCTGCCGGATGTTGAGCCGTGGGTTGGTCTGCATTTATGCCTCAATTCGCCGGGTTTCGGGGAGGTGTCTATGCGACTTAAGCCTAGGTAGCCGGGGTTACCGTGGTGTTTCCTGCGCGTAAGCGTCGGGAGAAATACTGCCCGTCTCCAGCGTTACAGTGCCTCGCCTGTGGGATCCTCGGAGGTTTGGTCCGTCAGTGCCATGCCGCCAACGGGGATCTGGTCCCAGTGCAGGACTCGCCAACCGCTTGCCGGGTCACCTTCGAGGGCCACAATTCCGGTGTTGGGCAACTGGTGCGTTCGGGCGAACACTGCGTCGATATCTGAAGCCCTGCGGCCGGCCCAGCAACGGATTGCTGCTCCGTGGCTGACAATCACCGCGGTCTGATGCCCGGCGGCCGCCACTTCCTCCACGGAGGCGTCGAAGCGGGCGAAGAAGTCGTGCCCCGCGAACGCCCCGGGCATGCGTACGTCCAAGTCGCCGTCGGTCCAGGCGAATACCGTGCTCATGTAGCGCATGTGCGACTCGTGATCGGTCTTCTTTTCCAGGCTGCCGGCTTCGATCTCGTGGACGCCGTCCAGGATGGTTGGCTGCAGCCCGGTGGCCTTGACCAGCGGCAAAACAGTGCGTTGGGTGCGTAGCAAAGTAGAAGTGTAGAGGGCGTCGATGGCTTCGTCTGCCAGTGCTTCAGGAAGGGCGGCCGCTTGGCGCTCTCCGAGTGGCGTCAGGCCCGGGCCGGGGAAGGCTGTATCCAACTGGCCCGCAACATTGCCCGGGGTTTGTCCGTGCCTGATCAACAGGAGCTTCATGGTGCCCCGCTCCTTACATCGTTTCGTCTGGCCGGCGTTCCATCCGGGCTTTGCGTCCTGCGTACTGTGCCGCAGCCCGGTTGGTTCCAGCCAATCAGTCGCGAAGGCCCGGAAAGGACCCGACACGCCGTGTCGCCCCAAGGGTCAGCGGCAGGTTAAACCACGACGGCGGGCCAAGGCTCCCAGCCCCGCCCGCCGCCGTCGAACGCTGTGCGTTGCTTTGGCTACTTCAGGTGGTCCACGAGCTTGTCAGCGATGCCCGTGTACTTGCCCGGCGTCAGGGCGAGCAGACGTGCTTCAGCCTCAGAGGAGAGGCCCAGGCCCTGAACGAACTCCTGCATGCGGGCACCGTCCACCCGCTGGCCGCGCGTGAGGTCCTTGAGCCGTTCGTAGGGGTTTTCCATGCCTTCGACTCCGGCGATGGCTTCGGCGCGCATGACCATCTGGATGGCTTCGCCCAGGACTTCCCAGTTGGTGTCGAGGTCGCCGGCCAGGACTTCCTCGGCTACATCGAGGGCCTTGAGACCCTTGGCGACGTTGGAAATCGCAAGCAGCGAGTGGCCGAACGCGACGCCGATGTTGCGCTGCGAAGAGGAATCCGTGAGGTCACGCTGCCAGCGGGACGTGACCAGTGTTGCGCCCAGGGTGTCCAGGAGACCGTTGGAGATTTCCAGGTTGGCTTCGGCGTTCTCGAAGCGGATCGGGTTTACCTTGTGCGGCATGGTGGATGAACCAGTGGCTCCGGCCACCGGGATCTGGCGGAAGTAGCCGATGGAGATGTAGCTCCAGATGTCCGTGCACACGTTGTGCAGGATGCGGTTGAAGCGTGCGATATCGGCGTACAGCTCGGCCTGCCAGTCGTGGCTTTCGATCTGCGTGGTGAGCGGGTTCCACGTGAGGCCCAGCCCTTCCACGAAAGACTTGGCGACAGCTTCCCAGTCAGCGCTCGGCACAGATGCGACATGGGCGGCGTAAGTGCCGGTGGCGCCGTTGATCTTGCCCAGGAATTCGGTCTTGGCGATGCGTGCGAGCTGGCGGTTGAGGCGATGTGCAATGACCGCCAGTTCCTTGCCGAGAGTGGTGGGCGTGGCCGGTTGGCCGTGCGTGCGGGAGAGCATGGGCACGGAGCGGTTTTCCTCGGCCATGGCCTCGATCTGCTTTACCAAGGCCGTGGCATTGGGAAGCCAGACATCTTCAACAGCACCCTTGATTCCCACAGCGTAGGAGAGGTTGTTGATGTCCTCGGAGGTGCAGCCGAAGTGAACCATGGCGGTCAGGTTTTCGATGCCGATGGCGGGCAGCCGGCGGCCGATATAGTACTCGACAGCCTTCACGTCGTGGATGGTAACGGCTTCGATCTCTGCGAGCTCGGCGACGGACGACGCGTCGAATTCGGTGACGATGGCCCGCAGCTGGGCAATCTGGGAGTCGGAGAGCGGACCGGCGCCCGGAAGAACAGACTGGCTGGTCAGGTGGATGAGCCACTCGACTTCGACGTGCACGCGATCGCGGTTCAGCGCGGCCTCGGACAGGTAGTCCACGAGGGGTGCGACGGCGGCACGGTAGCGGCCGTCAAGGGCGCCAAGAGCCAGAGGTTCGGAAGCGAGGGACACACGAGGGGATTCAGCCATGGTGCCTATTCTTTCATGCCCGGCGCGGAGGCCGGCGTCGATGACGGGGCTATGTGGACGACCCGTCAGGTTATCCACATACGCGACGTCGATACTTCCGTCGGCCTCTGCCCGTCCGTAGCGTTTTGGCTACCGATCAGCAGAACGACCACTGGAGTACAACCCACATGAGCCTCGGCGTGATGCCTGCAGCCAATCCACCCGCTTTCGATCCTTCGGAATGTGCTTCCCGGAGCCACGAAGTTCAACGGCTTGCATGGCGAATGAAGACCTGCGTCGACCAGGCAGATACCGTCCTTGCCTCCCTGCGGAAGATTCAGCTGGAGGAATGGCAGTCCCCGGCGGGCCGTGAGTACCGGACCACGATCGCCATCCATGCTTCTGCCCTTATGCGGGCGCGGGAGAACTTGGACGGCGCCGCCGCGGTAGTGCTGAGGCACTCACAGAACGTCTCCCTCCAGAGCGGGAGGGGATACTGATGGCCGATGCGGCTCCGGTGGGTGCCGGCGCGGCGCCCACGCCTTCTCCGCCGAAACCCGACGGAATCCTTGGCATCCGCGGAGGAGTTGGCGGGATCTCTTTCCAACTGGAAGAACTTGTGAGGGGGGCCGACCGGCTCGATGACATTGTTGGGCAGCTAATGAGCATCGAGGAAGAGGCCCGTCGCGTTCAGGATGCACTCACGCCGTATCTCTCCGACTCCTATGACTCGGGCTGTCTTGCCATCGATGCCGTGGCCGAAAGCAGGAAAGACATAGGACGCCTGCGTCAGGACCTGTGCGACGTCAGCGCAAGCGTGCGGGCCAGTCACCGGGACTACGCAACGACGGAGGCACTGAACACCCGGCTCCATCTCCTTGGGCCAGGGGCAATGATGTTCCCGGACCCGGGCCACTTCCTCAGACCGGGACGTGACCTTACTGAGGACATCCTCAACCTGGTGATCACCCCGGGTCTCGAAGCAGAGCCGGTGGTGGGGCTGGTGCTCGGTTCACCGTTGCTGGCAGCGTTCCAACCCCGTCCCGTCAGCGTGGCGAAGGTCAGCGAAAGCGTGGAAGATGTGCAGCCTTCCATGGCCGAAAGTCTCCGGCGTCTCGAGAAGGTCTATGCCAGGAACGACGGCGAGATTGAGGTGATCGAGTTTGATAACGACGGTTCGTCCTCATGGATGGTCCTGATACCCGGCACACAGCCCCATACGCCCTCAACCAACCCTCTGGACATCCAGGGAATCGGCGAAGCAGTCGGCTATGGCTCCGAGGAGGTCATCCCCGCAGTCGCGCAGGCCCTGCATGAAGCAGGGGCTGGAGCCGGGGATCAGGTGGTGGCAGTCGGGCATAGCCAGGGCGGTGTGCACGCCATGAACCTTGGCCGGGACAAGGCGTTCCTCAGTGAGTTCGACCTCAAATTCGTGCTTACTGCCGGCGCTCCTGTTGGAGGCATAGTTCCCGAGCCCGGCATCAACTCCCTGCATCTGGAACACGTGCAGGATTGGGTTCCCGGAACGGACGGGCACATGAACCCTGACACGAAGGAACGGGTGACAGTGACGCTGACGGACCACGTCCAGACTCCCGAAGGGGAAGATCCGGGCCTGGGCCCCGGGCACGATCAGGAGAATTATGCGAAAGGAGCAGAGCTGGTCAGCGCGAGCGGAGATCCTTCGTTGCTTGCATCCACTGCGGCGTTCGCAGGAGTCGTGGGCGTTGGCGGCGCGGCGAAGATTACCCGGTTCAAGCTCACCCGGGATCCGCGGACAGATCGTAGGGGCAGTCTGACGGTACCTGCCCTTCCCGAATCACGGTCCACGGCCGGAGCGCGATGATTCCTACCGCTTACGGGTACCAGGGATGAGCCCGGCCACCATGGAGATGATGCTGATGATGATCGACGCCAGGATGGCTGTCCAGAAGAAGGAATCCAAAGTCAGGTGTACGGGGGTGAAAGTGCTGAGCCACGCAGTGAGGTACAGCATCGCCGCGTTGATGACGATGGTGAACAGGCCCAGGGTCAGGATGGTCACGGGAAGCGAAAGAAGCCTCACCAAGGGACGCACGAAGGCGTTGACCACTCCAAAAATGAGCCCAATGAACAAATACGCCAAAATTATGCCCACCGTGTCAGCGCCCTGCGTCAGTCCCGCATTGGCGGCCGCTGACTCCGTGGCGCTGGTTGTGATGTCCATGCCTTGCAACAGCCAGGTTGCAACCCACAGGGCGAGCCCGTTGATGAGGACGCGGATGATGAATGAACCCATGGCCCCATGCTTTCACACTCACCTGTGCCGTGGCTGGGCGGTTTCTCCGTCACTCCGGCCGTGCGAGGGGTGCAAGTAGGCTTGAAGCCATGACTACTACTGACAACGCACCGGAGGGCGTACTCCCTCGACCGGTCGTGGACAGGCTTCCCAAATACGCTGCCGGTAAACCACCAGCAGCAATTGAAGGCCTCACCAGCTATAAATTGTCGTCCAACGAGAATCCGCTGCCTCCGGTTCCTGCAGTGTTGCAGGCGATTGCGGACCAGACTGACATCAACCGCTACCCCGATCCGCTGGCAACGAAGCTTCGGACCGCCCTTGCAGGCTTTCTGGACGTCCCGGCTGACGATGTCGTCACCGGTGCCGGCAGCCTCGGAGCGCTGAACCAAATCCTTGCGACGTTCGCCGGGCAGAACGACGACGGCAAGGCAGACGAGGTGATCTACGCGTGGCGTTCCTTCGAGGCGTACCCCATCTGCGTAGGCCTGGCGGGCGCTGCCAGTGTTCAGATTCCTCTTCTGGCGGACGGCCGGCACGATCTCGACACCATGGCTGCGGCAGTTACCGTACGTACCAAGGTGATTCTGTTGTGCACGCCCAACAACCCCACCGGGCCGATTCTGACCGCCGAGGAAACTGAGCGCTTTATTCAGTCAGTACCCCCGAATGTGGTGGTGGTTATCGACGAGGCCTACCAGGAATTCGTCCGGGACCCCCAGGCCGTTGACGGCATCAAGCTCTACCGCAAGTACCCCAATGTGGTGGTTTTGCGAACCTTCTCAAAGGCACATGGGCTCGCTGGCTTGCGCGTTGGATACAGCGTGTCCGGCCCGGCGCTTACCCAACACCTCCGGGTCACCGCAACGCCGTTTGCGGTTTCACAAATTGCGGAAAGGGCAGCCGTAACCTCGATTGAGAATTTCGACCAGGTTGTGGAAAGGGTACAAAGCCTCGTCGATGAACGGGACCGCGTGACGGCCGGGCTTCGGGAGTTGGGCTGGTTCATTCCGGAGGCCCAAGGCAACTTCATATGGTTGAATCTGGGCGAGAACAGCGCCGAATTTGCGGCCCTGGCGGCAGAGCAGGCATTGTCCGTTCGCGCCTTCGCCAATGAGGGCGTCCGTGTCAGCATCGGAGAGGTGGAGGCCAACACGCGTTTCCTGAATCTCTGTGCAGGTTATACAAAGGCGCCGCAAGGTTCCTAGCGGTTAACAAATGCGCCAACCGAACTTACTGCCGATAAAGTAAGGGACGAAAGCCAAAAATATGCCCGTTCCGGAATGCATTCCGGAACGGGCATATATCCCAGCGACAGAATTGCCCGGCAACCTGCCACGGCAAAGCAAGGAGACGGAATGGGCTCGACACAACTGCCCCCCGGGACGGAAGAATCTCTCGCGGCGACAACCGCGTTAGCAGCCGCACCAGGCGAACCTACGGAAATGGTGCAGTTGCTCGGACCCGACGGGGCGCTGGGTTCGGACCCGATCTTCTCGGACTACGCCAAGCGGATCGACCCCGAGAAACTCCGGGTGTTCTACACCGACATGGCCAGGATCCGTCGCTTTGACCAGGAAGCCACCGCGCTCCAGCGCCAGGGCGAACTCGCCTTGTGGGTTCCCTTGACGGGCCAGGAAGCCGCCCAGATCGGTTCCGGGCACGCAAGCCAGCCGCAGGACTACATATTCCCCACGTACCGGGAGCACGGAGTTGCGTTGGTCCGGAACGTGGACCTCGCAGAGCTGCTGAAGCAGTTCCGTGGAGTATCGAACGGCGGATGGGATCCCCGCGAGAACAACTTCCACCTGTACACGCTGGTACTCGCTGCCCAGACACTCCACGCTGTCGGCTACGCCATGGGCATCCAGCGGGACCAGAAGGCTGCTGCTGCCACGGAATCGTCTGACCCCAAAGCCGCAGTCATCGCCTACTTCGGAGATGGCGCCAGCTCAGAGGGCGACGTTCACGAGTCCATGGTTTTCGCGGCGTCTTACAACGCGCCCGTGGTGTTCTTCTGCCAGAACAACCACTGGGCCATCTCAGTGCCGACCGAAGTCCAGACCAAGGTTCCGCTGGCCAACCGTGCCAAGGGTTACGGGTTCCCGGGTATCCGGGTGGACGGCAACGACGTCATCGCGGTCCACGCCGTCACGGAGTGGGCCCTGGAACATGCCCGCGAGGGCCGCGGGCCGGTCCTGATCGAGGCTTACACCTACCGGGTTGGTGCCCACACCACGGCTGATGATCCCACCAAGTACAGGGAGTCGGCCGAAGAGGCTGCCTGGCGCGAGAAGGATCCGCTGGACCGCCTGGAAAAGTACCTTCGGGCCGAAGGACTCGCCGACGAGGCGTTCTTCGAGCAGGTCAAGGCCGACGGCGACGAACTTGCCAAGTACGTACGCAGCACCACCCACGGGCTGGAAGTCCCCGACATCCGCGACGCGTTCGCCAGCGTCTACGCCGAGCAACATCCGCTGATTGCAGAGGAATTGGCCTGGTTCGAGGAGTACTCTGCCGGCTTTGAAAGCGACCAGGAGGCAGCCAACTGATGGCAACAATGACCATTGCCAAGGCCATCAACGAAGGTCTCCGTGCAACTCTGACGGGAAACCCCAAATCACTCTTGATGGGTGAAGACATCGGACATCTCGGTGGTGTCTACCGGGTCACTGACGGCCTCATCAAGGAATTCGGTGACGACCGCGTCCTGGATACGCCGCTGGCGGAGTCCGGGATCGTGGGTACTGCGATCGGCTTGGCCCTTCGCGGATATTCGCCCGTTTGCGAGATCCAGTTCGACGGCTTCGTGTACCCGGCCTTCAACCAGATCACCACGCAGCTGGCAAAGATCCATGCCCGGAGCTTGGGCAAGCTCACTGTTCCCGTTGTCATCCGCATTCCCTACGGCGGAGGTATCGGTTCCATTGAGCACCACTCCGAGTCGCCGGAGGCTTTGTTCGCACACACCGCGGGCCTGCGCATCATCACCCCTTCCAACGCCCACGACGCCTACTGGATGATCCAGAAAGCCGTCGAGTGCCAGGATCCCGTGATCTTCTTCGAGCCCAAGCGCCGTTACTGGCTCAAGGGTGAGGTTGATGTCCAGAACCCGGGTCTTTCCGCGGACCCGTTCAAGGCGCACGTTGTCCGGGAGGGCTCCGACGCCACCATCGTCGCGTACGGCCCGCTGGTACCGGTGGCGTTGGCAGCTGCAAACGCTGCCGTCGAGGACGGACGGAGTATCGAGGTCATCGATCTCCGTTCCATCTCACCCTTGGACTTTGACACCGTGGAAGCTTCCGTCAAAAAGACCGGCAGGCTGATCGTTGCGCACGAGGCCCCGACCTTTGGCGGCATCGGTGGTGAGATCGCGGCCCGCATCAGCGAGCGGGCGTTCCTGCACCTCGAAGCCCCGGTCATACGTGTGGGCGGTTTCCACATGCCCTACCCGGTTGCAAAGGTGGAAGAGGATTACCTGCCGGACATCGACAAGATCCTCGAAGCCCTAGACCGCTCCCTGGCCTACTAACCCGTCTGATCCTGCCCGGCTTCGCGGCCTGGTAACCGGAAAATCGAGGACCCCTGTGACTGTAAAGAAATTCAACCTGCCGGACGTCGGAGAAGGCCTGACCGAGGCCGAGGTAGTTGCCTGGAAGGTCAAACCGGGCGACACCGTTGCGATCAACGACGTTCTCTGTGAGATCGAGACCGCCAAGTCCCTCGTTGAACTGCCGTCGCCCTTTGCCGGCACGGTCACGGAGTTGTTGGTGGAAGAAGGCATAACCGTGGAGGTGGGAACGGCGATCATCGCTGTCTCGGAAGGTCAGGACGGCGACGCCCAAGCCGCCCCCGACGCCCCGGCCCCTGCGGCGGTCGCCGAGGAAACGTTCACTCCCCTGTACGGTAAGCTCACCGCCGAGGCCGGCGAACAGCCCGCCGGCGGCCCCCTGGTCGGTTCGGGTCCCAAGGCCGACGCCGTCAAGCGCCGTGCCCGCAAACGCCCCGCCGGCGCTGTGGTTGAGGCTGCCGGAGTCGCCGAAAACGCTGAAGGAACCGTGCAGGACAACCAAGCGGTCCTGGCAGCGAAAGCAGCCGAAGCGCCGGTTTCGCAGCGCCCGACGCAGGCCCGCGCCGTCGTCGAACCCCTGCATCAGGCGCCGGCAGCCCCGGCGGCGCAACCTCCTGCGCAGCAGCCCGCGGCCACCCGAGGCGCGGCTTTCGGCGGCACCATCAGCGGTTTGGTCAACAAAGTTCTGGCCAAGCCGCCGGTACGCAAGTTTGCCCGTGACCTTGGTATCGACCTCGCCGATGTCGTGGCCACGGGGCAACGCGGTGAAGTGACCCGTGAGGACCTGGTGAGTTACCAGGCCCAGCGCGACGCCGAGCTCGATCAGGCAGACACGTTCTGGGGCGCCTCGAGGAAGCCGCAGGAGCAGCGGGTCGAACGCGTGCCGGTCAAGGGCGTACGCAAAGCCACAGCCAAGGCCATGGTGGAATCCGCCTTCTCGGCGCCCCACGTCAGCATCTTTGTGGATGTCGACGCCAGCCGGACCATGGAGTTCGTCAAGCGGCTCAAGGTTTCGCGTGATTTTGAAGGTATTAAGGTCTCTCCGCTGCTCATCCTGGCCAAGGCCGTCATTTGGGCAGCAGCCCGAAACCCCAGCGTCAACGCCACCTGGGTTGAGGACGCTGACGGCAAGGGCGGGGCCGAGATCCAGATCAAGCACTTCATGAATCTGGGAATCGCCGCAGCTACCCCGCGCGGCCTCATGGTCCCGAACATCAAGGACGCCCAGGACCTTTCCCTCAAGGAACTTGCCCTGGCGCTCAATGAGCTGGCAACCAAGGCCCGCGCGGGAAAGACGCAGCCTGCCGAGATGCAGGGCGGTACTTTGACCATCACGAACATCGGTGCACTGGGAATCGATACCGGCACACCGATCATCAACCCGGGCGAAGTGGCGATCATTGCTTTCGGCACCATAAAGCAGAAGCCGTGGGTTCTGGATGGCGAAGTGATTCCGCGGTGGATTACCACCCTTGGCGGTTCCTTCGACCACCGGGTGGTCGATGGCGACTTGTCGGCGCGCTTCATGGCAGATGTTGCTGCCATTCTTGAGGAACCGGCGCTGCTGCTTGACTGAACAGAAGACAGAAGCGGGCCACACGCCGCCCCAGCTGGTGACAGGTCCGTGGCGGACCTTGGCCCGCGTCCTGACGGAGGTTTTCCAGCCACCGGCCGTTGTCCTGGTCCTGCTGCTGATCAGTCCTGCGATCGAGCCTGGATTCCCGGGAACCATGTGGTTCGGGCTGCTGGGAGCGTTTTTTGTTTGCGTGCTGCCACTGGCCTATGTCCTGGTGATGGTCAAGCTGGGCCGGATCACCGACCACCATGTCAGCGACAGGCGGCAGAGGCCGGCGTTGCTTCTGATGGCACTCATATCCGTGGTGCTTGGATTGTTCGTGCTGCAGTTGCTGGGTGGGCCGGTCAGTGTGTCCGTGATGATCATCGCCTTGATCGGGGGCATCGCGGTTCTGGCTGTTGTCAGTGCTTTTTGGAAGATGAGCGGGCACGCTTCCGCACTGGCGGCGGCCGTGGTCATCGCTATCCTCATGTTCGGTCCCGGGTGGCTTCCGCTGCTGGTGCTCGTACCTGCCGTGGGCTGGTCGCGGCTCGTCCTTCGCGCCCATACTCTGGGGCAGGTCATAGCGGGATCATTGTTCGGTGGCATTGTGATTGCAGGCCTGTGGTGGCTGCTGCGGGAGCTCATGCTCTAGCAGCGCAGTCGCAGCCGTGGAGGCCGGTCCGCCACGAGCTCTGCGCCGTCGACTGTGGCAATCCGGAAGCACCTGGCCAACTCCCTACTTGCTCGGCGCTGCCTGGCTGGCCGTGGGGCCAACGGTCTTCCTGGTCCGCCGCAGGCGGCCTGGTGCCCGGGAAGCCCTTGAATTCGGCTAGAACGCCGGGTAGTTCACCAGCAGTGCCTGGAGCTCGGTCGTCGACATGTGGTTGGCCAGCTCAACACTGATACCCATGGCAACCGCCGCTACGGTGACCATCGCAACGCAGGCCAGGGAGAGGAAGCGCCAATCCTTGCGGAACACGCTGCCGATGGTCTCGGGCATCTCGAGGCCCGGAGTGATCATGTTCGGAGCGCTGTCCCAGGAGCCGTCATCGAGCATTGCGATGACCTGGTTGTTGGCGCGGTCGTAGCGCATGGTGCTGATGGTGTTGCCGTGGCGGGCAAGCAGGATGTCGTGGCCCACGCGCTGGCGCGGCTGCAAGGTAAGCAAGAAAGTTCCCCTGAAATCGAGAAGTGGATGGCGGCTCACGCCATTGGGGGCATCTCGATTTTATAACGGTTCGGTTTGCTGACCGGCCCGAAATACGCCAAACGCCGGGTGAGTCTCCCCACCCGGCGCAGTGATTCAGCTCGCTTTAGGGCTGGTCGGTCTTGGCGATGTACACATCGCAGGGGGCCGTGTGGGCTACCGTGTTGGCAACGCTGCCGAGGACGCGGCCCAGGCCCTGCATGCGTCGGTTGCCCACGACGATCAGGCGGGCGTTCTGCATCTCGGCCTCCTTGACCAAGGCCTCGCCCGGCTTGCCGCGGGCTGCGGAGTAGGTCACTTCGAGGCCTTCGTGAGCGAGGCGCTCGGCAACGGTGCGGGCTACGGTTTCGGCTTCGGCGGCGTCGGACACGATCCACTTGTCGGTGCCGATTTCAACCACCTCGGTCCGGTTGCTGTCGAAGGCGCTGACAACGCGCAGGCTGGCTCCCAGTCCGAGCGCCAGCTGCTGTGCTGCCTGCGCCGCCCTCATCGCCGTCTCGCTGCCGTCGACTCCTACAATCACAACTCCGGTCATTGTGCTGCTCCTTCAGTGGTGGCTTTGATGGCTTCTGCCAGGACAGGTGCCAGGCGTCGCACGCCTTCGGCAATGGTATCCGGCGGCACCGCGCTGAAGGCGAGGCGCAGTTTGTTGGAGGGGCCGTCGGCGGGCGAGAAGGCTGCGCCCGGGATGAAGACGACGCCGGTGTCGATCGCCTTTCCGAGGAGCGGATAGGTGTCCACGCCCTCGGGCAGAGTGACCCACACGAAGAAGCCGCCGGCCGGCCGGGTCCACGAGAGGCCCGCGGGCATGTACTCGTCCAGCGCGGACAGCAGGGCCTCGCAACGCTCGGAGTAGAGCGTCCGGTAGGTGTCGATCTGTCCCTGCCAGTCGTAATCGCGCAGGTAGGCCGAGACGATCATCTGGTTCAGCGGCGGCGGGCAGAGTGTCACGGCCTCGGACGCCAGGTAGAAGCGCCGTTGCAGATGGGCGGGAACCAGCGCCCAGCCGATCCGCAGTCCGGGGGCGAAAATCTTGGAGAAGGACCCGAGGTAGATCACGTCATCCGGGTTCGCCGCACGCATGGGGGCGATGGGATGACCGTCAAAACGCAGGAGTCCGTAGGGGTTGTCCTCGAGAACGATAATATTCGCTTCGCGGCATATGTCGACGATGCGCTGCCGGCGTTCCTGCGCCAGTGTGATTCCGGAGGGGTTGTTGAAGTTGGGAATCGTGTAGAGGAACTTGATGTTCTTGCCCTCTGACTGGAGCGCCGCGATCCTGGCCGCGAGCAGCTCCGGTACCAACCCGTCGTCGTCCATTTCCACGGGTTCCACTTGGACTTGGTACGCCTCGAACGTGTTCAGGGCGCCCACATAGGTGGGGTTTTCCACCAGGACCACATCTCCGGGGTTGCAGAAGACCTTGGTGGCGACATCCTGCGCGGACTGCGATCCGGCCGTGATGACGACGTTTTCGGGCCGGGCGTCGGTGATTCCTTCAGCGGCCATGATGTCGCAGATCTGCGCGCGCAGTTCTTCCGTGCCTTGGCCGCCGCCGTATTGCAGGGCGGTCATTCCTTCCTCAGCAATGATCCGCGCGGCAGTCTGGCCGAGCTTCTCCAAGGGCAGGGACTGCAGGTACGGGTTGCCTCCGGCGAGGGAGACAAGGCCCGGCTGCATGGAGATGTCGAAGACATCGCGGACAGCGGATTGCTTGATGTTGGCGGCCCGCGCGGAGAACAGTTCCTCGTGCGGGTGAGCGGCCGTGGCGGCCCGCTCAATGGCGTCGATGGCTTCAGCGGGCAGCGTTGCGCCGGCATCCAATGTTTCGTGGGTCACAGTCTCAGGATACTCCCCGATGTTGCTAATTAGGCAACACTTGTTTTCGAATCCGACATGCATTTTGAGGCCGAGCTTTACGCCACGGATGTGAGCGGTTGGAATGTAGCTATGACAGCGCACCGGGGATCCGTGACCAAGGCCGAACAGTTCCACAAACTCCACGACGCCGGGCCCACGCCGCTGGTGCTCGTGAACGTGTGGGACGCGGCCTCCGCCCGTGTCGTCCAGGAAGCCGGTGCGACGGCGATCGCCACCTCAAGCTCCGCCGTATCCTGGAGCCTGGGCTTCCGGGATGGGGACCATGTGCCGTGGGGTTTGGCGATGGCCGCACTGGGCCGGGTGGTGGGCGCGACCACGCTGCCGGTCACGGCGGACATCGAAACGGGCTACGGACGTACCGATGACGAGCTCCGGGCCACGGTCCACGCCGTCCTGGACGCCGGGGCCGTGGGGATCAACATCGAAGACTCGGCTGCCGAGCCGCTCACCGACATCGACGAGCAATCGCGCCGGATCGCATTGATCCGCCTGGTCGCTGACGAGCGCGGGATCCCGTTGTTCATCAATGCCCGCACCGACACCTATCTTTCAGGCCGCTTCGCGGACACCGCCTACGAGGAAACCCTTCGCCGTGCCGAGTCGTACCTCACCGCAGGGGCCAGCGGCATCTTCGTGCCCGGCGTCGTTGATTTGCACGTCCTGCACCAACTTTCCAGCCAAATCCCGGCGCCGCTCAATGCGCTGGCTGGAGTTGGGGCGCCGTCGCCCCTTGAACTGCATGACGCCGGTGTCCGTCGCGTCAGCATCGGCGGCAACACGGCCAAGGCGGCTTACGCCAAGGTGGCGCGCGTGGCCAAGGAGATTCTGGGGGACGGAAATTGGGCAGGTCTCGCCGGCACCCGCAGCCACGACGAAATGGATGCGTTATTCGAACAGGGTCCCAAATACAGCCTGTGAACCGGCATTAAGCGCACGACGACGGTGCCCGGCTTTAATGTCGGACCCCGCCGATAGCTTGGGAACAGAAAGAAGGCATCGCGGCGAAGGGAGGGGCGCATGGCACGGCGCAGTGTGCAGTTCTGGCGGATCGAGCAACTGAACGGCGCCGATCTCGTCCGTCCGTTCCCAGCGCGCCGCGTGGCCGAAGTCCTGATGAAGGCCCGGGAAGCCGGAACGGACAGACATTTCACCAGTGCGGACGGGACAGTGATGCTTGCCCAGGCGGTAGCAACATCGCCCTATCCGGTGCTGCTTCTCGACCGCGTCCGGGATACCAATCTGCCCAGTGTTGGCGATGCGCTGGGCAGGCGGAAGCCGTTGCCCCTGGGGCCCGGGGATCATTTGCTGGAAACCACCTACTTCGCCTTCCTCAAGCGCAACGTGATGGCTGTGCTCACTACTGGAAACGGACCCAGGGCGTCCAGGATGGGGGAGTACCTGGAGGGGATGCTGGGATTGGAACCCGTTCTGGTTCCCGTGGTGAGGGAAGACATCGAGGAAATCCTTGACCGGCTGGAGGTGAGCCGTTTCGAGTTTGCCCTGCCCGCCGAGCGTCTGTCGGGAAAGCTGATGGAAGGCGAATGGGCTGACGTTCTGGACAGTGCCTCGCGCCTGATGAACCAAGGAACCTTCCGGATCTCCCTGAGCGTCGGCAGGTCAGGAAGTGCCAGTGACAAGCGGCGGATCCGGGAGCGCATTCAACGGTTGATCGATCTTTTCCGCCAGGCAGGTTCCGTGGAGCATTTCGACTACGTGGTGGCGGAGGGAAAGGACTCCCTGACCGGTGACCGCGAGGTGGTGGACCTGCTGAAGGAGCGGTTCATCTCGCACATCGAAGTGGACCCGGATGTCTTCAACGACCCGCAGAAGTCCACTGCGGAGGCCATTGCGATCCTCAACAGGCAGGCCAGGGACAACGAGCCGTTCTTCGCCAGGACGTTGCCGGACGTCAAGGGAACTGCTGACTCCAGTCTGGTTCCGGACCTGGTCGCAGGCGGGATGGCCACCGTGCGTGCAGCTCTCGCCGCGGCAGTAGTGAGAGCCGAAGGAGCCGGGGAGCCCCAGGACGGGTCGGGTCATGAGCTTGTACGAGGTTGACGTTGACCGCCCTGGCCGCCGCAGGCCGTTGTGGCGTTGGTTTCTGCTGCATCCAACAGCCGACTACCTGTGGGCTGCCTTGGCCCTCACCCTCTGGGTGGGCATCGCTGCCATGGCCGGACAACCTCTCTTGCTGGAACGTGTGGACCCCGGTGCGCGGCGGGCCTTGTTTCAAACTCTGGCCACCTTGGCCGGAGCCACAGCCGGGCTCACCCTCACGAGTGTCTCCATGCTGATCAATGTGCTGGGGAAAAAGTCTGCGCCGGGCCAGCGCGAGCTCCCGCTGGAGAGGCTGTCAGCTACCCACCGCCGCCAGATCGGCGAAGTGTTCCTGTTCGCCATTCCCGGGCTGGGACTTCTGGTGGTTGCAGCGTTGGTCACGGTTGTCCTCGAAGGTGACGCGCGGACGGGCCTGTGGATTCCCGAGGCTGTGACCTTACTGCTGACGTTCGCCTCAGTACTGGCTTTGTTGCGCGTGGCCTGGGCTCTCAGGCGGGTGCTGGCGATCGCAACGGCCTAGCCGCTCCCGCCCCTCCGCCACGTACGCAACGCAACCCTCAGCGCACGCTCAGTGCCTCCGTGAGGGTGCGTCCGTTGACGTAGATCTCGGCCCGCGACGCCCCCGTGGCCGATACAACGGTGTGGGTCAGCTGGGCCTGGATCCGGGGAATGTCGCAGACTCCGGCGGGTCGGAGTGATCCGCTGAGGTTCACCACAACCGTGGATCCACTCATGTAGCCGGAAAGAAATTTCAGCGAAGAGTCCGCGAGCGAGTCGTAGAGAGCAGCGTCGCTGTCCACGGGCATGCCGGCTTCCAGCAAGCGCCCCAGGGCCACGGACAAAGGATCGCCCGGAACTTCCACTCCACGTACCGGAACCAGGCTGTCGTTGCAGCCGAACCGCACGCCGCGCGCCCCGCCGTCGTCGATAGCGACGTAGTACACCGCCGGGCCGGAACCGCCGGAACCCACCGGGACTACCGTGGCCGTCGCTGATGGTTCGGGGGCGCTGGTGCCGGGTTCAGGCGAAGGCTCGACGGCGGGAAGCGGCGTGTTCGTACCCGGTGGGCCGCTGGACGGAGCCGAAGAAGGGGCACGAGCAGCAGTCGCAGTGGGGTCAGGGGATGGTGCTGCAGGAGGCGGTGCCGCTGGGACGGCAACCGAGGGAATCCCCGCAGCCGAGGCAACGGCAGCAGGCGGGTCAGTGGACGGGGCAGGAGCCGCGGACAGGCTGGGTGCGGCAGGCGATGGCAGGGTGACCGTGGGGAGGGAGGTGCGCGTTGGTGACGTGACAGCTTCCGGGGCCGGGGTGCAGCCGGCCAACCAGAGCGCCAAACCGAGGCACGCAGCTGTGATCGCCGTCGTACTCCTGGTTCCCCGTCCGGCATGCATGACAGCCCCGCGCTCCTGTCCGTCCACCTGTACTTCCAACGTTAGGACGGGATCCCGGAGCGCGTAATGCCGCTATGGTGACGGTTCGGACAAGAGTTGATCACGCACCCCGGCGTCGGCCGGAAAGACTGACGGCCGGAAAGACGAATGCCCCCACCCCGCAAGAAGCGGAGCGGGGGCAGGGCAACCGGAAAACTAGGCTGCTGCTTCTTCGTCCTCCTGGGCGGCGGTCAGCGGCTCGAAGATGCCCTTGATCTGCTCTACGACCTCGGCGTCGTCCTTGGGGTGCAGTTCAGCGAAGCGGATCATGGACCCCGGGACGGCCAGCTTCACGTCTTCGAGGACCTTCGCGCCGGCAATGCCGACAGCCTTGCGGGCTTCGTCCTGTGCCCAGACTCCGCCGTACTGGCCGAAGGCGGTTCCGACGACGGCGGTCGGCTTGCCGGAGAGGGCGCCGGCGCCGAAGGGGCGGGACAGCCAGTCGATGGCATTCTTCAGCGAAGCGGGGACAGTGCCGTTGTGCTCGGGGGTGACCAGCAGGATGGTGTCGGCGTCGTTTGCTGCGGCGCGGAGGGCTGCGGCTTCGGCGGGAACCTGGCCTTCGACGTCGATGTCCTCGTTGTAGAACGGGATGTTGCCCAGGGAGTCGTGGATCTGGACGTCAACGTTCTCGGGCGCGTTCAGCTGGATGGCTTCGGCGAGCTTCTTGTTGTGGGAATCGGCGCGGAGGCTGCCGACGAGGGTCAGAACGGTGCTCTTGGACATGCTGTCTCCTTGTGTCTGGCCGGGTCTGTGGGAACCCGGCCTGCGGTTTCTGGGGCTTTGGAGCCTTCACCGATACTAAACGGACTACGGTCCGGTTTCTATTCCCGGGTCTAGAATGTTTCTTGTGAGCTTCATCCCCCTCCAGCCTGACGCGCCCTTGGGGACGCCAGGACTGCCGCACGAACGCAGCGACGCCGCGCGGAACCGCGAGCGCTTGCTGTGCGCTGCCCGTGAGCTGGTGGACGAGTTCGGCGCCGACGCGCTGACCATGGACGCCCTCGCGTGCAAAGCGAAGGTGGGCAAAGGCACCGTCTTCCGGCGGTTTGGCAGCCGGGCCGGGCTCATGATGACCCTGCTCAGTGACGCCGAGTCCGAATTCCAGCGCGGCTTCATGTTCGGGCCTCCGCCGTTGGGCCCGGGCGCGTCGCCAGAAGACCGCTTGGTGGCTTTCGGTGAAGGGCGGATCTATTTCGTCCTGGAAAACGGTGAGCTTCTGAAGGCTGCCGGCGCGGCAACCCGCAACAGATTCGATGTCCCCGCGACGAAGCTTTCGCACCGGCACATGGAGGTCCTGCTGCGGGAGGCGGGCATCGCGGATCCCTGGGTTATGGCCATGTCCCTGACCTACGCCCTGGACCCTGAGCGGATCGTCGACGACGTGCGCGTTCGGGGCATTTCGCCGCGGCGCCTCACGGACTCCTGGCGTGAACTCATCACCCGGCTCCTGAAGACCACCTAGCTCGAAGTTCCCGCTGGGGTCCCGGCTTATGGCTTCCCAAGTGGCGTCGTCGCCGTTTTCGTGACGCAGTCTGCACATAACAATCTGGCTGCAGGCGCGAAACTGGCCGCCCGGAAGCAAAACGTGAAGCAGTTATTGTGGTAGTTTCCTCTTGAATGTGACGCATGCCATACAGGGCTGGTGATCACTGAAGGGGGTGTGGGGGACACCAAGAACCCGCTGCATCAATTCGTAGCTGACGCCGGCCACAGCCGGGAACCGCGGAAGGACGAGCTTTGAGTTTTGCCACGATTCGGGGCAGCCACCCGACATGCTGAAATATCTGCTGAAGCGCTCAGGCATCTACCTGATCATGATCTTCCTGACCACCAGCGCCGGGTATTTCCTGGCCGTCTCATCGCTTAAACCGGCCGTCCTGGAACAAGAGAAGATCCCCCGGCCAACCCCTGAGCAGGTAGCTGCGTCTTTCCGTGGACTGGGCTTGGACCCGGACTTGAACCCTTGGGAACGCTACATCCAGTGGCTCGGTGGCATCGTCACCCGCTGGGACTGGGGCCGCAGCCCGAACGGCGCGTACGTCAACGCAGAGTTCGCGGACCGCGTCATGGTCTCCACCCGGTTGTTCATCGCCTCGATCATCCTGACGTTGATCATCGGAGTGGCGCTGGGCGTTTACTCCGCAGCACGGCAATACAAGTTCCAGGACCGCGCCATCACGTCCTACAGCTACTTGGTCCACATCCTTCCCGCGCCCATTGCCTATTTCCTGGTGCAGCTGGGTGCCATCAGCATCAATGAGGCTGTCGGCGAGCGCATCTTCTTCGTGACGGGAATTTCGACGCCGGGAATAGACCCGGGTTGGCCCGCCTTCGTTGACCTTGTGGCCCACTACGCCGTGCCCACCTTCGCGATGACCGTCTTCGGCTGGGCCGGTTACCAGATCGCCCAGCGGCAATACCTCCTGGACAACGTAAACGCAGACTTCGTCCGCACTGCCCGGGCCAAGGGGCTCACCCGCAACCAGGCCATCCGAAAGCATGCGTTGCGTGTCTCGTTCATCCCGGTGGCCCAGAGCATCGCATTCACCATTCCCGCCATCTTCACGGGCGGCTTCTTCGCCGAGGCCATCTTCGCCTGGCCGGGCATCGGCCTGTGGAGCATCCAGTCCATCGGCCTGCAGGACGTCAACGTTGCCACTGCCACGCTGGCCTATGGCTCAGTCATCTTCGCAATCGGCGCCATCCTGGCCGACTTCGCCACCACGCTGGTCGATCCACGAGTGAGGGTCCAGTAATGACAAACATCATTGACCCGATCGCCGAAATCGACGAGTCCCGTGTAGCCGACCAGGACGTCGTCATCGGCAAGTCCCGGATCATCTTCCGTCGCTTCATGCGGAACCGGACCGCCGTCGCCGGTTTGTTCATCTTCGTGGCGCTGTTCCTGTTCTCCCTGTTCGGCGGATTCCTGACTCCATGGGACAAGGACACCATCGATCCTTTGAACATCGGCATGGGTCCGTCGCCGGATCATCTCCTGGGCACCACGCAGGCCGGCATCGACCTCATGGCGCTCATTGTCGAGGGCACCAGGATCTCGATCTTCATCGGCCTGATCGTGGGCGGCGTGTCCGTCGTGATCTCGGCGGTCTACGGCTGCACCATGGCCTTCTTTGGCGGCAAGGTGGATGCCACCATGCTGTTCATCCTGGAGGCGCTCATCATGATGCCCGCCATCCTGGTAGTGGCGGTGGCCACCAGCGGCAGCGGCGGGCTCAAGAACCTTCCCAGCTGGCTGCTGCTGATCGTCGTCCTGCTGTTCTTCAGCTGGATGGGTACCGCCCGTCTGGTGCGCTCGTTGTCGATGTCGCTCATGCAGCGCGACTACGTCAAAGCCGCCAAGTACATGGGGGTCCCCTCCCGCCGCATCGTGTGGCGCCACCTGGTTCCGAACATCGGCTCCTTGCTGGTCCTCGACTTCACCCGAGGCATCACCGGTGCCGTGCTGGCCGAAGTGGCGTTCTCTTTCATCGGCATCGGCATCAAACTCCCTGACGTCAGCCTCGGTGTCCTGATCGGCCAGGCTACGGGCCAGGTGTCCTCCTTCCCGTGGATGTTCTGGGTCCCGCTCACCGTCATGTTCCTGCTGACCGGTTCGCTGGCCATGATGAACGACGGACTCCGTGACGCCTTCGACCCCAGCTCCAGCTCCATCGGCCGGGCGAAGCGGACCAAGCCCCAGACTGCGAAGGTGGCCAACTGATGAGCACCAACACCACTCCCGCCGAGCGCCTCCGCGACGCCGGACTTTACGCCCCCGGCGACGCCGTCCTCAGCGTCCGCGACCTGAACGTCCGCTTCAACTCCGAGAACGGCGTGGTCCATGCTGTCCGAGGCGTCGACTTCGACCTCATGCCGGGCAAGACCCTGGGCATCGTGGGCGAGTCCGGCTCCGGCAAGTCCGTGACGTCCATGGCCATCATGGGTCTCCTCCCCGAAACCGCTGACATCACAGGCTCCGTCCGCTACAAGGGCAAGGAACTCCTTGGCCTGAGCGACAAAGCAATGTGCAAGCACCGCGGCAGCGACATCGCCATGGTGTTCCAGGATCCGCTGTCCTCCCTGACGCCCGTCTATACAGTGGGCAACCAGATCATCGAGGCGCTGACGGTCCACAACCCGACCATGAGCAAGCAGGCCAAAGAAGCCCGCGCCGTCGACCTCTTGCGTATGGTGGGGATCCCGAGCCCCAAGGACAGGCTGAAGGCCTTCCCGCACGAGTTCTCCGGTGGTATGCGCCAGCGCGTCATGATCGCCATCGCGATCGCCAACGATCCGCGGGTACTCATCGCTGATGAACCCACGACGGCGCTCGACGTCACCATCCAGGCGCAGGTGCTCGAAGTCCTGCACACCGCGCAGGAGGAGACCGGCGCCGCCGTCGTCATGATCACGCACGACCTCGGCGTGGTCGCCGGCATGGCCGACGACATCATGGTCATGTACGCGGGCAAGCCCGTGGAGACCGGCACTGTGGAGGACATCTACTACAACCCCCGGATGCCCTACACGCTGGGCCTGCTGGGTGCTGTCCCGCGCGTGGACACAGCCACCAAGCAGTCGCTGGTTCCCATCGAGGGGACCCCACCCAACCTCGCGTTGCCGGTGACAGGCTGCTCCTTCGCGGCCCGTTGCCCCATGGTCAGCGACGCCTGCCTGCACGGCGAGCCGGAGCTCATTTCAGTACCCGGATCCGAGACCGGGACGTTGGACCACAAGGCAGCCTGCATCAAATCCGGCGAGCTTTCCGGCAATGCGGACGCGCACCGGATTTTCCACGCGCCGCCCAAACCGGTTTCCAAGTTCGACGGCGTTGCCCGCACCGAACGCGACAAGGTCCTGGAACTCAAGGACGTCAAGAAGCACTTCCCCCTGCTGAAGGGTGCTCTCATCAAACGGCGGATCGGCACGGTCAAGGCCGTGGACGGGCTCAGCTTCGATATCCGCGAGGGCGAGTGTGTCTCGATCGTGGGTGAGTCCGGCTGCGGTAAGACCACCACGCTCCTGGAGATCATGGAATTCCACCCGGACCAGGTGGGCGAAGTGGTCATCGGCGGTGTCAGCAACAAGGTAGCCACCGACCACAAGACCAAAATGGCCATGCGCAAGGAAATGCAGATGGTCTTCCAGGACCCCACGGGTGCCCTGGACCCACGCTTCACCGTGTACGAGGTCCTGGCCGAGCCCCTGGAGAACCTGGGAATGCCCAAGGCCGCCATCAGGAAACGCATCATGGAACTCATGAAGCTGGTGGGCCTGCAGCCTGACCACGTCAACCGCTTCCCCAACCAGTTCTCCGGCGGCCAGCGGCAACGCATCGGCATAGCCCGGGCGCTCGCAGTCAACCCCAAGCTGGTTGTCCTGGACGAACCCGTGTCCGCGCTGGATGTGTCCGTCCAGGCCGGGGTCATCAACTTGCTGGACAAGCTCCGCGCCGAACTTGGCCTCAGCTACCTCATGGTCGCCCACGACCTCTCGGTCGTCCGCCATATCTCGGACCGGGTGGCCGTGATGTACCTGGGCAAGATCGTGGAAACCGGGAACGTGGACGACGTCTTCGACAACCCGCGGCACCCCTACACCCGGGCCCTGCTGTCCGCGATCCCGGTTCCGGACCCGAACCTGGAACGTACCCGCGAACGCATCATCCTGCAGGGTGACCTGCCCAGCCCGCTTGATGCGCCCAAGGGTTGTAACTTCGCTACACGTTGCCCGGTGTTTGCCGCGCTTCCTGCCGCAAAGCAGGAGAAGTGCCTTACTCTGGAGCCGCCACTGACTTCCGAGGCGGAGGGTGCGCAGGACTTTGCCTGCTTCTTCCCGGACGGAGAGCTGGATGCCGAGATGCTGGTGGTGCATGCCTGACGACATATGACGCATTGAATAAATCCCTGGTCTCAACTCGCAAAGTTATTTCAGTCGTAAACATGAAGGGCAAACCATGAAGAAGTACACGACGATCGGCGGCGTAGCACTCGCAGCAACGCTCATGCTGACCGCTTGCGGCGGGGGAACGCCGTCGGGTCCTGCCTCCCAGAAGGCAGAAGAGAGTGGCGGCGACATCAGCAAACTGATTAGCGTCAACGCCAAAGAAGCAAAGGATCTGGAACAGGGCGGCACGGTCACTTTGGCCGTCGGAAGCATTGGCCCGGACTTCAACGGCTTCTCCAACGTGGGCAACAGCGCTGATACTTCGGCCGTGATGACTCCGGTCAACACCGCTGCGATCAGCAGCGGCGGCATCGGCGGCTGCTGGAAGTTGGACTTCAACGGCAAGGCAGAGCCGAACAAGGACTTCTGCGAATCGGTGACCAGCGAAGTCAAGGACGGCAAGCAGACCATCACCATCAAGGTCAACGACAAGGCGACCTGGAACGATGGCACTCCCATTGATGTGAAGACCTTCGAGAACACGTGGAAGATGCTCCGCGGCGAAGACAAGTCCATCGACATCGTCACCGCTGGTGCCTACGCCTTCGTGGATTCGGTCAAGGCCGGTGCCAACGACAAAGAAGTCATCGTCACCACAACCCAGCCCGTCTTCCCCCTTGAAGGTCTCTTCTTCGGCCTGATCCACCCCGCCATCAATACACCCGAGATTTTCAACAAGGGCTTCGCGGGAGAAATGCACCCTGAATGGATGGCAGGTCCGTTCAAGGTGGAGAACTACGACACCACTGCCAAGACCGTCACGATGGTCCCGAACGACAAATGGTGGGGCCAGAAGCCGGTTCTCGAGAAGGTCATCTGGCGCCAGATGGAGCCGAGCGCAACCATCGCAGCGTTCAAGAATGGTGAGATCGACGCGACGAGCGGCCGTACTCTTGGCCGTTACAAGCAGCTCGAGGGCACCAAGGACGCTGACGTTCGCCGCGGCCAGCGCCTCTTCGCTGGTGGCTTGAACCTGAACGCCAAGCGCCCGGCCTTGACGGACGTTGCCGTGCGTAAGGCAATCTTCACCGCCGTGGACCGCAAGGCCATCCGCGACGTCCGCTTCAACGGCCTGAACTGGTCCGAAGAGAGCTCGGGCTCCATGATGCTCATGCCGTTCTCCGAGTACTACCAGGACAACTACCCCGTGAAGGATACGGGCGCTGAGGCTGCCAAGAAGGTCCTGACTGACGCCGGCTACACGGCCAACGACAAGGGAATCATGGCCAAGGACGGCGTTCCGGTCTCCTTCAAGATCACCAACTTCGGTGACGATCCCACCACGGCTGCAACCTCCCAGACCCTGCAGAAGCAGCTTCAGGCAGCCGGCATGGATGTTGGCATTGACCAGCGCGGTGACGCCGACTTCGGCAAGGTGGTTGGATCCCGCGAGTTCGATGTGACCATCTCCGGTTACACCGTGGGTGCGGACGCAACGGACGCCGTGAAGCAGTACTACGACTCCACCACCAACGAGAACGGCCTGGGCGATGCTGAGCTCGACGCCGAAATCAAGCGCCTTGCCACCATCGCCGACGATACGGAGCGCAACAAAGCGGCCATGGACGTCGAAAAGAAGCACATGGAGAAGTACTTCTCCATGGGAACCGTGCTGAACGGCCCGGAGATCCAGTTCGTGCACAAGGGCCTGGCCAACTATGGCCCGTCCCTGTTCAAGAGCCTCTCCAACGTTCCGGACTGGACCACCCTCGGCTGGGAAAAGGGCGCCAAGAAGTAGCCCCGCAGCCGTAGTTTCCTGAAGGCCGGGAATCTCCCTGAACCTGATCATCGGTTCGCGGAGGTTCCCGGCCTTCGCCGTCCCCATCGCTTGCTCACGTTCCGGGTGCTTGAATCAATCGCTTGCTCACCCGGTGATGGAGGGTTGCCGGAAAGGGGCTATTACGTGAGCGAGGATCGGTAGCCTAGGGTCATGACTTCCCAGCCGATCCGTACCGCAGTCGCAGGCTTTGGACTTTCGGGCAGTGTCTTCCACTCGCCCTACATCTCCGCCAACCCGGCCTATGAGCTCGCCGTCATCGCCACCTCGGACGCGGAACGGCAGGCCAAGGCCAAGGAACGCTATCCCCGGGCGAAGATCGTCAACACCCCTGCCGACGCCCTGGCCCTCGCCGATGAACTGGACCTCATCGTCCTCGGCACACCGCCCGCAACCCACTACCCGCTTGCTAAAGCCGCGCTGGAAGCCGGGCTCGACGTCGTCGTCGATAAGCCGTTCGTCACCCACAGTGCGCAAGGCGAGGAACTGATCCAGCTGGCAGCCAGGCTGGGCAGGGTCCTCACGGTGTATCAGAACCGGCGCTGGGACGGCGATGCGCTCACCGTGCGGAAACTGCTCGACGCCGGGAGGCTGGGTACCGTCACCCGGTTCGAGGTAGGCATGGAGCGGTGGGCGCCGGAAATTGCAAAAGCCTGGAAAGCCGGGGCCACGGTGGAGGACGGCGGCGGAGTCCTGTTCGACCTCGGGACCCACGTCCTGGACCTCGCCCTCCGGTTCTTTGGCCCGGCTACGGTCACCTACTCCGAAATCGCTGCCCGCCGCCCCCAGGAGAACGCCGACGACGACGTCTTCCTTGTCCTCCGGCACGACTCCGGTGTAATCACCCACGTCACCATCAACCTCAACAGCCACCTGCACGGCCCGCGGTTCCGGATCCTGGGCACGCAGGGTGCTTTCGCGAAGTTCGGCACGGACCCCCAGGAGCCGTTTGTCCTGGGTGGCGGGTTGCCCACGGACCCGCAGTACGGCGTCGAGCCTGAAGAGGACTACGGCATCCTGGAGGTGGACGGCCAGCGGTCCACCATCCCCACCGAGCGCGGCGCCTACCCGGAGTTCTATCGCCTCCTCGCGGAAAAGCTCGACGACGGCGGAACCGCCTCCGCGCGTCCGGCACCTGTGGATCCGGCGGACTCAGTGGCGGTCCTGAAACTCATTGAGCAGGCCCGGGATCTGGCCCGGAAAAAATAAATCTGCACGAGGCGTAACCTCACCAACGCCCCCAGCGATGTAAAGGGAGTGCGGGCCACGTCCGCACGCTGATCATCCGGCAGCCACCCAACAGCTGCCGGGGCAATCCCAAAATCGTTTGTCGGAGGGTTTCATGTCCTTGTTCACTGTCCTTGCCACCAGCAAAGTCGCCGCAGGCGTCCTGGCTGCCGGAGCTGTTGCTGTCGGCGGAACCGGCGTCGCTGCCTTCAATGGCGCTCTTCCCACCGAAATCCAGCAGACCGCCCACGACGTCGTAGGTGCACCTGCCCCCCTCGCTGCCGGAACTGCCGGTGAGGCAGCCGACGCAGCGGAAACTGCCCAGGCCAAGGCGGCAGACGCCGTCGAGACCGCCAAGGCAACAGCGAATGACGCCGCAGAAGCCGGCAAGGCAACTGCGAAGGATGCCAAGGGCGAAGTCAGCGGCGCTGCCAGTGACGCAATCAACGACGCCAAGGCAGCCCTGGAAGATGCCACGTCGCCTGAAGCATTCGGACTGTGCACTTCCTTCCTCAACGGCGGCTTGAAGGCCGACACCAAGGTTGCCGGCTTCAAGTCACTGACCATTGCTGCCGGTGGCGAGGCCAACGTCGAGGCGCACTGCGAGGCCGTGGTGGAAGCCGGCAAGGCTGCCGGACTCAAGGCTGACGGCAACGCCAAGGCAGACGCCGACGCCGATGCCTCCGTTACGTCCGGACTTCCGGCCACGCCTGCCGTCCCGGCTGTTCCGGCCACTCCCGCAGTGCCCGCCGTGCCTGCAGTCCCGGCCGTACCGTCGCTGCCTACCCAGGTCCCCACTGAGCTGCCGGCTGTTCACGGAGCACCCGTCGATTCTGTCCGCTAAGCGGAGAACGGCTACGGTTTAAAGGCAGGGCTCCTTGGCTTGATGACAAGGAGCCCTGCCTCATAACGCGGGATGGGAGGCGTCCACGGGTGCTTGAACCCTTGGCTGATGAATATGTGCAGGCGGATCACGATGATCCCGCGCTGCTCTTCACTGCTGCCTACAACGCCTTCTCCGGACCGGTCTTTGGCTATCTCAAAGCACGCGGCGTGGACGATCCCGAGGCCGTAACGCAGGACGTCTTCCTTGCCCTCTACCCCAAACTGGAGACCCTCCACGGCGGGTTGCAGGGAGCCAAGACATTGCTGTTCACCATTGCGCACGCCCGGCTGGTGGATCACTACCGGAAGCGCGAACGAACCCCCGATTCCACGCCGTACGAGGCCGACTTCGACACCCGGCGCTCACCGTCGGCCGAAGAGCAGGCATTCGGAAGGGCGTCCGGCCTGGGGGTTACGGAACTTTTGGAGGACCTGACCGAGGATTATCGGGAGGTCCTGGCACTGCGGGTCGTTGCTGACCTGTCGGTGGAAGAAACTGCGGACATCATGGGCAAATCCCAAGGGTCCGTGAAACAGCTGCAGCGCAGGGCATTGGGCGCATTGAAGAAACGTGCGCTACTAAGGAACGGCACATCATGAGCGAATACACCGCACCCGGTCGCGGCAATGACCAGCAGGCCATCGATTCCCTGCTGGCCGACGCCGGGCTTGAGGGCAGCAAGGACCTCCGCAGCGAACTTCTCGAGCTGCGTTCCCTGGCCGACACTGCTCCAATTCCGTCCGAGGCCGTTCGTGCGCTGATGGCGGGTGGGGCGATGGTTACCAGACCCGCTGTCGTAACGCCGCAAGTCCCGGCACCCGAGCAAACCCCGGCAACAGATGAGTTGGCTGCGCGGCGGTGGAAGAAGCGGCGCGCAGCCATTGCGGGCCTCGCCGTGGCGGTGTCGCTGGCCGGTGGCGCCACAGCGGCTGCCGCCTCCGCGGGCGGGATTCCCGGAGCTTTCCAGCATCTTGGCGCGGCCATCGGTTCGGTGGTTTCACAACTGGCTCCCGGCGCGGGCAATGCGCCGCAACCCGCCGCCCCTGCGGGATCGACCCCGGAACCCGGCCCTGCACATCAGGACAGTCAACCGGCAGTGGTTCCGGGACAGGCCAGCCCCAGCCCGGCGGATCCCGGGAACCCCGACGGGACACCTCACGCTGAACCGCACCCGGCGACGCCCGGAAACCCATCCCAGGATCCCAAGAGCCCGTCGCACCCCGACCCTGGCAAGCGTGTGCTCCCCACGGCTCCCTCGTTGCCGGTCACGCCTCCGGAGATCGACCCCTCAAAGCTTGATCCCTCGAAGCTCGGGCCATCGGACATCCCCGTCCCGGTCCCGTCCCAGCTGATTCCCCCGGTCCCGGAAGCCCCGAAAATCCCCGCGAAGTGACAGTTAATGCCAATGTTCCTTGGGAACATTGGCATTAACTGAGAACCCGGCAGGCGTTAAACCACGACGGCGGGGTGCGGCTTCGCGTGGAAGCTGCACCCCGCCGTCGTGGTTGGCTGCTTAGGCGGAGACCAGGCTGTGCCAGTCGTTGACGAGGGGCAGGTTGTGCGCCTCGGAAACGGAGTGGTGTGCCACGTGGCCTGCGGCGATGTTGAGGCCCGCGGCCAGGGCGGGGTCGCGGTCGAAGGCGGCCTTGACGCCCAGGTTGGCCAGTGCCACGGCGTAGCGCAGGGTGACGTTGGTCAGTGCGTACGTGGAGGTGTTCGGAACGGCGCCAGGCATGTTGGCAACGCAGTAGAAGATCGAGTTGTGGACCTTGTACGTCGGTTCCTGGTGGGTGGTGGGGTGCGTGTCCTCGAAGCAGCCGCCCTGGTCCACAGCGATGTCCACCAGGACCGAGCCCGGCTTCATGCGGGAGACGAGTTCGTTGGTGACCAGCTTGGGAGCCTTGGCGCCCGGGATCAGGACGGAGCCGATCACGAGATCTGCGTCGATGACTGACTTCTCGATCTCGTAGGCGTTGGAGGCAACGGTCTTCAGGCGGCCCTGGTAGAGGGCGTCCAGTTCGCGCAGCCGGTTGATGTTGATGTCCATGATGGTGACATCAGCACCGAGGCCCAGCGCCATGGCAGCGGCGTTGGTTCCCGCAACGCCGGCGCCGAGGACAACAACCTTGGCCGGGCGGACGCCCGGTACGCCGCCCAGGAGGACACCCTTGCCGCCGGCCGGAGCCATCAGCGAGGAAGCGCCGACCACGACGGACAGGCGGCCTGCGACCTCGGACATGGGGGCGAGCAGCGGAAGTGTGCGGCCTTCCTGCACGGTTTCGTAGGCGATGGCCGTGACGCCGGAGTTGATGAGCTCGGCGGTGAGCTCGGGTTCTGCGGCGAGGTGCAGGTAGGTGAAGAGGATCAGGCCCTTGCGGAAGCGGTGGTACTCCGCGGCGATGGGTTCCTTGACCTTCATGACCATGTCCGCGCGGCCCCACACGTCATCGGCTTCGTTGACGATTTCGGCGCCGGCGATCGAGTATTCCTCGTCGGTGATGCCCGAGCCGAGGCCTGCGCCGCGCTCAACCAGAACGGTGTGTCCGTGGGTGCGGAATTCGTGGACGCCGGCGGCCGTGATGGCTACGCGGAACTCGTTGTTCTTGATTTCTTTGGGGACGCCGATGATCATTTGCTGGCTCCATCGTTAGCGGCCTGTTCGGCCGAATATTTGCTGCGGGCTGTGATTCCAGAATAAATCCGGCTGTGAGGCAGGCGACATGGATTCCCGACCGGCCCGGGAGCAAACCCCCGGAAATTCAAGGAACTCCTGCCGTCAAGCTCGACATTTGTCGAGCACCAAGGCGTCAGGTGTCGCCTGCTGTTGGTACGCTTTCCGGATGCAGCAAGACGTGGAACAGATCGTTGAACGCGTAGCACTGAAGCTCGGCCGCGGACTGTCCTTGGAGGACCTCGACGGCGTTCTTCTCGCCTACAGTTCCAACCAATCCCACGCAGACCGCGTCCGGGTGAACTTCCTGCTCAGCAAGCGCGTCCCCAGCGACGTCAGCGCCTGGCAGCTCTCGCACGGCATCTCCACCGCCGTGCGCCCCGTTGTGGTGCCCGCCAACGACGAACTCGGGATGCTCGGCCGCGTCTGTGTCCCCTTGTTGGTCCGCGGTTTCCGTGTGGGGTACTTGTGGGTGCAACAGGACCTTGAGGAGCAAAGCGCGACGGCGATCCTCGCCCAGTTGCCCGGCGTCCGGGACGAACTGGACCTGTTGGCGGGCTTGCTCCTGGACTCGAACACGGCCGAGTCCGAGTTCCGGCGCCGGCGTGAGCAGGAGTTCCTCTCGGCCTGTGGCGGCGAATCGAACGCCGTGGCGGCCGTTGCGGGGTGGAAGGAGATCCAAGGCCGCGGCCCGTGGCAACTGGTGACGATCCTTGACGCCGAAGGTGCCCGGTCCGACGTCGATCCCATCGCGGCAACCCTCACGCACCGCTCAGCCGCGCTGCAGTCCACTATCGGCGTGAACGCGGCTTTGTTCAGCGCGGGCACGGAAACCCACTCGGTGGTCCTGTTCCGGGAATCCGGAGGACGGGCAGACCACGCGCAGGTCCTGGTCCATTACCAGCTTGAGCTCGCCAAGCGTGCCGGCCGGACCGTGGACCGCGTCATCCTGGGGATCAGCGAACCCTTCCAGGTGATCAGGCAGCTCGCGGGGGCGTACCGGCAGTCCAAGGTTGCTGCGCAGGCGGCGGCCGTGGATGCGCAGCTCGGGGAACTGGTGGACAGCCGTTCCGTGGGCGTGTACCAGCTCTTTGACCGCCTGCTGGCACCGGGCGGCTGGGACGATACCGGCTCGGTGCATTTCCGGACGCTTGAGGACCAGGACAAAAACGGCGAGCTCCTGCCGGTCCTGGAGCTTCTCTACGATAACGACAGTGCCGTGCAGGATGTCGCCGAGAAACTTCACCTCCACAGGAGCAGCATCTACAACAGGCTCGGACGCATCCGCCAGCTCATCGGTGCTGATCCCTTGAACGGTGCCATCCGGCTTGAACTGCATGCTGCCTTGAAGGCGCGGCGCTGGGCCGGCAGGCCGCGGATCTGAGCCGGACCGCGGATCTAAGCACCGGCAAGACTCAGCGTAAGAAACAGATAAGGCAGGTACCCGCGCGGGTACCTGCCTTATCTGATGCCGATGCGCTTGCCTGGCCGTTCACGGGGGAACGCGTCAGGAGCGCCTCAGCCGCTGGCAACTCCAGCGGCCCAAACGGCGCCGGAACGTTGCCGTGCGGCTGCTGTTGCAGTACCGCCCGTGCCAGCCGGTGTGCACGTTGGTGCGGGGCAACCGCGTGCTCACTGCAGTGCCTTCTGTGCGGCGTCAAGGAGCGATTCCAAGGTGGACGCCTGCGGCTGAGGCGACGTGCCTGCGGTGGGCTTGCCGGTGGGCCGGGGCTTTGCCGTTTGCGTTCCCGTCGGTGTTGGCGTCGGGGTCGGCGTGGGAGTGGTGGTCGGCGTCGGCGTCGTGGTGGGCGTCGGTGTTGCCGGCGGCGTCGTGATCGTGTCCGAGGGCACGTCGCCGGGCGCCGGCGCAGGTTGGGTCGGAGCCGGAGTGCCGGCTACGGGGGACGGCGCTGCGACTGCCGGGGCAGACGCCGAGGGGACCCAGACAGGGGCTGCCAGGGAAACGTGCGGTGAAGGAACCGACGACGGCGAAACCGCCACAGGCGCTTCCGGTACCGTCGCCTCCGGTACCGTGGCCGGTTGGCCTGCTTCGGATGACGATTGACCCGACGACGACGGGGAGGACGCTGTGGTGTAGGAAGCCCGGGGCGCAGGGGCTGCCGAGCCCGGTTGGCGGTCCTCGCCACCCTGGCCGCCGTTGGCTTCCTGGGCCGGACTTTCCTGACCGAAGAACGGAAGCTCCAGTGCCTGCCCGACGGTTCCCGCAGTCAGTACCAGGCCCAGCGCTCCGGCAACCACTGCCATGCGCTGGCTCATGTGTTTCACCGACGCGGCTTTCCGCAGAACAGCTTGGGGTTCGCGGCCAAATGAGGAGGTGGTGCCGAGGGTTGATGCCGTTACCGGCGGAGGTGTCTTGCGGGATGCCGCCGGGGCCGGGGCAGCCGCTTCGGCTGTGGCTTCCCCGCGGGTGGCTGCCTTGCGGGCGGCAACCACGGGAATGGCTGACGTGGGAGGCCCTGGTGTGGTGGATGCCGGAGCTGCGGCCCGCGCGGCTTCGACTACCGGAATCGCTGCGGTTGCCGGCTCCGGGCCTGCGGTTGCCGGCTCCGGAAGCGCAGGGGCTGCCTTCGGCTCGGCAGGGGCGATCACAGCCCTTGCCGCACGCTCACGCTCAGCGGCCCGGGCCGCAGCCCGTGTGGTGGGCGCAGCCGTAGCAGATGATGCCGGAGTGGGTGCCGTTACGGTGGGGATCGCCGTCGTGGCGGGTTCTGCTTGGGTGGGGATCGCCGTCGTGGCTGGTTCCGGGGATCCGCTGGGTTGGGCCCGACGGCGTCCGGTTGGCTTGGTGCGCTCGCGCTCGAGTTGCGCGCGGCGTGGGTTATCCATGGTTGGGGACATGGTTGTGCCTCTCAACGCCTGCGAGGTTAGCTGTCGGGTTCGGACGAGGCCGTCCGGCCGCGCGTGGCGGCTTCACCCCAAGGGCTTGCAGAGAAAACAAGCCCGGGAAACTGTGGGTCCCCCGTCTCTGCCGCGAGTCTGGCGGATCCTGGATTGCGGCAGAGCCCGGCGTCAATCCAGAAGCGGCCCAGCGGAGATCGGGTCGCCCTACGACCGTACAGGAGGCGGAAAGTAAAGTCACATTAATGTAACGGGCGGTAGTTCTGCCCCCGCGGGAGGGTGCTACCGCTTAGGCTTCGGGGCCGGTGCGGGGGCGGGGAGTTCGTGTTCGATTTTCCGGACCTGGTGGGCTTGATGTGTGGCAGGGCGGAAGACTTCGTCTGCGATCCCCAGCATGCCGCCTGCTGCGGCCCGCCGGACGCCGCGCTTGTTCTCCCGCGCAATCCAGTACCAAAGCGCGCCCATGAGCGCGGGAACTCCGAGCACTGCTGCCAACACGGCCAAGATGTCCATCCGCCAACACTAGCCTTGGGCACGTACTGGCCGGTAGACATGAGCTATGGACCTACCAGTGATGCCGCCCGTTTCGCCCATGCTCGCCAAGTCCGTCCCGAACATCCCCGACGTTGGGCATTACGAGCCCAAATGGGACGGTTTCCGGACCATCGTCTTCAAGGACGGGGACGACATCGTCCTGGGCAGCCGCAACGAGAAGCCCATGACCCGCTACTTCCCGGAGCTGGTGGAAGCGCTGAAGAAGAACCTTCCGGACAAGTGCGTTGTAGACGGCGAGATCATCCTGATCCAGGGCAACAGGCTTGAGTTCGAGGTGCTGCAGCAGCGAATCCATCCCGCGGACAGCCGGGTTCGGATGCTTGCGGAGAAGACGCCGGCGTCCCTGGTGGCGTTCGACCTGCTTGCCCTCGGCGACGAGGATCTGACCGGCCGGCCCTTCGCCGAGCGGCGCGCGGCCTTGGAGAAGGCCCTCGCCGACGCCCGGCCTCCTGTGTACGTAACGCCTGCGGTGACGGACCTGGGGCGCGCCAAGAAATGGTTCGTGCAGCTTGAGGGAGCAGGCCTCGACGGCGTGCTGTCGAAACCGCTCGACGGCACCTACCAGCCGAACAAGCGGGTGATGTTCAAGACGAAGCATGAGCGGACAGCCGATTGCGTGGTGGCCGGGTTCCGTTGGCACAAGACCGCGAAAGTTGTGGGGTCGATGCTTCTGGGGCTCTACGACGACTCAGGCCGGCTTCATCACGTCGGCGTCGTGGCGTCATTCTCCATGGCAAAGCGGGAGGCGTTGGTGGCGGAGCTTGAGCCCTACCAAGTGGAACTCGGCGACCATCCGTGGGGCGAGTGGGCCAAGCAGGACGATTCGCCCGGGGGGTCACGGATGCCCGGGGCGCAGAGCAGGTGGAGCGCTGGAAAGGACTTCTCCTTTGTGCCGCTGCGCCCCGAACTGGTGATCGAGGTGGCCTACGACTACATGGAGGGTGACCGGTTCCGCCACACGACGCAGTTCCGTCGGTGGCGGCCGGACCGGACTCCTGAAAGTTGCACGTACTCGCAGCTGGAAGAGCCTGCGGAGTACGACCTTGGGGAGATCCTGAGCCTGCCGTAGTGGCCCGGCGGGGAACTACTCCTCGTGCCCTTGGTCGCTGCTCATGCTGCCTTCGGCGGGCGGGGTTTCTCCCGGGGGCACGCCGCCGCCTGGCTCGAGGCCTGTGACGTTTCCATCCAGGGGGTCGGGATTGGCCGAGGAAGCGGGGTCGTCGTCCTCGTCCTGGCGCATGTCGGGATCTTCGTGGATGCTGTCCGCGTCGGCGGTAGTGTCGATGGGTCCACTGGCGCCGCTCACGCCGAAGGTACGGGGATCGTCTTCCGGGTCATAGCTGGTCATGGTGAGCCCTTTCGTAAGTAAGCTTACTAATTAGCTTGCTCCGACAGCCTATCCGGGACGGGCCGCGCCAACAAGGCCGTCCGCAGAGGTGCCCGTGCCAATGCGGCTCCCTGCGCCTCGGCGTCCTGCTTGCTCAGCGGTGCCGGGTGGTGGCGTTGACGAAGCTGCGGATGGCGTCCGCCACGGCTTTGGGGCGCATGTGCTGGGCAACGTGGCCGACGCCGGGAATTTCCACCAGGCGCCCTTGGGCCACCGCCCGCGAAAGCCTCAAGGACCAATCCGGTCCGGCAACATGGTCGCGGCTTCCCCGGAGAACCAGGACCGGGACATCGATGCCGGACAGTCGATCCAGGGTCGGGTACTTCATCATCACGGGCAGTTCGGTGACGTACCAGCGCGGTCCGCACCGGAAGTAGTCCCCCGTGACGATCCAGTTGGACGAAGGACTCTCGCGGAGGATGCCATCCAGCGTCAGGGCAATCGACTGCTGCATCACGTTCTTGTGCCGCGAATCGACAACCGGCCCCATGAGCACAAGCTGCCGTGCACTTTCCGGCCGGTGCAGTGCAGCCTCAATGGCGAACTGCACCCCCATTGAGTGGCCTACCAAAATGTAGGAGTCGATGCCGCGGGATGCCAGGGCCCCGGCAATGAAGGCGCCGTAGTCCTCGACCTGGAGTTGCCTGCCGGGCCGGGGAGTGCCGGCGAAGCCCGGCAGGTCGAAGGAGTACGTGGGCGCATGCGCCGCCAGCACGGCGTGCAGTCGTGCCAGGTACCTGTGGGAAACCCCGATGCCGTGGATCAGGATGTAGGCAGGCTTCTCTGCCGACCCGGCCCCGGCCCCGGGTTCGGGAGACCCCTCGGTCCAGAAGATGCGTCCGGTGAGGCCATGGGCCTCTATGTCGGAGGACAGTAGCGCGCTCATGCGGGACAAACGACGGAAAAGTACCTTGAAGCCATACAGCTATTGAACAGCATGCTGTCGGTTTCGGAGGGCTCGCCGGTGCGAGCTAGTCCCGCGCGGCGTCGTCCGATTCATTGGAGTCGGCCGGCCGCGCATCAGTTGCCTTCGCAGCGTCAGCCGCCTCCCGGCGTCGTGCGATTTTCGATTCGGTCCACATGGTGACCGCCACGAACACCGTGCACGCGAACATGAAGGTGGCCACAAAGTTCAATCCCATGGCTGAGCCCAAGGGTATGGCAAGGGCAAGCGCAGCCAAACCGGCCACGATATGCCACCCTTTGAAATTGCCCACCGATCAAGCGTAACCCCGGGCTTTACAGGTCCCCGCCTGTTGGCTGGGATCGTTGCTTGATCCTTATCACTCGGACACTTTCAGTCGCTTTCCGCAGCCTCCGCGGCGGCGGTTTCGTCCTGCTTGCGCTTCTGGGTTTCCAGCCACGCAATGATCGCCGCCTGCCGGATCCGACGATGCGTTCCCCGGTACTCCACCGGAATCTCGCCACGGTCGGTCATGTTCCGCAGATAGGTGTGCGAGATCCCGGCAAGCTCCGCAGCCTGCGAAGTCGTCAGCATTTCCTCCACGCTGCTGACGGTCACCGTTTCACCCCGACCGAGCCTCGCAAGGAGGTCGACGACGGCGTCCCGCGCCTGATCGGGCAGGCGGTGGACCGTGCCGTCCACGAACACGGTGATGTCGTCGCTGTCGTTGAGGGAGCGTGCCAGGTTCCGGGCGTCGTCGGTGGGGAGGCCTGCTGTGACGCGGGGAGCTATCAATGCCATGGCAGAAGCCTAGCCTGCGGCGTGGAGGAAGAACTTACTCCGCGTCCAGATCCGTTTCCAGCAGCTTCACCAGTGCGTCCAGCGCGGCATCGGCACCGTCCCCCTCGGCTCGAAGCACCACCACGTCACCCTTCGCAGCGCCGAGGGTCATAAGCGAGAGGATGCTGGCCGCGTCCATCGCTTCGTCCTCGGGCTGGCCCTGCATGGCGATGGTGACATCCACCGGCTGCTCGCCGGCTGCCTCGGCGAACAGGGCAGCGGGCCGGGCGTGCAGTCCGGAGCGGCTGGCTACGGTTGCTGTGCGTTCTGGCATGGTTTCTCCTTGCGTTGGTGCGGGAAGGGTTAGAGGCCGAGCTCTTCGAGCACGGGGAGCTTGGCGCGGACCCAGTCGCGTGCCTCGGTGGCGCTGGGGGCGGAAAGAGCCAGGCGTGCAAGTTCCTGCGCCTGCTCCAGCGTGACGGTCTTCAGCACGGTCCCGACCGCGGCCAACGAGCGCGCGGTCATGGACAGTGTGGTGACGCCCAGTCCGGTGAGGACGACAGCGAGGGCGGGGTCCGCGGCGGCCTCGCCACAGACGCCAACGGGCTTGTTGTTGCCCTCCTGTGCCGAGCCTTCCACGGTGAGCTGCACCAGCCGCAGCACCGCGGGTTGCCACGGAGTGTTCAGGTCCGCGAGGGGGCCCAGCTGGCGGTCGGCGGCCATGGCGTACTGGGTGAGGTCGTTCGTGCCCAGGGACGCGAATCCCACTTCACGCAGCACGGTTGCGGCCGTCAGCGCAGCGGAGGGGACCTCCACCATTACGCCTGGCGTCCGGATTCCCGCTGCTGCGCAGAGCGAGGCAAAGCGTCCTGCCTCGGCAGCTGTGGAGATCATGGGAGCCATGACCCACACATCGGCCTCGGATTCCGACGCGGCGCGGGCGATCGCCTCGAGCTGGCGTTCCAGGACGCCCGGGGTGGTGAAGTCGGTGCGGTAGCCGCGAACGCCCAGTGCAGGGTTGGGCTCGGTGGCATCCGTGAGGAAGGGGAGGGGCTTGTCGGCGCCGGCGTCGAGGGTGCGGAGGGCCACCTTCTTGCCCGGGAACGCGTCAAACACGGCTTTGTAGGCGGCGGCCTGCTCATCCACGGAGGGCTCGGTGTCGCGCTCCAGGAAGCAGAATTCGGTGCGGAACAGGCCAACGCCCTGGGCGCCCAGCTTCGCAGCTGCCACGGCATCCTTGGCTCCGCCCACATTGGCGAGGAGCGGGACCAGGTGGCCGTCCGCCGTCGTGCCGTTTCCGTCGAAGGCTGCCAGCGTGGCGGAAGTTTCCGCCCAGGCGGTGGCAAGTGCACGTTGTTCCTCGGTCGGTTCGACGGCGACGAAGCCGGCAGCGCCGTCCACATAAACCTCTGAGCCGTCCGCGATCCCGTCCACGCCGTGGGCCGCAACGACGGCGGGCAGGCCAAGGGAGCGCGCGATGATCGCCGTGTGGGACTGCGGCCCGCCGCCTGAGGTCACCAGCGCCAGGACAACTGCGGGATTCAGGGTCGCAGTGTCGGCGGGAGCGAGATCCTCGGCTACCAGGATGAAGGGTGTTTCGGAGGACGGGATGCCTGGTGCGGGGACACCCCGGAGTTCAGCGACAATGCGTGCGCGGACATCCAGCACGTCGGTGGCGCGCTCGGCCATGTAGCCGCCCAGGTTGTGCAGCATTTCGGAGACCGATGCGCCGGCTTCCCAGATGGCCCGTTCTGCGGAGGTTCCGGCGTTGACGAGTTTGCCCGCCGATTTCAGCAGCATGGTGTCTTTGGCCATGAGGGCGGTGGCCTCAAGGACCGCCTTGCCGTCGCCCGAGGCCGTGTCCGCCCGCGCCTTGAGTTCATCATGGACGGCTTGCGCCGCTGCCTTCAAACGCGCGACGGCGTCTTCCGGAGCGACGTCCGCGGCCAGGCGTTCCCCCGACGGCGGTTCACTCACCGGCTTGGGCATCTGGCGGACGGAACCCGTGATGCGGCCAGGGCTTACCCCAACTCCTTGGAAATTCTGCACTGAATCCTCTGTTCCTGCTTGTTGTTTCAGACCCGTCGGCGACGGCACCGGGAGCCTCTGTAACCAGCCTACAAAATTCCTTTGTGAGCCACTTCATATAGCAACGCTATAGGTGCTAGGGTAGCGGTTATGAGTTTCGATGACCAGCTTCCGCCTAAAATTCGGTTGCTTCGCGCAGCTGCCGAATTGCTGGCGAATTCGGAGGGGTCAGCGGTCTCAACGCGCCAGATCACCAAGCTTGCCGGTGTCACGGCGCCTACGCTCTACCACCACTTTGGTGACAAGGAAGGACTGTTCGACGCCGTCGTATCAGCAGGCTTCGAAGAGTACGTGGCGGGGGAGCGGGACTTTGCGCCGTCCGGGGAGCCCTTGGAAGACGTCCGGCGGATGTGGGACAACCACGTCCAGTTCGGATTGACCCAACCCCATCTGTACCTGGTCATGTTCGGCAACATCAGGCCGGAGAGCCGCCCGGCAATCGTGGCCGATGCTGAAGCGCTCCTGGAAGAGATGTTGAACAAGGCCGCCATCGCAGGTCAGATCAATGTGCCGCCCCGCGAAGCGGCACGGAGCATTCTCGCGGCCAACGTGGGCGTCACGCTCATGCTGATCGCTGAACCGGTGGAAGAACGGAACCTCGAGCTCTCAACGATGACCCGGGATTCCATGATTTTTGCCGTCTCCACGGAAACCGCCCGTGGCGCCGCAGCGGACGACTCCGGTAAGTCGTCGGTAGTTGTTGCGGCAATCGCCCTGAATGCGGCACTGCAGGCCTCGCATTCGGACCAACTTTCCAGCTCTGAACTGAAGCTTTTCCTGGAATGGCTTCATCGCATTTCCAGCAGCTCCTAGCTGCTCTCTCTCGATCTCTATATCGACTGACCCCGCGCCGCCGCGGGAAACACGTTAGGAATTCACATGGCAACAGAGACAGTTGCGAAGCCCCGCACCAGCGCCCGCGTTGGCGTCCAGAAGTTCGGAACATTCCTGTCCGGCATGATCATGCCCAACATCGGCGCCTTCATCGCCTGGGGCCTCATCACGGCCCTGTTCATCGAGAAGGGCTGGATTCCCGTCCCGGAACTCGGGGGCTATGGGACCAACGCCGAGGGTGTTGCCAACGTGGGCCTTGTGGGCCCAATGGTCAACTACCTGCTTCCGCTTCTGATTGCCTACACCGGTGGCCGGATGGTCTATGACGTCCGCGGCGGTGTGGTGGGTGCCATCGCCACCATGGGTGTCATTGTGGGCACGGGTATTCCTATGTTCATCGGGGCCATGATCATGGGGCCGCTGGGCGGCTGGACCATGAAAAAGATCGACAGCATCTGGGACGGCAAGATCCGTCCGGGCTTCGAAATGCTGGTCAACAACTTCTCCGCCGGTATCTGGGGCGGAATTCTGACCCTGCTCGGGTTCTACGGCCTGACCCCCGTAGTCAAGGCCTTCACAGCCGGTGCCGGCTCAGTGGTTCAGTTCCTGGTGGACAACGGCCTGCTGCCCCTCACCAGCATCTTCATCGAGCCTGCCAAGGTCCTCTTCCTGAACAACGCCATCAACCACGGCGTACTGACACCGCTGGGCATCCAGCAGTCGCTGGACCAGGGCAAGTCCATCCTGTTCCTGCTCGAAGCCAACCCCGGCCCCGGCCTGGGCATCCTGCTGGCCTACATGTTCTTCGGCCGTGGTGCCGCACGGGCATCTGCTCCCGGTGCTGCGATCATCCACTTCCTGGGCGGAATCCACGAGATCTATTTCCCGTACGTCCTGATGAAGCCCATCCTCATCCTCGCTGCCATCGGCGGCGGCATGACGGGCATCGCTACCCTGGCCATCACCAACTCCGGTCTCGTGGCTCCGGCAGCTCCGGGTTCCATCATTGCCGTCATAGCCCAAACCTCACGTGACAGCTACGTGGGCGTGGTCCTCGCTGTCGTGCTTGCCACCACTGTGTCCTTCCTGATCGCCTCCCTGATCCTGCGCACGTCCAAGAACAAGGGCGACGACGATCTCAGTGAAGCCACGTCCCGTATGGAAGCCATGAAGGGCAAAAAGAGCTCCGTCTCCTCCGCCCTCGTGGGAGACCGGCAAGCAGCCCAGGGTGAAGGCACCGTCCTGACCCGTCCGGTCCGGAACATCGTGTTTGCCTGCGACGCCGGCATGGGCTCGAGTGCCATGGGTGCCTCCGTCCTCCGCAACAAGATCAAGGCGGCCGGCTTCCCGGACGTCAAGGTCACCAACTCGGCCATCGCCAACCTCAGCGACACCTACGACGTCGTGGTCACCCACCAGGACCTCACCGAACGTGCACAACCGCGCACGTCCAGCGCCGTGCACTACTCGGTAGACAACTTCATGAACAGCCCCAGGTACGACGAAATCGTTGACTTGGTACGTTCGAGCAACAGCGCAGACGCTCCAGCAGCGGCTGCTCCTTCGGGGGCCGTCGAAGAAGCCCCCGCCCATGGTGCCCATGCCGCCGAGCCGGCTGCCGCCGTCGAAGGCAAAGGCGTCCTGCTTCGCGAAAGCGTGATCCTGAACGGCACCTCCCGCGACCGCGACAGTGCGATCGACGAGGCCGGAAAGCTGCTGCTGGACCGTGGCGCCGTGGATGTCAGCTACGTCCATGCCATGCACGAGCGTGAGGAATCCGTGTCCACCTACATGGGCAGCTTCCTGGCGATCCCCCACGGCACCAACGATGCCAAGGAACACATCAACCACTCGGCCGTGTCCATCATCCGGTACCCCGAGGGCATCGACTGGGGCGGCAAGCAAGTGAAGTTCGTAGTCGGCGTGGCCGGCATCAACAACGAACACCTCCACATCCTCTCTTCCATCGCCAAGATCTTCACCAACAAGGCGCAGGTTGCCCAGTTGGAGCAGGCAACCACGGTGGATGAAGTCCTGGAGCTGTTCGGAAAGGTCAACGCATAGTGAAGGCAGTCCATTTTGGGGCAGGCAACATCGGGCGGGGTTTCGTGGGGCTGCTGCTGCACGAAGCCGGGTATGAGGTGGTGTTCGCCGACGTCGCGGATGCACTCATCAGCCAGCTCGCGGAGGCCAGCAGCTACGACGTCCATGAGGTAGGCGAAAACCCGGCGGTCAAGACCGTGGAAGGCTTCCGCGCCTTGAACTCGGCTGCACAGGAAGCCGCTGTTGTGGAGGAAATCGCGACGGCGGATGTGGTCACCACCGCGGTGGGGCCCCACATCCTGAAGTTCGTGGCGCCGGTGATTGCCCGCGGGCTTGCCGCCCGGCCCGCGGACCTCCCTCCGCTGCAGGTCATGGCCTGCGAGAACGCCATCAATGCCACGGACCTCCTCCACACGGAGATCCGGGCTGCCTGGGACGATTCTGCCGGTGACCTGGACGCCGTCGCGGTTTTTGCCAACACCGCAGTGGACCGGATCGTGCCCAACCAGGCACCAGGCCAAGGCCTGGACGTCACGGTGGAAACGTTCTACGAGTGGGTCATCGACCGTACGCCGTTCGGCGGCAATGCGCCGAGCATCCCCGGCGCGACGTTCGTGGACGAGCTGGGACCGTACATCGAGCGCAAGCTGTTCACGGTTAACACCGGCCATGCGTCGGCTGCGTACTTCGGCTACGGTGCAGGGCTTGAGAAGATCTCGGACGCCATGGCCGATCCTGCCGTGGCCGCGAAGGTCCGGGCCGTGCTGGAGGAAACCAAGGAACTCCTGGTTGCCAAGCACGGTTTCGTGGAGGCCGAGCAGGAAGCGTACGTCCAGAAAATCCTGCAACGCTTCAGCAACCCGCACCTGCCGGATACCGTGAACCGCGTGGGCCGTGCGCCGCTGCGGAAGCTTGGCCGGCACGAGCGGTTCGTTGGTCCGGCGGCCGAGCTGGCAGAGCGGGGCGTCACCCCGGTGGCCCTGCTCGAGGCGATGTCGGCAGCCCTCCGTTTTGACGACGGTGCCGATGACGAAGCCGTGGAGCTTGCCAGGATGCTGTCCGAACTGGACGCGGCCGCCGTCGTCGAACGCGTTACGGAACTGCCGCCGACGCACCCGCTGTTCCCCGCCGTGCAGAAGCTGGTGGAGGACCGGCAGGCCGAGCTCTGACGCTCTCTCACGTTCCACATAAAGGCCCGACGTCGAGCACTCAAGTGAGTGCCCGACGTCGGGCTTTTTCGGGTGCGGGGGTCTAGTGCGCTGCCGAGGTTTCCGCTTCCGACATCGCCTTCCACTCAGCCACGCGGGCCTGGTGGAGCGGAGACTTGCGGACTACTGCGTACGCGACGCCGAGGATTGCGAACCAGATGGGTGTCACCAGCAGTGCCGTGAGGGTGTCGGGCTGCGTAGTGAGCGCCCAGACAAGGAATGCGAAGAAGGCGAACACTACCCACACCATCGGAACGCCGCCGGGCATCTTGAACGGCGAGGCCGCGTGCAGCTCGGGGCGGCGCTTGCGGTACACCAGGTAGCTGGCCAGGATGATGGACCACACGAACATGAAGCAGACTGCGGACACGGTGGTCACCATGTCGAACGCCACGCCGACGTCCTTGCCCGCGTAGAGAAGCGCGACGCCGGCCAGCAACAGGACGCAGGAGAGGAACAGTGCGTTCTGGGGTACTTTGCGGCTGGAGAGCCGGCCGAAGAGTTTGGGTGCGTCGCCGTCATTTGCCAGGCCGTAGACCATGCGGGACGTCGAGTAGATGCCCGAATTGGCCGAGGACATGGCAGAGGTGAGCACCACCAGGTTCACCACAGTCGCTGCCATGCCCAGGCCCGCCAGGGAGAACATGGCGATGAACGGGCTTTGGCCTGCCTTGAATTCGGTCCACGGGGTGACCGACATGAGGATGATCAGGGCGCCTACGTAGAAGAGCATGACGCGCAGGGGAATGGCGTTGATGGCGCGGGGCAGGTTGTGCTCCGGGTTCTTGGTTTCTGCAGCGGCAGTGCCCACCAGTTCGATGCCCACGAACGCGAACACGGCGATCTGGAAGCCGGCCACGAAGCCCATGAATTCCTTGGGGAAGAAGCCGCCGTGGCTCCAGAGGTTGGTGAAGCTGGCGGTGCCTGCGTTGGACTGGAAGCCGGTGAAGATCATGACCAGGCCCACGACGATCAGCGCGACGATGGCCACGATCTTGATGAGCGCGAACCAGAACTCGGTCTCGCCGAAGGCTTTGACGGTGGGGAGGTTCAGGAGGAGCAGGATGATGATGGTGGCCAGGCCCGGGATCCACAGCTGGATTCCCGGCCAGAGCTCGTTGGCGTAGCCCGCAATGGCGATCACGTCCGCAACGCCGGTGACTACCCAGCAGAACCAGTACGTCCAACCCGTAAAGAAGCCGGCCCACGGGCCCAGGAGGTCGCCCGCGAAGTCGCTGAAGGATTTGTAGTTCAGGTTGGACAGCAGGAGCTGGCCCATGGCGCGCATCACGAAGAAGAGCATGAAGCCGATGATCATGTAGACGAAGATCACCGAAGGCCCGGCGACCGAGATGGTCTTGCCGGAGCCCATGAAGAGGCCCGTTCCGATGGCGCCGCCGATGGCCAGGAGCTGGATGTGGCGGTTGCTGAGCGAGCGTGAGAGGTGGGGCTCGCTGTCCCTGCTGGAGGCGCGGAGCTGCCCCTGTGTTGTCTGGTCGGACATTAGTTCAAGAACCCTTCGGAGGAACCGTCAGAATAGTGACGGCCGTTACAAATCTGTTCGATAAAGCTATAGCTAATGTCTGACCAATGGCCAATCGGTCTGCATGGCGAAAGCTCCCTTGTGGAAAAGGGAGCTTTGGCCGTTGGTTCAGGCTGGGTTTCAGAACACGGGCCGCTAGGCGTTCCGGCGCTTGTAGGCCGCCGTCGCAAAGGCGTAGGAGACGAGGAGGATTCCCAGGCACCAGGCCAGTGCTACCCAAATATCCGTTCCGGCCGGTCGCTGGGCGAACAGGTCCTGGATGGTGTTCACGATGGACGTCACCGGTTGGTTCTCGGCGAACCAGCGGACCGGACCGGGCATGGTTTCCGTCGGAACGAACGCCGAGCTGATGAACGGCAGGAAGATCAGCGGGTAGGAGAAGCCGCCGGCGCCGTCCACGGACTTCGCCGAAAGGCCCGCAATGATGGCGATCCACGTCAATGCCAGAGTGAACAGCGCCAGGATTCCAGCTACGGCCAGCCAGTCCAGCACGTTCGCCGAAGTCCTGAAGCCCATGAGCAGTGCAACTCCGACGATGATCACCAGGGAAAGTCCGTTGGCCACCAACGATGTCAGGACGTGTGCCCACAGGACCGAGGAGCGCGCGATCGGCATGGATTGGAACCGCTCGAAGATGCCGCCCTGCAGGTCCGTGAAGAGGCGGACCGCCGTGTACGCGATGCCCGAAGCGATGGCTATCAGCATGATGCCCGGGAGCAGGTAGTTGACGTAGTTTTCAGTGTCGGTCCGGATGGCGCCGCCGAAAACATAGACGAACAGCAGCATCAGGGCGATCGGGGTGATCGCGGTGGTGATGATGGTGTCCACGCTGCGGAAGATGTGCCGCATGGAACGGCCCAGCAGGACCGAGGTGTCTGCGAAGAAATGGGTGCTCATGACCTGTCCTTTACTGGCTCGCTTGTTCCGGTGCTTCCCACGAGGGCCAGGAAGATGTCCTCCAGGCTTGGTTGCTTCTCCACGTACTCCACCTTGGCGGGCGGCAGCAGCTGCTTCAGCTCCTGGAGCGTGCCGTTGGCGATGATGCGTCCCTCATGAAGGATGGCGATTCGGTCTGCCAACTGTTCGGCCTCGTCGAGGTACTGGGTGGTGAGCAGGACCGTGGTGCCTTTGTTGGCAAGGTTCTTGACGATCTGCCACACCTCCAGGCGGGCTTCCGGGTCGAGTCCGGTGGTGGGCTCGTCCAGGAAGATCACCTTCGGATCGCCGATCAGGCTCATGGCGATGTCCAACCGGCGACGCATGCCGCCGGAGTAGGTTGCCACTTTGCGGGAGCCGGCATCGGTGAGGCTGAACCGGCCCAGCAACTCGTCGGCGATCCCGCCGGGATTCTTCAAGTGCCGCAGCTTCGCCACGAGTACCAGGTTCTCCCTGCCGGTCAACACCTCGTCCACTGCGGCGAACTGACCGGTGAGGCTGATGGACTGCCGCACCTGGAGCGACTCGCTTGCGACGTCGAAACCCTCGACGGCGGCCTGCCCGCCGTCCGCTGTGAGAAGCGTGGACAGGATCTTCACCATGGTGGTCTTGCCGGCCCCGTTGGAACCGAGAAGGGCGAAGATGCTGCCTGACGCTACCTCGAAATCCACCCCGCGGAGGACGTGGAGATCTTTGTACGACTTCTCTATGCCCTGCACCCGGATTGCCGTGGAAGTCATGATTCCGCTTCTTTCGCTTTGTCGATTGCCTTGTTGAGGCGCTCGCGCTCCTTGTCGATCCAGCGCTTTCCGCCGTACGCCTGGGCAAAGGTCTCTGCGAATTCGATGGGATCGTCGCCGACGATCCCGCTCACGGGCGTACCGTCGACGGCTGCGCGTTCCCAGAGGTCCGCCAGGTCCGTGAACATCTGGACCATGGTGTCGCCTTCGGTCACGCCGCCGTAGTACATCAAGTACCGGTTGAAGGCGGTGGCTACGGTGAGGTACGGCTCGGGCAGGGCATCCAACCGTGCCTTGGCTTGCTTGTACTGCTTCTTCTGTTCGAGCGATCCGGTGACGAGCTCGATCCATTTTGCTGCCATGTTATTTTCCTTCCTTGCGGAGCTGTTCAAGCCGTTCGGACAAGAAGCTCCAGGTGTTCCAGAATTCGTTCAGTTCTTTTTCGCCCTGGGGGTTGAGCGTGTACACCTTGCGGGGTGGCCCCTTTTCGGACGGCCGCTTCTCGACGTCCACCAGCCCCTTTTGTTCGATCCTGACCAGCAGCGCGTAAACGGTGCCCTCAGCGATCTCGGTGAAGCCCTGCTCCCGGAGCAGCGTGGTGATTTCATACCCGTACGCTGCCTTTCCGGTCAGGAGGGCCAAGACGATGCCCTCCAATGTGCCTTTGAGCATCTCTGTCATTTGCTTGCCCATCGGACACCTCCCTCGCTACTCAGTATTACTAGCTACCACTACATAGTAGAACTAAGTACCAGTACTTAGCAACACTAAGTTCCGAGAAAGTGGCATGCTGGGTTCGTGACTACGGAACCTGCCGCCGCGCCCGCCTTGATGACTGCCGCCGTCGAGGGTGGAACGTTCTCCCTGCGGCGCGCCCGCAGGGGCGATCTGCCGCGGATTCTCACGCTGCTCGCCGACGACCAGCTGGGTGCCGTCCGCGAAAGTGCCGACGATCCGGCGCCGTACGAGCGGGCCTTTGACGCGATCGACGCCGACCCGGCCCACCTTTTGGTGGTGGGGGAACTCAATGGCGAAGTGGTGGCCACCTTCCAGGTCAGCTACATTCCAGGCTTGTCCCGCAAGGGGTCCTGGCGCTCGCAGATCGAGGCCGTGCGCGTGTCCGGGGAGCTGCGTGGGCAGGGTGTCGGTGCGCTCATGATCCAGTGGGCCATCGACCAGGCCCGGGAGCGCGGCTGCTCGCTGGTCCAGCTCACGACGGACAAATCCCGGGTTGCGGCGCACCGCTTCTACGAGCGGCTGGGGTTTGTTGCGAGCCATGAGGGTATGAAGCTCAAGCTCTAGGTGCAGCTGCCCTCCGCGTGTGGGCAGCTGCATCTTGACTATTAGGGTCCCTAACTATTAGGCTACCTAAATATGAACGGTTCTCCTGATTCCCGCCTCACGGACCTCGCACAGGACTTTCGCGAAGCACTGCGCCTGGGCGTCTACATGTTCCGACGCCTGGACCCGGAGGGCGAGCTGACGGCTGCCCAGCTGAGCCTGCTCTCAATGATCTCCGACGGCGGCCTCCGCGTGGGTGACATCGCCAAGAACCTGGGGATCAAAGTCCCGAGCGCCACAGAGCAGATCATCAAGCTTGAGCGTGCCGGCCTGGTCACCCGTCGACCCGACCCCGACGATTCCCGCGCCGTCCAGGTGGCCATCACCGACGCCGGGACTGCCGCCGTCGAATCGGCCAACCAACGGCGGAATGCCATGGTGGCCGAACTGCTGCAGGGCCTCAGCGCACAGGAAATCGAGCAGCTGGCCACGGCACTTCCCGTCATCAGCAAAATCAACAGCTCATTCCAGAACTAACACGAATTAACGCACCGACAAGGAGCAATTGAATGTCACGCCAGTTGGCTGACGCTTCAGCAAGCGCCGAAACAACCATCGAAACCACCCTCGAAGCGGAGAAGGCTTCCCTGCTCAAACAGCCGAAAGCGGTGTGGGCCACGGCCCTCGCGGCTGTTTTCGCCTTCATGGGCATCGGGCTCGTGGACCCCATCCTCCCGGCAATCGCCAAGAACCTGCAGGCCTCCACCAGCGAAGTGTCATTGCTGTTCACCAGCTACTTCCTGGTGACTGCGGTGGCGATGTTGATCAGTGGTTTCGTGTCGTCCCGGATCGGCGGCAAGAAGACGCTTCTCATCGGCCTGGCGATCATCGTGGTGTTTGCGTCGTTGTCCGGCCTGTCCGGCAGTGTTGAGCAGCTGGTTGGCTTCCGCGCGGGGTGGGGACTCGGCAACGCGCTGTTTGTCGCAACTGCCCTGGCCGTGATCGTCGGTGTGGCCAGCGGTGGTACCGGCACAGCGATCATCCTGTACGAGGCCGCCCTGGGCCTGGGCATCTCGCTCGGCCCGCTGCTCGGTGCCCTGCTTGGCGGATGGCAGTGGCGCGCCCCGTTCTTCGGCACGGCGGTCCTGATGGCCGCAGCATTTATCGCACTGTTGGCATTGCTCCCCAAGACACCTGCCCCGGCGAAGAAGTCCCGCCTCCGGGACCCGCTCCTCGCACTTGGCCACAAGGGCCTCCGCACCACCGCAGCCAGTGCGCTGTTCTACAACTATGGCTTCTTCACCATCCTCGCCTTCACTCCCTTCATCCTGGGAATGGATGCCTACGGCATCGGGGGAGTGTTCTTCGGTTGGGGCGTTGCCGTAGCCGTGTTCTCGGTATTCGTGGCTCCCGTCCTGCAAAAGCGCTTCGGTGCCGTCAAGGTCCTGACCGGAACGCTGGCTGTCCTGATGCTCGACCTCGTCGGGCTGGGACTGGCTGCCGGGCACTCGGTGACCGCCGTCGTCGTGCTTGTCATCGTGGCCGGTGCCCTGCTGGGCATCAACAACACGGTCTACACGGAACTGGCCATGGGCGTCTCCGATTCGCCGCGTCCCGTCGCGTCGGCGGGCTACAACTTTGTCCGCTGGATGGGCGGCGCGCTGGCTCCCTTTGCCGCCGCGCAGCTCGGCGAGCACTTCGGGCCGCAGGTGCCGTTCTTCGCTGGCGCAGTTGCCATGGTGATTGCCATCCTGATCGCGTTCAGCGGCCGCAGCTTCCTGTCGTCCCACGAACCGCACCTGGTGTAACAAGCCACCAAGCAAAAGAAGCCCGGCGGATATGATCCGCCGGGCTTCTTCGTCTGCTATTTGCCTTCGTCCGAGGTGACCGGAAGCGGCGCTACCGGCGCCCCCTTCGGGACGAACAGGGTTTCCGCCTGTTCCAAGGACATGCCATTGGTCTCGGGCACCTTGAACATCACAAAGAAGAACGACGCCGCGGCGAACGCTGCGTACATGGCGTACGTCAGGGGCAGCGAACCTGCCGCCATGATGGGGAAGCTGAGCGTGATGGCAAAGTTGGCGATCCATTGCGCGGCGGCTGCCAGGCCCAAAGCGCGTGCGCGGATCCGGGAGGGGAAGATCTCGCCCAACAGCACCCACACGAGCGGTCCCCACGAGGCGCCGAAGCTGATGACGAAGATGTTCGCCGCTACCAGGGCGATGGGTCCCCAAGCACCCGGAAGGGTGATCTCGGAGCCAGTGCCGACCGCGGAGGAGAAGGCCAGCGCCATGATCCCGAGCGATACTGCCATGCCGATGGAGCCGGTCAGCAGGATGGGCCGGCGGCCAATCCGGTCCACCAGTGCGATGGCCACGAGCGTCACCAGGATGTTGGTGACGGAGGTGGCCACGGAAATGGTCAGGGAGTCCTTTTCCTGGAATCCAACGGCCTTCCACAGAGTGGTGGAGTAATAGAAGATCACGTTGATGCCGACGAACTGCTGCAGCACGGACAGGATGATGCCGATCCACACCACGGGCAGCAGGCCGAAGCGGTTGCCGCGCAGAGAGCCCTTCTTGGTGGAGAGCTTTTCCTGCTGGATGGATTCGCGGATCTCGCGGATGTGCCGGTCGATGTCGTCGCCCGGAATGAGCTTGTTGAAGATGGTGCGGGCCTGGTCTTCCTTGCCGTTGAGTACCAGGAAGTGCGGTGACTCGGGCAGGCGGAAGGCGATCCAGCCGTAGATGGCGGCAGGCACGGCGCAGGCGATGAACATCCAGCGCCAGGCTTCGATCCCGAACCACAGCGTTCCGTCCGCGCCGCCGGCAGAGTTGGCCAGGACCGCGTCGGAGAGCAGCGCCGCAAAGATACCCGTGGTGATGGCCAGTTGCTGGAGCGAGGCCAAACGGCCGCGGACGTGCCGCGGGGAGATTTCCGAAATGTAGGCGGGGGCAATCACGGATGCGAGCCCGATGCCGAGGCCACCTACCAGCCGCCAGAAGATGAGGTCCCACACGCTGAAGGCGAGGCCGGTTCCGATGGCGCTGACCAGGAAGAGGAGTGCGCCGATCTTCATTGCGGGGATGCGGCCGTACCGGTCGGCAACTTTACCGGCCAGGTAGGCGCCCACGGCACAGCCGAGCAAGGCAACGGCGACGGCGAAGCCGGTGAGAGCCTCGCTCATGGCGAACTCGCCCGCCATGGCATCCACCGCACCGTTGACTACGGACGAATCAAAGCCGAACAGGAAGCCGCCAACTGCGCCGGCGACAGCCAGGCCGATCACCTTCCGGGAAACGTGGGGCGCGCCTGCTTCGGTGCTGGGACTGGACATGGGTCTCCCTTGGGAAAGATGTGTGGGAATGCGGTGCGTGACGTCGTCGGCTGTTCCGACGGGGACGCCGGTGCACTCGCGCTACACAGTGTGGCACGTCATATCCGCCAAGTTCCAGTCAAGTGATGGACGTGACATGCATTCACTTTCTTAACCCATTCAGCCCTGATCACGGGCTGTGTGTTCGCTGGGAGTCCGTGAAAGGTGCTCGTCCGGACCTCCAACCCGCTCCTTGAGTCTACAAATTGAACACAAAGCACGACGACGGCCCTTAAGGATGGTGCCATCCTCAAGGGCCGTCGTCGGGAGGTATGCTGCTTGGTTTCGCGGGGAACTAGTGGGCCGGAACTGAATCCTTTGCGGCAGCCTTGGGATCCGTGAGCTTCTTGTTCGGCAGCGCGAAGCTGATCAGGAAAGCGATGATCATCAGGCCCGCAGCGGTCAACATGACCACGTCAATTGCCTGTGCAAAGCCTTCAGTGATTGGCCGGGTCAGCGTGCTGTTGGCCGAGTGCAACCAGCTGGTGTCGTTCAACGAATCGTTGTTGGCACCGTTCTTGAAGAAGTCGAACAGCTTGGCGTTCGCAGGATCCGAGGCCACGGCAGGGTCCCGCATGACAGCTTGGTAGTCGGGGCTGGATGCTGCTGTTTTCATGCCGTCTGCGATCTTGTCCGCGGCCGTGCTGAACAGCATGGAGATGAACACTGCCGTGCCGACGGCGCCGCCCATGGAACGGAAGAACGCGGCCGTGGAGGTGCCAACGCCCATGTCCTTGGGTGGGACGGATACCTGCATGGCAAGGGTCAGCGGTTGCATGCAGAAGCCGAGTCCGACGCCGAAGAACACTGCGATCAGTCCGGGAACCCACAAGCCGGTGTCGACGCCCAGGACAAGCCCCATGACCGTTGCTGCGCCTGCAAGCACTGCCGTTCCCATGATCGGGAAGATCCGGTATACACCGGAGTTGGAGATGGTGCGGCCGGCGGAGATGGAGCCGAAGAGGATGCCCACGGTGAAGGTGATCATCATCAGGCCTGCCTCAGTGGGAGTAAGGCCCTTCACCAGCTGCAAATACATGGGCAGCATGGCGATGGCACCGAACATGCCGATACCGATGATGAAGTTCAACAGCGAGGACAAGCCGAACGTGGTGTTCTTGAAGAGACGCAACGGAATCAGCGCGTAGTCGCCGGCACGCTTCTCGGCGAGGAGGAACGCCACGATGCCGATGACGCCCAGTCCGTAGCAAAGCCATGATCCCGCGGAGGACCAGCCCCAGGTGCGGCCTTGCTCAGCTACCAGGAGCAGCGGAACAATCGCCAAGGTGATGGCGGCTGCGCCCCAGTAGTCGATCTTCTGCTTCACGTGCCTGACCGGCAGGTGCAGGTACATGAAGACCACCACCAGCGCGGCAAGGCCGATGGGGAGGTTGATGAAGAAGACCCAGCGCCAACCGTCGAAGCCCAGGATGTTGGCTGAACCGGCAAAGGCACCGCCAATGACAGGGCCAAGGACAGACGAGATGCCGAAAACGGACATGAAGTAGCCCTGGTACTTGGCCCGGTCCTTCAGGGCAACGATGTCGCCGATGATGGTCAGGGCCAGCGCGAGGAGACCGCCGGCGCCCAGTCCTTGGATGCCACGGGCGATGGCAAGCTCCGTCATGGAGTGGACGGAACCTGCGTACAGGGAGCCGGCGAGGAAGATCAGGATGGCCGTGAGGTACAACGGGCGGCGGCCAAAGATGTCGCTGAGTTTGCCGTACAGCGGGGTGCTCACCGTGGAGGTGATGAGGTACGCCGTAGTGGCCCACGCCTGCAGGGACAAACCGTCGAGGTCGTTGGCGATGGTGTAGATGGACGTGGACACGATGGTCTGGTCCAGCGAGGACAGGAACATGCCGAGCATGAGTCCCACCATGACGGTGAGCGTCTGACGATGGGTCAGGACCTCACCAGCAGCCCGAACGGGCGTGGAATTGGACATATCTTCTCCAGAGATGGCAGAAAAGTGGGATTAAGCAGGATAGTTGCTTTCAGTAACTATCCTAACGCCCCGATCATTCCCAGCGGGAGAATATTTCTTGGCCGACCCTCTTCAAGTCTCCTCCGCTCACCTCAGCGTTCCAGGAGGATTCCGTCCGGATCGCTGAAGATCATCACCCCGGGACGGATGCGGACATCGTCGATCACGAGTTCCACATCGACCTCGCCGGCCCCCGTCTTGGCACTCTTCCGGGGGTTGCTTCCGAGGGCTTTGACGCCCAGGGAGAGCCGGGCGATGGCCTCACGGTCGCGAATGGCTCCGTAGATGATCACTCCGGCCCAGCCGTTTTCCACGGCGCTTTCAGCGATCATGTCGCCCATGAGGGCAGTCCGCAATGAACCTCGGCCATCGACGACCAGGACTGCTCCGTCGCCGGGCGTGGCCAGGACTGATTTCACCAGCGCATTGTCCTCATGGCACCGGATAGTACGGACGGGGCCGCTGAAATGCGTGTGGCGTCCAAGGTTCTGGAACTGGACAGCAAGGGACTCGAGTTCCTCACCGCGTTCGTCGTAGAGATCTGCCGTATTTACATGCTGGCTCATGGTGCTTCTCCTCCGTGGGTTTGAGGCCACACTAACGCGCCACACGGGCTGCTCGGGTGCGTATTTCGGGCTATGTGAATAAACGACGCGACGGCGGTTCAGCGTCACTCCGCCACGCTAGGCTGAATTCACACATTCAAATGAGGGGAACCTGCCATGAGCTTGTCCGACCTTCCGGGGCCGGTACCGGATCCCGCTGTCGTCCGTGGCGGCACCACGGCGCTGGCTGAACCGGTTAAACCAGTCCGCCCTGTTTGGGTCACCGGCGTGGTACTGGTCAACCTGGGCATCAACGCAGCGTTCTTCGGTCCGCTTCAGGTTCTCCTGGGCCAGCAGGCTGCCCACTTTGACGAGGGCCAGAAGGAGGCCATCCTGGCCTTGGTCACCGGCTGCGGTGCTGCAGTTTCCATGGTGGCGAATCCCCTGTTCGGCGCCTTCAGCGACCGGACCACATCCAGGTTTGGGCGGCGGGTTCCCTGGGTTCTGATGGGAGCAATCCTCGGCGCCGTTGCCCTTGTTGCCCTGGCGGGCGCGCCCAACGTAGCTGTGATGACTTTGCTGTGGTGCCTGGTGCAGGCGGGAGCCAACGCCATGTATTCGGCCATTACCGCCGCCGTCCCGGACAGGGTTCCCGTGCCGCAGCGCGGAACTGTTGGCGGCTTGGCCGCCATGGGCCAGACGGTAGGTATCCTCGTGGGCGCCGTGATCGCCGCCGTCGTCGCCGGAGACTTCGCCGCAGGTTACTGGGTGTGCGCCGCAGCGCTGCTGGCCGGCGTCGTGCTTTATCTCTTCAAGAGTGATGACCAGCCCCTTCCGCCCCAGGAGCGGCCGCCGTTCAGCCTGTGGCCGTTCCTCAAGGGTTTCTGGGTTTCGCCGAAACGTTACCCCGACTTTGCGTGGGCCTGGCTCACCCGGCTGCTGGTCAGCACGGGCAACCACATGGTGACGATCTACTTGCTTTTCTTCCTTACCGATGCCGTTCATTTGAAAGAAACTGAAGGAATCGAGCCCGAGTTCGGCGTGCTGGTCCTGACCGGGCTGTACGCAGTGATGGTCATCATTACTAGCGTCCTGGGCGGTCGCTTGAGCGACCGGACGGGAAAGCGGAAGCCCTTGGTCATAGCTTCGTCCGTCATCATCGCTGCAGCGTCACTGATTCTGGCCTTCGCCCCGACGTGGATTGGCGGCCTGGCGGGAGCAGCTGTCCTCGGAATCGGCTTCGGCGCCTACCTTGCGGTGGACTTCGCCCTCATCAGCCAGGTCCTGCCCGCGGCTTTGGACCGAGGCCGGGACCTCGGTGTCATCAACATTGCCAACTCGCTGCCGCAAATTTGGGCGCCAGGGATCGCTTACCTCCTCGTGAAAGAGTGGCACGGCGGCTACGTCTCGCTGTACGTAGCCGCCGCAGTCATTGGGCTCCTGGGTGCCGTGTTCGTGGTGAAGATCAAGAGCGTCGAGTAGGCCTAGAAGACGTAGTTCATGACGTTCCAGCCGCTGCCGACTACTGGTTGGCCTTTCCACTTGAAACCGTAGATGCCCCGGGAGCTGAAGCCAGAAGGATCAGCGAGGTACATCGTCAGCTGACCATTGGGGCTGATGCCGTAAACATCGTTGTAGCCATCGCCGTTGAAGTCACCGGCAACCCCAAAACGACTGAGCGCCTCCCAACCCCGCCCAATGACTCCGTCGTAGCCGCTGGGGTGTCCGTATTCAAAGAAGAGTCCGTTGCGCGAAGAGGAACGGACCTGCAGGTCCCCAAACCTGTTGCGGCTCAGGACCACAGCCTCGGGTGTGCCATAGAAATGCCCCGCACCGGCAGAGTCCAAGCCCTCCCAGGCGGAACTGACCTTGCTTGGTGAGAGCCAGCCGCCTCGCCCGTTCCCCGGGTAGAGGAACACGTTGCCTGCTGCATCCTGGGCGAGGATGTCATTGGTGCCGTCGCCGTTTAGGTCGCCGGGTGCGATGAGGTTGACGAAACCCTGCCAGCCCTGACCGATCTGGAAGGCCTGCTTCCAGGCTCCGGCACCATTGCCTTGGTAGAGGAAGAGCCGTCCGTAGCCGTCGCGGCCCATGACGTCCACAGTTCCGTCGCCGTCGAAGTCACCCGGTGACACGAGCAGGTTGTAGATGTGCCAGCCATTGCCGATGACACGCGGAGCCTGCCAATTGCCTCGTCCGTCGGTGGGGTAGAGCAGGAGCCGGCCAGCGGCGTCGCGGGCGAACAGATCGAAGGTGCCGTCGCCGTCGAAGCCCTTGGAGCGGGGTGCCGCTTCGATCGGCATGGCATCCGCCGTTTCGAGGCCGGAGGTTGTTTGAATGGCGGCGGTTTCGAAGGTCGCTGTTGCTGCGGATGCAGGCAGCGCCGAGGCAAGCAGCCCAGCGGCAACCAGTGGAACAGTGAGAAGCGTGAGCAGTCGTCGAGGACTGCGGCGCGCAGGCGCGCGCAGGGCAGGTTTGAAGCCCAAGGATTCCCCCAAGAAAATAAGGCGGCACGGAGACGGCCGAAAGAGATCAATTGGGATGACACTACCGCCTGCAGCGGCGCCGGGATAGAGGGCCCCGTTTATGACGAAGGCCCCGTCCGGATATCTCCGAACGGGGCCCTCAACGAAGTGTAACTAGAACAGGTCGGTGAACCCGCCCCAACCCCAGCCGACCACAGCGCTTCCGGTCCATCCGGCGGCTCCGTTGCCGTAGTAGGCACGCAATTGACCGGAACTATCGACGGCGAAGACGTCCAGCTTTCCGTCGGCGTTGATATCGCCCGCGCTGCCGATCTTGCTCATGCCGCCCCAACCCCAGCCGACCACTGCCGTGCCGCTCCAGCCACCCGCGCCGTTCCCGCTGTAGAGCCTGAGGTTCCCGGCGGAGTCGCGGCCCAGGACGTCCACGTTGGTGTCGCCGTCGAAGTCGCCAGGAGTGATGAGTGCATCCAACGCGTTCCAACCCTGGCCGATCACGGTTCGTGGCAGCCAGCCGCCGTGTCCGTCGCCGGGGTAGAGGTAGAGGACGCCGTTGGCATCGCGGGCCATGATGTCGTTGTTGCCATCGCTGTTGAAATCGCCCGGAGCTACGAGGGAGGTGAAGATGTTCCACCCCGTCCCTACTTTGCGGGGGCCATTCCAGCCGCCTGAACCATTGCCGCTGTAGAGGTAGAGGCCACCTGACGAGTCCCGGCCCAGGACGTCGTTGTTGCCATCGCCATCGAAGTCACCCGGAGACAACACGGTGGGGAAGATGTTCCATCCCATGCCTACGGTTCGTGCGGGTTCCCAGGTGTTGTTGGTCCGCGGGTACATGAGAAGGGCGCCGTCGGAGCGTCGGGCGAGCAGCTCGAAGGCACCGCGGCTTGTGAAGCCGTTGGGTCGGTTGGAGGCCGAGATCGGTGCGGTCTCCTCGCTCGCTACCTCCATGTCCTCGCACGGGTAGGCGGCCACGAGGTGCGCGGCGATGGTTTTACCGCGGTCCTCTTCGCCCAGTACGTAGTTGGGCCAGGTGGGGTGGTCTGTGGCGACTTCGCCGTCCCTGGTCCAGTAGATGCGGGTGTCCGGCCCGGCTCCTGCGCCGCACCCCTTGTAGGCGTACGGGTCCCACGTGACGGTGAGGGTGGAGCCGACGAAAGGCGCGCCGGTGATGACGGGTGGTTCAGGATCCATGGTGGCCATGGCGGGTGCGGGCCCAACAATCACGGCAGCGACGATCGCAGCCACTGTTGCGGCAACCGCTCGACGCACGCCAGACCCCAGGCGTGATGGAGCGTACATTGTGTCCTCCCCAGACTTTATGAAGTTAATGGTACAGCGTCCGGGTTTTTAGAAGATTGCTGTGAACCATCCAAAGCCTGCGCCCACGGCCTCGGAACCTTTCCAGCCCGCGCGACCGTCGCTGTAGTACGTCAGCAGGCGGCCCTGCTGGTCCACGCCGTAGACGTCGGGGAGCCCGTCGCCGTTGAAGTCGCCGGCAGCGCCAACGTACTTGAGTGCGTTCCAGCCAACGCCGATCATCCATGAGCGCGACCATCCGCCTGCGCCATTGCCCGTGTAGACGAACAGGTATCCGTTGCTGTCGCGCGCCAGCAGATCCACATTGCCGTCGCCGTTGAAGTCTCCCGGCGTCACCAAAGCGTTCATCACGTTCCAGCCGGTCCCGACGGCGGTGCGCGGCAGCCAGCCTCCCGCGCCATTGCCGGGGTACAGGTAGAGGGCGCCGCCAGGCTCCCTGGCAAGGACGTCGTTGTTGCCGTCACCGTTGAAATCGCCCGGGCCGATGATTGAGTCGAAAATGTTCCAGCCGTTGCCGATGGCACGTGCCGGTTTCCAGCCGCCGGCCCCGTCACCGCTGAAGAGGTAGAGGCCGCCCACGGAATCACGGACGATCATGTCGCTCTTGCCGTCGCCGTCGAAGTCCCCAGGTGAGAAAGCCAGGTTGAAGATGTTGAAGCCGTAGCCCACGGTCCGCGCAGCATCCCACCCTGTGCCGTTGCGGCCATACAGGAGCAGCGATCCGTCAGAGGCCCTGGCAAGCAACTCGAAGCTCCTGCCGGTGAACCCTGCCGCGCGGTTCACGGCGCCGACAGGCCTGGTCTCGGCGCTGTGCAGGGATTCTCCACCGCAAGCGGTCTTGCTGGCAGTAACGTGCACGGCCATCCTGGAGCCGGTGTCGTCCGCCTCCAGGTTGTAGCTCGACGTCGTCTCCCCGGCCACCAGGAATCCGTCCCGGGTCCAGTAGATCGAGTAGTCGGGGCCTTTGCCGCCACCGCAGCCGTAGAAGGTGTAGGGGCCGATATCTGCGGTCAGCTGTTTGCCCACGAAGGCTTGACCGTTGAGCAGGGGATCGGGTCCGTTGCTGGGCGCTGCCGACGCCGATAGGGAACCAAATGCCATGGCCGCCACTGTGGCGGCCAGCAGCGCCGCTGCCATCCGGCGTCGTATTGTCCCCATGCGTTTCCTCCTGCGGGTTTCAAGTCTGCATGAAAGTGTATGCGGGCGGCCCGCTATTTCCGGGAGCGGCGGCCGCCGGGACCCCGGGGGACTCTCAGGGAACGGTCAAGAAGCTCCCGTATCATTGATGCGATCGGCCAGCCGGTGGTCTTCGCGCCGGCCGGCCGCCTCCTTGTCAGCCTGCCAAGAGATCGCCGGAAATGCCCGTAACCAACTCACTGGAACCGTACTCCCTTGACCTGACCACGGGGCTTCCCCGTATGGCTGCCGCGCCCACCACCCCGCGGCAGCAGTTGCGCTATGCCCGCATCCTGAAAACGGCCGCAGGGTTCGCCCAGCGTCAGTTCGATACCTTGAGCCTCTCCGACGTTGCTGCCCGCGCCGATGTCCCGCTGGGAACCCTTTACCGCTACTTCCCCTCCACCTCCCACCTCATGCTCGCCGTCTACAGGCAGCAGCTCAGGGAGCTAATGGAGGGCGTCCACCAGCGCGGCGCCAAGGGTCACGCACTCGCGGGTTTGATGATGGAAATCTTCCATCTCCGGGTGATGCAACCCGGTGTGGAGCACTGCCTGATCCGCCCGGCGGGCAAGGATGACGACACCGCCCAGTTGCTGCGGGAGATCGATGCCCTCTCGGAAGAGGTGGTGGGTTCGCTCAGCAAGGATGCGGGCAAGGACACTGTGAAGGCCAGGATTCTCCTGCACCTGGTCAGCGGCCTGGTCCAGGCCGTACGTTGCCGGAGGTTGTCCCTGTTTGAGGCGGAGAAGGACCTGAAGCGCGCCTGCTCACTCATGACCGGCGAATAGCCACGGCCGAAGAGGTCAAGCAAAGTCGGCGGTCGAATGACAACAGCCTCCGGTGGTCTAGACCGGGTGGCGGCCAGAATGCGCTTTTTTGTATGTAGTGGGTCACATTTTGGCTAGGTTGAACGTTTTACTCTCGAATCGTCTCTCTTGGTATTGAATCTTGTACCCTCAACGCTTACCTAGGCTGGAACTACCGAAGCGGCTAGCAGCCCCCTATCTGCAGAAGCAACGCCGGACCAGCCACCCTTGGTCCGCCATAGCAGTTCTGTTCCTGCCCGAATCATGCCGTGGGTCCACGGCTAGCCTGAGGAGACAAAGACGTGTCCATCGAGACAATTGCAACTGACAACGACGCCCTGGTACTGACCGAAGAAGAGATCTTCGCAGCCCACGAAGGCGGCAAGCTGACGATTTCCAGCACCGTTCCGCTGAACAACAAGCGTGACCTCTCCATCGCTTACACCCCCGGCGTGGCCCAGGTGAGCCGCGCAATCCACGAGGACCCCAAGCTTGCCCGCACCCACACCTGGGCCGAGCGCCTGGTTGTCGTGGTCAGCGACGGCACCGCAGTGCTGGGCCTTGGCAACATCGGCCCCAGCGCCTCCCTGCCGGTGATGGAGGGCAAGTCCGCCCTCTTCAAGTCCTTCGGCGACCTCGACTCCATCCCTTTGGTACTCAACACCACCAATGTGGACGAAATCATTGAGACCTTGGTCCGTCTCCGCCCCAGCTTCGGCGCCGTGAACCTCGAGGACATTTCCGCTCCGCGCTGCTTCGAACTCGAAGAGCGACTCATCGAAGCCCTCGACTGCCCCGTCATGCACGATGACCAGCACGGCACCGCCGTCGTGGTCCTCGCAGCCCTGACCAACGCAGCCAAGGTGACCCAGCGCGAACTCAAGGGCCTGAAGGTTGTTGTCTCCGGTGCAGGTGCCGCAGGCATCGCCATCGCCGAGATCCTCCTTGCTGTCGGCATCGAGGACGTGATCCTGCTCGACTCCAAGGGTGTAGTCAACGCCGACCGTGCCGACCTCGTGGCCGATCCCGGCAGCGTCAAGGCCCGCATGGCCCAGCGCACCAACCCCCGCGGTATCAGCGGCGGTCCCGGCGAGGGACTGACGGGCGCCGATGTGTTCGTGGGCGTTTCCTCCTCCAAGCTGGACGAAGAGCACCTGAAGCTGATGAACGACCAGTCGATCGTCTTCGCACTGTCCAACCCGGATCCGGAAGTCCTGCCCGAGGTTGCCCGGAAGTACGCGGCCGTTGTTGCCACGGGCCGCAGCGACTTCCCGAACCAGATCAACAACGTCCTGGCATTCCCCGGCATCTTCCGCGGCGCACTTGATGCCAAGGCCCGCCGGATCACCCCCGCCATGAAGATCGCCGCTGCGAACGCCATCGCTGAGCTGGCAGCCGAAGACCTCTCCGCGGATTACATCGTGCCGAGCCCGCTGGACGCACGCGTGGCACCCGCGGTCACCGCGGCAGTTGCCGCAGCCGTCACCGAATAGCGGCTACTGCGCAAGACCGACGGCGACGCCTCCCGCGCCAGGGAGCGTCGCCGTCGTTGTCGTTAAAGGCGCATGGATCAGCGGCCCATAGACTTGGGCCATGAACGCCGAACTCATCGTGACCATCCTGTGCGGCCTGGCCATTGCAGTCGGCGTGGCCGGCACCATCATCCCTGTTCTGCCCGGCAGCATCCTTATCGGCGCGAGCCTGCTGGCGTGGGCCATCTGGGGTGGTGCGGGTCCGGTTGGCTGGGTGATTTTCGCCGTCGGGATGGTCTTTGTGGTTGCCGGGATGGCAGCCAGTGCCGTGCTCACGGGGCGCAAACTGAAACAACACGGCATTCCGAGCAGGTCGGTACTGATCGGGGTTGTCCTGGGTGTCGTGGGCATGTTCGTCATTCCCGTGGTGGGGCTCTTTGTGGGCTTCGCCGTAGGCCTTCTCCTCAGCGAGGTCCAGAGGACCCGCAACTTCCAGGCCGCTGTTCGCTCCAGCGGGGCGGCGCTCAAAGCAACGGGGATCGGCATCCTGGTGGAGTTCGGTCTCGCGTGCGCAGCCGCGAGCACGTGGATCATCGGAGTGTGGATCAACGCCGTCAACGGTTAAAAGCCCCCGCCGAGTTGGCATTAGGTGACAGTTCCAAGCTGGCGGTTTCAGCTTGCTAGTGCAACACCATCGATTAGTTTGGTCAGTCTTTCAGTTGGGGTGTCCCATTGGAGTGTTTGACGCGGTCGGATGTTGAGCAGGTGCTGGGTGTGGGCGAGTTCTTCGTCGCTGACCTGGTTGAAGTTCGT
>NZ_JBFRDO010000014.1:0-99138 GCF_052113825.1 Paenarthrobacter sp. TAF1
GGGGGCTTCTTTCCAGGGGGCTTCTTTCCAGATGACGGGGGTGCCTTCTGGGCCACCGGGTGTGGTGGCGGGGCAGTCGAGGGCGTCGCAGCCGGGGTCTTTGGTGTCGGGTCCGTCGGCACGGCAGTGGGTATCGGCCATGTACTGGTTGGGGTCCTCGGCGGCCGGGGACGCTCCAGGCCTCGGCTCAGATTTGCCGGTCTCGGGGTTGAAGATAAATGTGGCCCCGACGGTCAGTGCCGTCTCACCACGGCCGACACTTAGTTGGCGTCCGTCGTCGTTTGAAGAATGCGCGGGAGCCGGGGTTGCCCAGATAGCCGAGAGGACCAGGAGAAGAACCCCAACGCGAAGGATCTTCACCATCAACCAACAATCAAGCCGTTGTTAATGACTCTCCACGTACCACTCCTGAATTCCAGAAAAACCGCCTCGGCGATGTTCGATGCCGGTGTAGATTCCCTGCCCTCAGTGCCGTCGGGGTTGAGGTAGTGAATTTCTTCTTGAATGACCTGGGCTCTGGCCTCTTGGGTACTTGCCCCTGCGGTCCAGATGATGTCGACGGCTGGAACGGAAATTTGCCCGCCAACCATCCATCTTCCGTCCGAGTGGTTGCCCTCAAGAGCTCTCTTATAAGCGGCTGCGAGCGTGTTGGAGGTATCGGTGGTCTGTAGCCATGGACCCAGGTCACCGGTCTCAGTGGCATAAGAGTACGTCGCGTACCAATACCGAATAAACGCCTCCAGCCCCGCCTTGGAGTTCTCCTTCGCCAACTCGGGCATCACAGGCACCGGCACGTTCTGCGCTTTCCCCTTCGCATCCGCCGGCTTGTACGCACCCGACGAAGGCGGAGCAGCCGAAGCAACAGGCGACGAAACACTTGAGGTGGGCGACGCCGTCGTCGTGTGTGTTTCCGAGTTGCCCGCAGTGGGTGACCCGCCCTGGCAGCCGCTGAGAAGCACCGCTGCAACAACGACGATTGCCGCCGTTCGCGCACGGAGAGGCAACAAAGCGGCATACGTAAGGCGTGGCATGGCGAGCTCCCCAGCTGCTGTTTCAGGTGATGTGTCGGCCAGTCTAGGCAGGGTTCCCAGTCGCCTCCCAGCCTGGAAACGGGCCTTGTGGATAACTCGTCTCTGGCCTCGGGGCGATGGCCGAAGTATTCTTGGCCTGCCAGCTTGTCATCGCACGCATCTTTTTGGGGGAATTCATGGTCGCCATCGAACGTTCACGCCTGTCCTTTTCCGGCCGCCTGGCAGCAGCTGCCGGTCTCGTCGCAATGCTGACGCTCAGCGCCTGCTCCTCACCATCGCCGGCAGCTCAAAACACCCCGGCGGCGTCCGAAACCCCCGCCGCGGAAGTGGGTTCAAGCTCCGCTTCCGCCAGCGCGCCCAGCCCGGACGGCTCGGCAGGAACCGACGGTGTATACGGCCAATTCACCTCAATGTCAGAGGCTTGCCTGTCTGTCAGCGCCACCATGCTGAGCGTCACCATTCTCCCCCTGGCAGCCATGACCGGCGGAAATGCTGAGGACATCCAGAAGGCCAAGGATGAGTTGTCGAAAATGCAGGGCAAGGTGCCGGAAGAGCTGAAGCCGTCGTTCGAGAAACTGCGGGCCTTCACTGAGTCCGCGGGGTCGGATTTCAGCAAGTACGGCGATGGCCAGTTCGAGGAACTCATGAAGCCCATCCAGACGTGGACAGAGAAGAACTGCTCCTAGGGCACCGCCGCGCGCACCCCTTGTCTCCAAAGCGTCGTAGCTAGACGCTAGGGTGGTACTCAAGAGAAGGGGAGTGCTCCATGGAAGTCCAGAACGTGCAGCCGGATCCTGTGCCTGGGGGCGAGATTCCCGGTACCGGACGCACCATCATCTCCGAGGCCGCGGTGGCGAAGGTGGCAGGTATCGCCGCCCGCACAGTGCCCGGTGTCTACTCTCTTGGTTCAGGTCCTTCCCGCGCTCTTGGCGCGATCCGTGACGCTGTCGGCAGTTCAGACCACGCAGCGGGCGTCCGCGCCGAGGTGGGCGAAACCCAAGTGGCAGTGGACATCACCTTGGTTGCCCTCTACGGCCATCCTTTGCATGGCGTCGCCAATCAGGTCCGGGCGGCGGTGTACCGCGCTGTCGAAGAACTGGTTGGCCTTCAGGTGATCGAAGTGAACATAGAGATTACCGACGTTTTCATCGCGCCGCCGGCAAAACAGCCCGGGGCCAAGACCGTCGTGGTGGAAAGGGAGGCACTCCAGTGAGCATGACCGTAGTGGGAATCGCGATCGGAGCCTTCGTGGCGTTCATGTCGTTCTCGTTCGGGCTGTGGGGTTTCCTCATCTCACTGCTTTTCATGGGAATCGGAGCGTTGTTGGGGCGGGCCGCCGAAGGGAAACTGGATCTTAGAAGTGTCCTTGACGCCATTACGGGCCGGCGCTCTTCGTCATGAGCGTGGCTGAGGCTGTGGAGTACACCACCACCAGCCTGGCCGGCCATAACCGGATCAGTACCCAGGCTTTGACTTCCCTGGCCCGCGCCGCTGCCGCCGAGGCGCTCGGCGTTGAGGCCAGCGACATCCGCGCGGATTGGGCGGACGACGACGGCCTGCTGGCTTTGTCGATTGTCGCACCCATCAGCGTCCCGGCTTTGACGGAAGTGCTCCGGGATCCCAGGCGTGTCCAAGGTTTCGGGGGCTCCATCTGGGATCGCACCGTAGCTGCCAAATCCAGAGTCCTCGAGACGGTGACCCGGCTCAGTGGTTCCCAGCTGAGCAGGGTGGATATCAGGATCAGTGGGGCCCAGGTCAGGGAGGGAGGCCGCGTTCAATGACACAGGACCAGGAAACCGGGAAGTTCATGGCCGTGGGCCTGGACAACGACGCCGCGCCGGTGGCGGGGGAGGACCCGGCGATGAGCCGTATCCTCCGTCGCGAGACCCATTCATCACGGGCCGGCGCCGCCGTCATTGCTGCGGTGCTCGTCATTATTCTCTGCGTATACGCGTTGCTGGAAGCCGGAGTCCGTGCGGTCGGCCAGCCTCCTTGGTTGGTTGATCCCACCACTGCTGCCGAACGCATCATCGCCCTACCTGAGGGCATTTCACCCCTCCTGCTGGGAGCGAGCGGTGCCGTGGTCGCCATGGTGGGGCTGTTCTTCCTGCTCCACGCAGTGCTGCCTGGCAGGCGGGCCCGCCATCTGCTCCGGGACCCGCGGACCGCCGTCGTGGTTGACGACGAAGTCCTGGCCTCCGCACTTGCCCGTCGTGCCCGGATGGCAGCGAACGTTACCCAGGAGCAGGTGATGGTGGTGGTTTCCCGACAGACAGTGGTGGTCAATGTGCGGCCAACATCCGGGAGCCGCGTGAGCCACGACGCCGTACTCGCGGCTGTGCAGGCTGAACTTGAGGAGATGTCGCCGGTTCCCATGCCCACGGTCCGGGTCAACCTGGCGTCGTCGGGGGTGATTGGGGCGTGAACGGAACACCCCGGGCACTCAACCGCGTCTTGCTCTTCATCATCGGGATCAAACTCTTGGCGGTGGGTCTTCTGCTCCTGCTGCTGGCGACTGTCCCTGCAGTGGCCGCCTGGTGGCATGGATGGGCTGCCGGCGTCTGGGCCGGAGCTGAGAATGCCTTCCGGCAGACGCGGTTTCCCGGACGCGAAGAGAGCTGGCTGTGGATTGTGGCGGGTGTGGTCCTGGTGGCCCTCATCGTCGCCATGATTGCGTGGCTGTCACAGCAGGGCAAAGGACGGGCCAACCTCCTGGTCGCCAGTGATGATGACAGCAATGTCGACGGCGAAGTCAGGATTGGCGGTGGCGTCGCCGAACAGGCACTGAGGGCTGCGTTGACGGAAAGAACCGACCTTGCCGGGGTGTCAGTGGCAACCTATGAGTTCAAGGGTCAACCGGGTCTGCGGATACGCATCCAACCGCGCCAGGGCGTGGCACCCCACCTCCTGGCTGCGGAGGTCTCACAACTGGTCGAAGCACTGGACCTCGTCATCGGACAGAAGACGCCGGTGCTGGTGCACATGGTCTCGGGGGCGCGCTCAAGATTCACGAAAGCCGAACGGGTGCGCTGACGTTGCGGAATTCCGCTGCTGCAAATAGTTTGAAGCCAGAGGGGAAACCTCCTTTGATGCGCAAAGCCACAACCTGACAGAGGAGATCGACATGACTGAGGAAAACACCGGAGCCGACGCCGTGAATGATGGAGTGTCGAACGCGAAGAACGCCGCAGGCGACGCACTCGAAAATGCCAAGGAATTCGCTGGTGACGCTGTGGAGAATGCCAAGGAATTCGCTGGTGAAGCCGCAGAGAACGTGAAGGAGTTCTTCTCCGGTGACGTTGGAGAGAATGCCAAGGAATTGGCCGGTGACGTCGCGGAGAAGTCAAAGGAAATTGCCGGTGACGTAGCCGAAAACGTGAAGGACCTCGGCGCTAAGATTGCCGGACTGTTCAAGGACGGCAAGCAGCAGTAGTTTTTGCCATCGGAGGACAGGAGACAGCAGTGGCAGGATCAATGGCGCCGGAAATTTCCGTGGAAGCGATTCTCGCGGAGCTTGCTGCCTTGGAGGATCCCCGCGCCCGCGAGGTCAATGAGAAGCACGGCGACGATCACGGGGTGAATCTCAGCAAGCTTCGTGCTGTAGCCAAGAGGCTCAAAATCCAGCAGGATCTGTCCCGCGAACTGTGGTCCACGGGCGACACCGCTGCGCGTCTTCTGTCACTTCTGATCTGCCGTCCCAAGGACTTCGGAAAGAACGAACTCGACGCCATGCTCCGGGAAGCCAAGCGACCCAAAGTACATGACTGGTTCGTCAATTACGTCATCAAGAAAAGCCCGTTTGCTGAGGATTTGAGGGTGGCATGGTTTGCCGACCCTGATCCTGTGGTGTCCAGTGCTGGCTGGGCACTGACCGCCGAACGTGTGGTCAAACGCCCCGAAGGCCTGGACCTCGGAAAACTGCTGGACATTATCGAAGCGGAAATGAAGGACGCCCCGGACCGCCTGCAGTGGTCAATGAATAACTGTCTGGCGCAAATTGGGATTGAACACCCGGAGTACCGTCCGCGTGCTCTGGACATCGGCGAGCGGTTGGAAGTGCTGAAGGACTATCCAACGCCACCCAACTGCACTTCTCCGTTCGCCCTGGCCTGGATCAATGAAATGGTCAGGCGCCAAGCCGGAAACTAATGCCCGGGCAGCTTCGGGTGCCTATGCCGCGGATGTCTTGTCCCTGCGCTTCTGGGCGATGTAGAGGACAAGGGCGGCGACAACCAGGATCGCGGCAGCAATGCCTACGGCCAGGGGAGCGTTGTCATCGTTGGGTTTGACCTGTTCCGGTGTGGTTTCAGTCGCCGGGGCAGGGGTGCTGGACGGCGAAGTCGCTTCGGGCGTCGGCGATGGTGTCGCGGTGCGGGCTTGGGCAGGGTTTTGGACGGTGATGGTCTCCCTGGCCGGAAACACCGCTTCCGCGGCGACGTGTGCCTGCGCCGGAGCTGCGGCGACCGCAGGGGAAAGGACGACGGCGGCAATCACCAAGCGGATGCGCAGGAGTCGCGTTGTAAAGAGTTTCATCGAAGTGTTCTGCAATTCTGCTGGTCGGCCAGGGACAGGTAGGCGCCTAAGCCGCTCCCGGGCGTCGGCCCGGGGCACTCCGGGGCAATGGCAACGGGCCGCTTGGCGGGTGGTCAGCTATTTCACGGCATCGGCCACGAGCTGACGAAATTGTGCCTCGGTGTCCAGGGTGAGCATCTCACCGTTGAGGAAGAACGTCGGTGTTCCTTTCACTCCCAGGGTTGTACCGTCAGCGATGTCCTTCTTGATCCGTTCCTTGGTCTTGTCGTCCGCCACAGCAGCGTCGTACGCGCTCAGATCGAGGCCCAGTTCCCCGGCGAAAGTGCGGAACAGGGGTGCTTGGGACTCCGTCTTCTCGCCCCACTGCGCCTGGGTTTCGAACAATCTTGCGTACATTTGCTCATATTTGCCCTGCTGGGCGGCTGCTTCTACAGCGAGGGCTGCCGTGGCCGAATTGCGGTGTGCCGGCAATGGGAAGTAGCGGTGGACGAAGGTGACGCGGTCTCCGAATTCCTTCTTCAGTTCCTCGACCACCGGCTGCGCGGCGAGGCAGGCTTCGCACTCGAAGTCCAGGAACTCCACCAGTTGTGCCTTTTCGACAGCCGGTGAGGTGACTCGATGGCTGTCGTCACGGACCACTTGGGCTTCAGCAGCAGGCGTAGGTTCTGTCGGAGCGGGTTTGTTCAGCGTAAATACGGTGTACCAGATCACTCCAACGGCGACGAGGACAGCCAGCAGGACCCAGATGAATACCCGGACCTTCTTTCCCTTGTCCATGGGCTGGGGCAGTGTTTTGCTGTGCGTCATCAGTGGTGGATGCTTTCCTGGTCGCGGTGGGATGCTGGTTCGATCTGGAAGGTGGAATGTTCGACGCTGATGTCGAAGTCCTGGGCGAGGCATGCCTGCAGCTGAGCGAGGATGCCGGCCGCGTGGCCGTCGGTCATACAGCTGTCTTCCACTGCAACGTGCGCCGAGAGCACCGGAGTTCCGGAGGCCACAAGCGAAGCATGAAGGTCGTGAACATCGATGACGTGCGGGAGAGCCAGGATGTGGTCGCGCACCTTGGCCAGGTCCAGTCCTTCGGGAGTGGATTCCATCAGCACGTTCACGGTGTCGCGGAGCAGCTTCAGGGTCCGCGGGATGATCAGGACGCCGATGATCAAGGACACGACGGCGTCGGCCTGAAGCCAGCCGGTGACGGCTATGACGATGGCCGCCGTGATGACCGCTACCGATCCGAGGGCGTCGTTGAGGACCTCAAGAAAGGCGGCCTTCATGTTGAAGTTGTGGTTCCGGCCGGAGGCCAGAATTACCAGGCCTACGGCGTTGCCGGCCAGGCCAATGACGCCGAACCAGAGCATCGTGGACCCGCCGATTTCGGGTGGTTCGAAGAGCCTGCGGATGCCCTCGACGATGACGAAGCCGCCGACGGCGAGCAGCAATGCCGCCTGTCCGGCCGCGGCGATGATCTCGGCGCGCTTATAGCCCCAGGTCCGTTTCAGCGTGGCGGGCTTCATGGCCAGCGACGCGGCGACGAGGGCTATCAGCAGCCCGGCGGAATCGGTGAACATGTGCCCGGCATCCGCCAGGAGCGCCAGGCTCCCGGTAAGTGCGGAGCCGATGATTTCGGCAATCATCACGGTGAAGGTGATGGCGAAGACCGTGATGAGTTTGCTGCGCCGAACCGATGCTTCGGAAGCGTGATCGTGCCCGTGGCCGCTCATGCCCGGGCCTGCCGGACGGCGGGCAGGACAGCAGCACCATCCACTATCAAACCCGCCACACCAGTGGCGATCAGGAACGGCAGTCCCGGGGAAATGGCCGGGCTGCCTCCTGCAAGTGCGGCTTTCAAAGTCACGATGGCTCCTAGGTGCTGATCCCCGGCCCGGCTCCCTCAGCCCGGGGCCGGGAGGTGCCAGGCATTCCGGCACCACTCCAGAATATATGTAGAGTTGTTCAGACGTTAATTCGTGGCCATGCCAAGCACGGCCGGACTCCTGTGTCCGTCATCCTTTCGACGGCCGCTTAAGGCAAGACAAATGCGACGCATTCGCAGGTAGGGGTAGTCTTGATGGATGACTGGAACAGCACGGGCACGGCAGGCGACGCCCCGTCGGGCCGGCAGCGATTGCGCAGTCCGTGTGGTCGACGCCGACCGGGTCGAGGAGGTCAGGGCACGGATGCCTGCCGAGTCGGACGTGAACGATCTGGCCGTGATCTTCGGGCTGCTTTCGGACCCGGGCCGGGTGCGGATCCTCATTGCCCTCCTCGATGGGGAAATGTGCGTGTGCGATCTTGCTGCCACCACCGGGCTGAGCGAATCAGGAGTCTCCCATGCGCTGCGGCTGCTGCGCGGACCGCGTGTAGTGCAGGTCCGTCGGGCCGGCCGGATGGCGTATTACTCCCTGGCGGATTCGCATGTGCGGATGTTGCTCGACCTCGGGCTCACGCACGTCGGACACGCGGGCCAGGACAGGCTTCAAGCGGTCAGCAACGGCTAAACACCAACCCGGTACACGGCGCGTTCACCAAGTGGGCGTGCTGAGATGGGCGAGCCTGGAATCGAGGGCCCCGTCTGGCTTCCCTCGCTGCCACCCTCGCTGGGTGAGTACCTCGCGCCGAACCTTCAGCCGGTTCCGCTGATTCCAGCCATGACACTGCTGGCGGCGGTGTTCTACCTCGCCGGTGCCATCAGCCTCTGGCGCAAGGGCCGGCACTGGTCGCCGGTCAGGACGGCGTCGTTCCTGCTCGGCTGCTTGGCCATTATCGTTGTGATGGGCGCCGGGATCGAGGGCTACGGACTGCGGATGTTCTCCGTCTTCATGTTCCAACAGCTGACCCTGATGATGGCCGTGCCTCCGCTGCTGGTCATCGGCTCTCCGGGCACCTTGCTGTTGCGGGCAACCCCTCATGGCCGCTTCGGCCGGCCCGTCTTGAGGATGGCCATGTGGGGGCTGCGTTCACGCTGGGGCAGATTGGCCATCCACCCGGCTTTCATGGTGCCCCTGTTCCTGCTGAGCTTCTACGGCGTCTATTTTTCCGGCCTCGCGGACCTGCTGCTGCCGAATTGGTACGGGCATGTGGGGCTGGAACTGCTGTTCCTCGCTGCGGGCGTCCTGTTCACGGTGCCGCTGATCTCGGCAGACCCGCTGCCCACGCGGCAGACGCACTTCGGGCGCATGCTCGACATCTTTGCCGAGATGCCGCTGCACGCCTTTTTCGGCGTGGTCATCATGATGGCAACGGCTCCGATGGTTAAATTCTTCGCCACCCCACCGGCAAGTTGGTGCCTCGACCCCATGGCGGACCAGGGCATGGCCGGAGGCTTGGCCTGGTCATACGGGGAACTGCCGGGAGTGCTGCTGCTCATGTTCATTCTGGTGCGCTGGCAGCGGGACGAGGCCCGAGGGTGGGTTACGGCTGCCCGTAAGTCCGCCGTGGCCGGGGACCCTGAGCTGGACGCCTACAACGAATATCTGCAGCAACTGGCCAACCGTCCGATCCGCCGGAACTGAAGGAGCGCCGGCGAAGAACAGGGCATTCAGCCCCTGTTGCGGTGCATCATCCGGTAGGTGAGCTCTGCGAGGAGTTCCTCGTCGGAAAGATGTGAGGCCCGGGCGACGGGTGCCGCGGGAACGGCAATGCGGGGTGGTCCTTGCCTTGAGTCGTCCCCGGAGCGCATGTCGTCCGGCGTGATCATGTCCGGTGCGAAGTTCGATTTGCCCTTGAGGACTTCGGACACCGATCCTGCACGCCACCCCAGGGCGTGCTCGAGTTTGCGTTGGTTGATTTCCTGCGTGCGTCGCGTGCCCGACTCCAGTGTCCGCACTGTCTTGATGGCGGTTCCTGCTTGTTTGGCCAGCTGCACCTGACTGAGACCTTGCGCGAGACGCTCTTCCTTGATGAGCCGTCCAATGGTCTGCAGTGCTTCGAGTTCATCCACGCTTCCCACTGTTCCATAGGCAATAGTGGGCAATCAAATCGACTCCAGGCCGCGGCCATCCCAAAACGCATCCATGTCGGCGGAAAGACCCCCGTTACCAGGGTGGTGAGCGTGAATAATCAGGCTACTTTGTATCGTTGTGGTCACGACGCGTGTAAGCGCTTGCATTTTGCTTCATCCCGTGACTATTGTGAGCCTCACCACATCAACCGCACCGCGGAAAAACCTGGTCCACTCACCGAGGAGTTCCCAGCATGAAATCCAAAAAGTTCCTGCTTCCGGCAGCTGTAGCCGGAGTCCTGGCTCTGTCCCTGACCGCCTGTGGTGGCGGCGGGGGTGGCGGCGGCACCAGTTCCGGAGGTGCCAGCGGCGACGCAGCCAACAACCTTGACGGCCGCGGGCCGATCACCTACGTCCAGGGCAAGGACAACAGCAACGTTGTCCGGCCCCTCATCGAAAAGTGGAACGCCGCCCATCCGGACGAGAAAGTAACGTTCAAGGAGCAGTCGGACCAGGCCGACCAGCAGCACGATGACCTGGTCCAGAACTTCCAGGCCAAGAACGCCAACTACGACGTCATGAGCGTCGACCTCATCTGGGTTGCTGAGTTCGCTGCCAAGGGCTGGCTGCAGCCGCTCAAGGACAAGACCGCAATCTCCACGGACGGGATGCTCGAGTCCACCGTCAAGAGCGCCACCTACAACAACACCCTCTATGCAGCCCCCCAGAGTTCGGATGGCGGCATCCTCTACTACCGTGGTGACCTTGTTCCCAACCCGCCCAAGACCTGGGACGAGATGATGGGAATGTGCGAGATCGCCAAGCAGAACAACATCGGCTGCTACGCAGGCCAGTTCCAGAAGTATGAGGGCCTGACGGTCAACGCTGCTGAAGCCATCAACTCGGCAGGCGGCAAGATCGTTGATGATTCCGGCAAGGCTGCCGTGAACTCCAGCGAAGCCAAGGCCGGCCTCACCAACCTGGTGAACGCCTACAAGGATGGCAACATCCCCACCGAAGCAATCACCTTCCAGGAAGAGCAGGGACGCCAGGCCTTCGAAGCCGGCAAGCTGCTGTTCCACCGCAACTGGCCGTACGTGTACAACCTGGCCAAGACCGACGGTTCCTCCACTGTGAAGGACACGTTCAAGATGGCACCCCTCCCGGGCAAGGACGGCCCCGGTGCCTCCTCGCTTGGTGGCCACAACATCGCCATGAGCGTCTACTCCAAGAACAAGGCAACTGTTGCGGACTTCATCAAGTACATCACCAGCGAGGAAACCCAGCGCTTCTACGCTACCCAGGGTTCGCTGGCCCCGGTCCTGACCAAGCTGTATGACGATCAGGAACTCGTGACCAAGCTGCCGTACCTCCCGGTGCTGAAGACGTCCATCGAGAACGCGGTTCCGCGTCCCGTGACGCCGTTCTACCCCGCCGTCACCAAGGCTGTGCAGGACAACGCCTACGCTGCCCTCAAGGGAGAGAAGACCGTGGATGCGGCAATCTCCGACATGCAAGCGGCTATTGAGTCGGCCGGAGCTAAGTAACCACCCGGGCTACAGTCCGGCTGCCTGTCCCTGAGGGGCGGGCAGCCGGACTGCCGGCCACGGCCTTCTCCCTGACAGGAGTCTTGACATGTCAACAGAACTACAAAAACCAGACGCGACGGCGACTTCCGGACACACGATGCCCAGTCGCGAAAGCGCCGACCGGAAGCAGCTTACGCAGGGCCGTTGGGCATACACCCTCCTGGCGCCGTCGCTCATCCTGCTGGCGATCGTCATCATCTACCCGGTGCTCAACGCCATCATCATGTCCTTCCAGAAGGACTCCGGCCTCGACCCGGCCACGGGGTTCTTCTCCGAGGGCGGCCCGGCCGGCTTTGAAAACTACACGCACTGGCTGCTGCAGCAATGCACGGCCCCCGGCGGCGGCTCGCTGGCCTGCCCTCCGGGCACACTCGGAGCCCAGTTCTGGGACTCCATGGGCACTACCTTCTTCTTCACGGTGGTTACCGTGGCCTTCGAGACCGTTCTTGGCTTCTGGATGGCAATCATCATGGCCCGCGCCTTCCGCGGACGCAGCCTGATCCGCGCAGCCGTCCTGGTTCCGTGGGCCATCCCGACGGCCGTTACCGCCAAGCTCTGGTTCTTCATCTTCGCCTTCGAAGGCATCGCCAACAAGCTGTTCGGTACCCAGATCCTGTGGACCGGCTCGGAATGGCCGGCCAAGTGGGCCATCATCATTGCCGACGTCTGGAAGACCACGCCGTTCATGGCCCTCCTGATCCTGGCGGGCCTGCAGCTGATTCCGGACGAAGTCTACGAAGCCGCCAAGGTTGACGGCGCGTCCACCTGGCAGCGGTTCCGCCTGATCACCCTGCCGCTGGTGAAGCCGGCGCTGATGGTGGCCATCCTGTTCCGTGTCCTCGACGCACTGCGCATGTACGATCTCCCCGCCATCATGACCCAGGGCGCGAACGGCACCACCACGCTGTCCATCCTTGTTGTCCAACAAATCAGGCAAGGGTTCAATACAGCGGCGGCGCTATCGACCATTACATTCCTGGTGATCTTCCTCGTGGCGTTTATCTTCGTCCGCTTCCTCGGGGCGAATGCCGTGGACGCGGCCACATCTTCCGGAAAGGCCAAGTGAGATGAGCACAGCCACAGCTTCGAAGACCTCCGCCGACTCCGTGGAACGGCCCAAACGGCCCTTCAACTGGGGGTCGCTGCGCACCTACATCAGCGCTGCCATCATCCTCGTCTGGTGCATGGCACCCTTCTACTGGATGTTGGTCACCGCTTTCCGCGACGTCGGATACACGTTCGACACCACGCCGTTCTTCACCCACTTCACGTGGGACAACTTCGCGACGGTGTTCGATGAGAGCCTTGGCAACCACTTCGGCCGCAACCTGTTGAACAGCCTGATCGTTGGCGCCGTGACGACAGTCGTAGCGTTGCTGGTCGGTGTGTTTGCGGCCTACGCCCTGGCCCGGTTGAATTTCCGGTTCAAGTTCGTGGTCCTCGGCTTCATCCTGGGCGCATCGATGTTCCCCGGCGTTGCCTTGGTTACCCCGCTGTTCCAGTTGTTCACCAACATCGGCTGGTTCGGCACCTACCAGGCGCTGATCATTCCGAACATTTCCTTCGTTCTCCCGCTCACGGTCTACACGCTGACCTCCTTCTTCCGCGAGATGCCGTGGGAGCTCGAAGAAGCCGCAAGGATCGATGGCTGCACGCAGGGACAGGCGTTCCGGAAAGTGATCCTTCCGCTGGCAGCCCCGGCAACGTTCACCACGGCGATCCTGGCGTTCATTGCCTCCTGGAACGAATTCCTCATCGCTAGCCAGTTGTCGAATGACGCCACCAAGACCGTCACGGTAGCCATCGCGTACTTTGCCGGTGCGCAGCCGCACCAGGAACCGTACACAGCCGTTATGGCCGCAGGTACCGTGGTGACCATTCCGCTGGTTGTCCTTGTGCTGATCTTCCAGCGCAAGATCGTGGCCGGCCTTACGGCAGGCGCTGTCAAGTGACAAGTTACGGAAATCGACGTCGGGAGTCCCCCGCAGCGAAGCCCGACCCGGGCACCAAACGGGTACGGTCCGCAGAGGACTTCGACATCATCATCGGGTTCCTCGCCTTCTGGGGCCTGGTGCTCCTGGTGGCCACCATCTCGATGGAGGTCACCGGCCAGCCCGCCCTCGGCTGGGCGTTGGGGCTCCTGGCCGTTGTCCTCGCCCTCTGGGGAATGCTCCGCTTGCGGCGCAAGCTACCGCGCCGTACGACACGGCGGATTGGTTGAGGCGGCCCATGGAGAACACCAGTACCTGACCGGCGTCGCAATAACTTGTGCGAAATCGGCGAACAGCAGGCAGGCGGAATAGGCTGGAAGGTGCCGTCCGGGAACGAGCCCTCGGCTTTCGGCATGCACCAAAAAAGGGGGCTTGAGTGGCAAAGACGAACGAGCGGTCCCAACGCGGCGGCCACACCGGCGTCAGCATCGAGGACGTTGCCGCAGCAGCGGGAGTCTCGACGGCGACCGTCTCCCGTGCAGTGCGGGGACTGCCGCGGGTATCTCCCGCAACCCGCGAGAAGATCCTCGAAGTAGCAAGTTCATTGGGATATGTGGCGTCGTCGTCGGCCTCCGGGCTGGCGACGGGCCGCACCCGGACCATAGGCGTCCTGGCGCCCTTCGTCAGCCGGTGGTTCTTCTCCAAAGCCATCGAAGGCGCCGACCGTGAGCTGCACTCAAGGAAATACAACCTCTCCTTGTTCAATCTCGGTGGCCACGGCAGCAACTGTGAACGCCTCTTCAGTTCCACCATGGTGTACAAGCAGATCGACGCCCTGCTGGTGCTCTGCATGTCCTTGACTGAGGACGAACTGGAGCACCTCCACAAGATCGACATTCCGTTGGTGGTGGTGGGTGGCCACGTCGAGGACTGCCCTTACATCGGCATCAATGACTACGACGCCGCATCCACCGCCGTGAAGCACCTGCTGGATCTGGGACACAAGGACATTGCCCTGCTGCACGGCGATGACGAAACGGATCTGAACTTCGACGTCCCCCGGGTGCGGATCCAGGCGTTCCAGGAAGTCATGTCCGACGCCGGGCTGGAAGTCCGCCCTGAGTGGGACCAGTGGGGTGACTTCACCGTCGCCAGCGGGCAGCAGGCCTTCAACCGGCTGTGGAGCCAGCCCGGCCGGAAACCGACCGCGATCTTCTGTTCCTCCGATGAGATGGCGATGGGCGTGATTTTTGAAGCCGGCCGCCACGGGGTGAGGGTCCCGGAGGACCTCTCCGTGATCGGCATCGATGACCACGATTTCTCGTCCTCGCTGGGCCTGACCACAGTCGGCCAGCGCCCGGACAACCAAGCCGAACTTGCGACCAAGATGCTGTTGGACGAACTCGACGGCAACGTCGGAGCGGTGCACTCCGCCGTGGCTCCCCACCAGTTGATTGTCCGCGAGACTACAGCGCCGCCGAACGGGAAATTCACCAACAGCCCCAACTAAGGACGCAGGAGCCCGCACAAGCGGGAGCCTGGAAACCGTGAAGCTATGAAGCGCGCGCCAACTGCCGGATGGGAATCCAGCGGGAAGCCAGGCGCCGGTACGCGGCCGCGGCGCCTGTCATGTCGCCTTCGGCCAGGCACTCGATGCCCAAGCGGACATCCATGGGGGAGTCGTCCGGGTACACCTTGTCTGCAACGGCGCCGTAATCGAGCTCCACCATCGACTGGACGTGGAACAGCTCAAGCCACTCAGTGAGCTGCGTCAGGTCATCCAGCATGTCCAGGTCCGGAGCGGCCAGCGCCAGATGGGCCACGGAAAACCGGGCCCTTTCCAAGGCTTCAGTCAGTGGGGTCCATACCCGCACCGTCAGGATGCGGCCGTCGGATTCGACGACGTCTTTGCGGTCCGATTCGGCAAACAGCGAGAACCAGCTGAACGGGATACCCCAGGTTGAGGCCCGGGTGTGGACGCGTTTGGCGTCTTCGCGGGCGTTGATCCGGTCGATCCGCATCTGGTGTTTGTCCCTTTGCGAAACCGGAATGAGCAGGTCGGCCAGCGGACTGTGGACTCCGTCCATGAGCGCGTTGGCCGCCAAGCCGGCCCGAATCACCAGTTGGCTGGGGCAGTAAAGCAGCCGTCCGGCGTCGTCCTCATCATTGCCGGGAGCGGCGTGCCGTCCCATGGGGACCCGCGTCATGCGGACCAGATCGGTGCGGCCGGTGGGGAACGGATCGCCGCCGGAGCGGGTGATGCGTCCCAGCGAGGCCTGGAGCTCCGCATTTTCGACGGCGGCCCGGGAACCTGCCTTGCTGCCCTCCGCCACAAGCTGGCGCTGCTGCTCGGGAGGGAACGCCTCAAGCGGCTCGTAAATGCGCAGCGACGAAGAGAACGGCAGTCCCGCCTGGCCCCGGTACAGACTACCCGCCATGTCCAGCCACCCCTTTCGTCAATGAGTCATCAGGTGCAGTGCTCAGTCGGCGAGCTCCACGATCACGGGAGCGTGATCCGAGGCGCCCTTCCCCTTGCGTTCCTCGCGGTCAATGGACGCACCCGTGACGCGGGAAGCCAGTGCCGGGGAGGCCAGGCAGAAGTCGATCCGCATGCCCTCCTTCTTGGGGAACCGCAGCTGCGTGTAGTCCCAGTACGTGTAGACCCCCGGCCCCGGCGTATAGGGACGTGCGACGTCGGTAAATCCGGCGGTTTCGAACGCGTGGAACGCTGCGCGCTCGGGTTCGCTGACGTGCGTGTAGTTGTTGTCGCGGAAAAGCTGGATGTCCCAGACGTCGTCGTCGAACGGGGCGATGTTCCAGTCACCCATGAGGGCGATCTGCGCGTTGGGGTCGGCCTTGACCCATTCGGCGGCCTGGTCCCGCAGGACTTCGAGCCACTTGATCTTGTAGGGCATGTGTTCGTCGTCCAGGGAGCGGCCGTTCGGAACGTAGAGGCTCCAGACGCGGATTCCGCCGCAGGTGGCAGCGATCGCGCGGGCTTCCTGGGCGGGGTCCTTGCCGGCTTTGCCGAAGGCAGGCTGGTCCACGAAGGTGCGCTCAACGTCTTCCAGGCCCACACGGGAGGCAATGGCCACGCCGTTCCACTGGTTCACGCCGAAGTGCGCTACCTCGTATCCCATGCGTTCAAAGAGTTCCCAAGGGAAGTTCTCGTCCTTGCACTTGGTCTCCTGGATGGCCAGGACATCGCAGTCGCTGCGCTCAAGCCACGCTTCAACACGGTCGGCTCGGGCACGGAGGGAGTTCACATTCCAGGTAGCTATCTTCACAGCCACTAACTTACCGAACTTGGGGCTGAGCGCATCCCCCTACGGCTTTTTACCGCGCCGAAGCTAGTGGCCATACAGCGGCTGGGTGTTGGCCAGCTTGCGGAGACCGATGCCCGAAGCGATCAGGAGCAGGCCGGTCACAATGGCGAAAGCTGCGAGCATTCCCATCAGGCCGAGGAGCCCGATGCCCGGATTGACCAGGACCACAATTCCGAACACCGTGGTGATGAGGCCGGTGAGCAGCCATAGTCCCCAGCTGCGGATGAAACTGCGGGCGGCAAGGGCCAGGATGATCTGCGAGATCCCCAGTACCAGGGCCCACAAGCCGATGATCACGCCAATGACGGCAGCGGTAATGCCGGGCCAGGCGATGGCCAGGATGCCGGCGGCGATGGAGATGAATCCACCCACAACGCTCCAGCGTGAGCGGCCGGCGGGGTCGTAGAAGTAGTGGGCCACGCTGGTGATGCCGTCGATGATGGCGAAGAAGCCGAACACCACCACCACTGCAAACGCCGTGGCGCTGGGCAAGACCAGGACCAGCAGTCCGAAAACGATGGCGAGGGCTCCCCGGACCAACAAAGCTGTCCCTGGAGTTGTGAACATTCTGCGACCCGTTGTGTCCGACATATGGTCAGCGTAACCAACCGTGTGCCTTTACCGCATCCCCTCGCGCCGGATGGCTGTTGCGATGGCTGCTGCACGCGTCTCGACACCTAGTTTGGCGTAGATGTGTGCCAGGTGTGTTTTGACCGTGGCCTCGGAGATGAAGAGGCGTTTTCCGAGGTCCCGGTTGCTGAGTCCCTCGGTCAGCAGGCTGAGCAGCTCAGCTTCCCTCGGAGTAAGGATGTCATCCGGATTCCGCATTTGCTGGAACAGCCGTGAGGCGACCGGTGCACTCATCACGCTCTTGCCCTGCACAGCACCACGGACGGCTGCGAAGATTTCCTCCGGCGCGGCATCCTTGAGCAGGTACCCCATGGCTCCGGCGTCCACGGCGCGGACGATGTCGGCGTCGGAGTCGTAGGTGGTGAACACGATCACCGCTTGCTGCGGGTTGCGTTGCCGGAGCTGCTTGATGGCTTCGATGCCGTCCATCCCGGCTCCCATGGCCAGATCCATCAGCACAACCGCCGGCGAGTGCACCCGGGCCGCTTCCAGAGCGTCTTCGCCGGAGGAGGCTTCACCGACGACGGCGATATCCGCCTGGGTGCCCAACAGCGCCTTGAGTCCGCTCCGGACCACGGTGTGGTCGTCAACGAGCAGAACGGAAATGGCGGTCACAGGCCCTCCTTGGACGACCGGGCAGGCTGGCTGAGCGGCAGCTGCGCCGCGATGATGGTGCCTTCACCCGGCGAGCTCTCCACTGACAATTCTCCACCCAGCTGCTCAACCCGTTGCCGCATGGCCCGCAGGCCGTACCCTCCGGTTTCCGACGGCGCAGGTACCGCTGCGGGATCAAAGCCGCGTCCGTCGTCGTACACGTCCAAGGTGACCGACTCCGGGAGGTACCCGAGCGTCACGCTGGAGTGGTCCGCGTGCGCGTGGAGCTTGATGTTGGCCGCTGCGCTTTGGGTCACCCGGATCAGGGCATGGCGGACCTCTGCGGGGAGCGGCCGTTCATCGCCGGTGACGTGGACCTGGATGGTATCCACATATTGGCTCGCGGCGTGTTGCAGGGCTTCCGGAAGCGGGCCTGATTCGAGGCCCGGCGCGGAAAGTTCGTGCACCAGGCTGCGGGTGTCGGCGAGGTTCCGCCTCAACAGGCCGGACGCCTTGGCAACGTCCCGCTGGGCCGAACCATCCGGCCAGGAGCGCTGCGCCGCCTCCAGCAGAAGCAGGCTGCTTGCCAGGCCCTGGGTCACGGTGTCGTGGATTTCCCGGGAGACGCGCTCGCGTTCGGTGGCGATCCCGGCCTGCCGTTCGGTGGCGGCCAACTGCTCCTGGTCGCGTTCGATCTTGTCGTAGATCAAGGTCAGGAGGGCCCCTGCGGCGAGCGGGCCAAGCAGCATGGCAACGTCCGTCCAGCCGCTCATCCGGAAGAGCCCGACGGCGGTGGCCGCTGCGGTCACGCTGCTGGCTGCGTATCCGGCCCAGCCGCGAAAAGCCCTGCGAGCCAGGAAGAAGATGGCGAACGAGCACCACGCAAAGCTCGGAGCCACGATCACCAGGGCGGCCCATGCTGCCACAAGGGCGATCATCCACGGGATCCAGTGGCTGCCCCGGGCCGGGCGTCGATGTGCCAGGAGGGCGGTGACGGTGTAGAGCCCGCACACTGCCGCCGCCAAAGCCACCGTCCACAGGTTGTCCGCGGGGGAGTGCCGCATGACGTACCGGACCCCGGAGGCCACCATCAGCACGGCGAAGCCCACGTGCACCACGGCATCGATGCGGCCGTCGAAGCGGCTGCTGGGCCCTGGCTGTGGAGGAGCAGTTGGCATGGATTGTTCCCGGTTCCGTTCCTGGCTGTGGCGGCTTCTTGCTGTGGTGGGCGATCTTTCCATGCTAGGTCCCGGGCGGTTATTGGTCTCTCCACCTTTTGGCTGATACAGCGTGCGGAAAGGATGAGCCCGGGGCCTGCTTCGGGCCGATGTGGCAACGGGGCCGTCCGGGAAGCATGGATGTGTACCCGGAATGTCCATGCAGTCCCGAAGGAGAACCCCCGTGAAGAAGTCCAACAAGATGATTGCCGCCGCTGCTGCCGGAGCGCTGTTGCTCACCGGCGGAATCACGGCTGTGGCCAACGCCGTGGCACCTGTCGCGGCACCTGAGGCCGCGCCTGCAAAGGTTGCCGCGGATGTGCAGCCTGCCCCCGAGAACGTCGTGGCGCAGAACCGCATCACCGTGGGCGCTTCCAGCAAAGCCGTGAATGCCGCACTGGCCAAGTGCCAGGCGGACAAGCTGCCATTCGTTACCGTCGCCTTGGTGGACCGCTTCGGCACCGTCCAGGCGGTCCTCCGCGGTGACAACGCCGCCGAGCACACCATCGAAGCTGCCAAGCAGAAGGCCTACACGGCTGCCGCGTTCGGTGCTCCCACGAGCGAGCTGGCCAAGCGCATCAACGGCAACGGTCCCTCGATCGCCGACCTCCCCGGCACACTGTTCCTGGCCGGTGGAGTTCCGCTGAAGGTCAACGGCGTTTCTGTTGCCGGCATCGGTGTTGGCGGCGCTCCCGACGGTGCCCTCGACGAGGCCTGCGCCACCGCCGGTGCAGAAGCCCTGGCCGCAGCGGCGAAGTAGCCTCGACCCATGACCACCCGCGCCCGCTTTTTTGTACACGTGATGCCCTTATGGGAGCGTCTTAAGGGCGATATCTGGACAAAAACTCGGGTGGTGGGGGCGGGGTTGGTGCTGGTCGGGCTCGTGGCCGGGTGCGCGCCGTCGTCGCCCGGGCCGTCAACCACACAGAGCTCGACGGCGGCCGCCTCACCTTCCGGCGCCTCACCTTCCGGCGCCTCACCTTCCGACCAAGCGCCGACCCAGGCAACCCCCACCTCAGCCGAACCATCAGGCGCCGTTCCCGGCCCGGCGTCGTCGGCTGCCGTGCCGCCCACACTGACACCGGAGGCCCAAATGGAAACCGACCGACTCCTGATCCTCGCCGCGAAGGCCAACGACGTTGCGAAGGTGAGGGAGCTGATCGCGGCCGGCGGAAACGTGAACGCCAAGGACGACATCCAAGACTCCGCGTTCCTGTATGCCGGCGCGGAGGGCTTCAACGAAGTCCTGGAGCTGACCTTGGCTGCAGGGGCGGACGTGCGCAGCACCAACCGCTACGGCGGCACCGCCCTGATCCCCGCGAGCGAACACGGACACACGGAGACAGTGAGGATCCTCATCGCCGCCGGTGTGCCCGTGGACCACGTCAACAACCTGGGCTGGACCGCTATCCAGGAAGCCATCCTGCTCAACAACGGCGGCCCCAAGCAGCAGGACGTGGTCCGGCAACTCCTCGCGGCCGGAGCCAACCCGGACATCCGCGATCCACAAGGCCGAACCGCCCTGCAAAATGCAGAGCGGCTCGGGTTTACGGAGATCGCGGCAATGATCAGGTCCCGCTGACGTAGATGGGCTAGACGGCTTCCAGCACGCTCACATAGTTGGCGATGCCCACGCCGCCCATGTTCTGGACGGCTCCGCGACGGGCGTTGGGCAACTGCATGTCGCCGGCGGTTCCGCTGAGCTGCATAGCGGCGATGACATGCTGCGACACACCGGTGGCGCCAACCGGATGGCCCTTCGCTTTCAGGCCGCCGGAGACGTTGATGGGGAGCTTGCCGTCCTTGTAGACCCAACCCTCCGTGACGGCCCGGGATCCTTCACCGCGGGGAGCCAGGCCCATGGCCTCGTACATGATGAGCTCGGCGATGGTGAAGCAGTCGTGAACCTCGGCGAAGTCCAGCCCCTCAATGCCGACCCCGGCCATGGCGAAGGCGCGCTCCCACGACGCCCGGGTGGCAGCGAATTCGGTGGGATCGCGGCGTTCTGCGGGGAAGAAATCGTTGGCGTGGCCGAAACCGGCCAGGCGCACGGGAACAGTTACGCCCCCGGTCGACGACGTTGAAAGCACGACGGCGGCAGCTCCGTCCGAGACCGGCGAACAGTCGGTGCGGCGCAAGGGTTCGGCCACCATGGGGTTCTTGTCCGAAATGGTCCGGCAGAATTCCTCGCCGAAGTCGCGGTGCATCTGGGCGTAAGGGTTGTCCATGCCGTTGCGGTGGTTCTTGGCGGCGATGGAACCCAGGACATCGCCGAGGCCTTGGACACCGGGACCGGTGATGCCCGCGCCGTAGCGCTTGTCATAATGCTTGGCGACCTCCGCGAAGAGGCCCGTGAATCCGGTGCTGGAGGCTTTACCAGCCATTTCGTAGGAAGCGCCGAGCAGCGCTGCTCCCACGACGTCGGCTCCGGCGTCGGTCATTTTCTCCGCACCGATCACCAGCACGTTCCGGGCAGTTCCGGCCAGCACGGCTTTGACGCCTTGCTGGAAGGCGGCGGAACCGGAAGCGCAGGCGTTCTCCGTCCGGGTCGCGGGGACGTTGGCCAGGTCCGCGGAGAGCTGGAGCGCCAGGGATGACGTGAAACCCAGCGGCTGCATGCCGGAGTTGAACTGGCCGAGGTAGATCTCGTCGATGTCCTTGGGGTCCAGCCCGGAGTTGCTGATGGCCTCCCCGGCCACCTGGACGATCAGGGATTCCAGAGTCTCATCGGTCAGCTTCCCGAACTTGCTGTGGCCCCATCCCGTGAGCAGGATGTCTTTGCCGAACTGGTCTTTGAGGCTCATGCGTTGGCTCCTTCGAGGGTGTGTTCAACAGAGGCGAGCGCTACCGCGAACCCGGCCCCGGTCTTTTCGCGGAGCTCTTCCACGGTGGCGCCCGGGGCGAGTCGGGTCAGCAGCAGGCGGGTGCCGCCGTCGTGCGTCTCTTCGATGTCGAAAACGGCGAGGTCCGTGATGATCCGGTCCACGCAGCGCAGTCCCGTGAGGGGGAGGGTGCATTCGGTGACGATCTTGGCCGAACCGTCCTTGGCGTTGTGCTCGGTCAGGACCACGACGCGTGGGGTCCCGGCCACCAGGTCCATGGCACCGCCCATGCCCTTCACCATCTTGCCGGGGATGGTCCAGTTGGCGAGGTCGCCGCTGCCGGACACCTGCATGGCGCCAAGGATGGCTACCTTCACGTGCCCGCCACGGATCATGCCGAATGACGTTGCAGAGTCGAAGATGCTCCCGCCGGGGGTGATGGTGACTGTTTGCTTGCCTGCGTTGATAAGGTCGGCGTCTTCCTCGCCCTCATAAGGGAACGGACCCATGCCGAGCAGCCCGTTCTCGCTCTGGAGGACTACCCGCACGCCATCGGGCAGGTTGTTGGCCACCAGCGTGGGAATGCCGATGCCGAGGTTGACGTAGTCGCCGTCGTTCAGTTCTTCTGCCGCAATCGCGGCCATCTGGTCTCGTGTCCAAGCCATGGTTTGCTCCTTCTGCTTCAGACCGTGAGGGGTTCGGTGTGGTGCGCTTCAGCACGCTGGCGGACTGTGCGCTGTTCGATGTCCTTGACCCTGTTGCTTGCCTGGACAAGCCGTTGGACGTAGACGCCCGGGGTGACAATGTGGTTGGGGTCCAGCTCGCCCGGTTCCACGATGACCTCGGCCTCGGCAATAGTTACGGTGCCTGCCGTGGCCACCACCGGGTTGAAGTTCCGTGCGGTGTAGCGGTAAATCAGGTTGCCGTCCGTGTCAGCGGTGTGGGCGTGGACCAGTGCGACGTCGGCGGTGATGGCGCGCTCGCGGACGTACGTGACGCCGTCGAACTCTTCCAGCGGCTTGCCTTCGGCAACCAGGGTGCCCACGCCCGTCCGCGTGTAGAAAGCGGGAATGCCGGCGCCGCCGGCACGAAGGCGTTCGGCCAGGGTGCCTTGCGGGGTGAACTCGACCTCCAGCTGGCCGGCCAAATACTGCTCGGCGAAGAGCTTGTTCTCGCCCACGTAGGATGCGATGACCTTCCGGACCTGGCCCGCCTCGATCAGCACGCCCAGTCCCTTGCCGTCCACGCCCATGTTGTTGGAAACAATGGTCAGATCCTTGGCGCCCGACGCGCGAACGGCGTCGATCAGGTCGGCGGGGATGCCGCTGAGGCCAAAACCTCCGACGGCGATGGTCAAGCCGTCTGCCATCAGGTCATGGAGCGCTTGGGCTGCGCTCGCGTGGATCTTGGACATGGTGGACTCCTCGTTGAGTGATATTGAGTGTTGTTGAGTGGCATCCACTTTGTGGACATTGTGGTCTTTCCTTGGAGCCTAGGTTTCTTGGGGGGGCGGGTCAACGCTCCCTCCCATTGGCTACTCACCCTATGGACGCTATGGTGGATGGTGTCCATATTGTGGATGAAATCTTCGGGAGGCCACTATGGCGGTACAGGGAGCGCAAGTGGTGGGGCGCGTAGCGCTGCTGCTTCGGCTGGTGGGACGGAAGCCCGAGGGCACCTCGTTGGCGGGTTTGGTTCGTGAATCCGGGCTGACCCGGCCAACTGTGCACCGGCTACTGACCTCGCTGGCTGCGGAGGGCCTGCTGGAACACGATTCAAGCTCCGGTAAGTGGGTGTTGGGGCCGGAAGTCTTCCTGTTGGGGTCGGTGGCGGCGGCCCGTTTTCCCATGGAAGACATTGCCCGCCCGTCATTGCGCCGCTTGGCAGCCGAAACCGGGGAGAGCGCGTTCTTCTCCATCCGCCGGGGCAATGAAACAGTGTGCGTGCTGCGTGAAGAAGGTTCGTTCCCTGTGAGGTCGTTCGTGCTGCACGAGGGCGTCCGCTTTCCGCTGGGCATCGCTTCGGCAGGAACGGCGATCATGGCTTTCCTGCCTCTTGAGGAGCAAGAGTCCCTCCTGGCGGATTGGCCGGCACATGCGGGCGACTTCGCTTCCGGACACCCCGCGGACATGGTGCGGGACAACCTGGAGCAGACCCGTTTGACCGGCTACTCCGTGAATCCCGGACTGATTCTTGAAGGCAGCTGGGGCATGGGGGCTGCGGTGTTTGACCCGCAGGGCCGGCCGGCGTGGGCTTTGTCCCTGACGGGGATCGAGCCACGGTTCCGCCCTGACCGGCAGGAGTTCCTGGGCAAGCTGCTGCTCGAGGAAGCGCACCGGATGACGGCGCGGTTACAGGGCGCCTAGTTGGATGGTTTTCAGCGCAGGTCCAGGCGCATGAGCACCCGGGGGAAACCGTTGAGCACGGACGTCGTCTCGGCCACCTTCTTGAAGCCGGCCTTCTCGAAGAGCTTTCGCGTACCCACATAAGCCATGGTCAGGTCCACTTTGCCGCCCTGGTTGTCCACGGGATAGCCCTCAATGAACGGGGCGCCATGGCTCTTGGCGAATTCGATGGCTCCGCGCAGCAACTCGTGGGAGATGCCCTTGCCGCGATGCCCGGGCCGCACACGGATGCACCACACGGACCACACCTTGGCATCGTCCACCTGCGGGATCTTTCGGTTCGTCGCGAAACTGGTGTCCGCGCGCGGGTGCACCGCTGCCCACCCAACTACTTCGTCGCCGTCGTACGCCAACACCCCGGGAGGCGGGTCTTCGGCGACCAGCTTCTCGACGTACTTTCCGCGCTCCTGTCTTTGGAGGCTTTGGTTCAGCCTGGACGGGATCCTGTAACTCAGGCACCAGCACACGTTGGAATCGGGGCGCTTGGGACCGACCATGGTCTTCACGTCATCGAACACCGTCGCCGGTCTCACCTCGATAGCCATGCCGCCCATCCTGTCACCCGGGCCGGTGGTGGGCAACGGACGACGGCGGGTGGACGGGTTTTGGGGCGACGGCGGGAAATATGCCAGGGCTGCCGCGAGGCTCAGGTAGGCTTGCGGTCGTGATGACCGGATCGGGCTTCTGCCCTGCACGGATCGGCTACCCGGCCGACCTCTGACGCGCCAGCGTGCTCCGCCTTGTGGATCGATGACCCAGCAACCCATCGAAACGAACCCACATAAAAGGAGTCATGAATGCCAGCGCTTTTCAACCACACCATCATCGCGTCCCTTGACCGCGAAATTTCTGCCAGGTTCTACCGGTCCATCCTCGAAGCCGACGAAGCTCCCGGCTGGGGGCCATTCAGCAACCTCACTTTGGCTGGAGGAGTGATGCTCCAGTTCGCTGAGCCGCCGGTGGAGATCCAGATGCAGCACTATGCGTTCCTCGTGGACGACGCACACTTCGACCGCGCCTATCAGCGGTTGCTGAGTGCCGGCGTCGAACATTGGGCCGATCCGCAGATGACCCGCCCGGGTGAGACGAACACCGAGCACGGCGGCCGGGGCGTCTACTTCAAAGACCCTTCGGGCCACGCGCTCGAACTCATCACGCGGCCGTACTTGTAAAAACGGGGTTCACTTATGGCCCGGCATGGCCTCACCGCGGGCCATAAGTGAACCCCGTTTCAAAGGGTTCGAAAAACTTTTTCAATCCGCACCCATCCACCCTGCCCCATCCTCCGAATAGTTGGTGAGACACAAACCGGAGGTACAGCAAAAGCGGTACCTGCAGCCCGTGTCCCACCACCCAATGGACCCAACGCCCTGGTTCCAAAAACAAGGAGAATGACATGTTGTCCACAAAGCGCCCCGCCCTCGCCTTCGTTGGCCTCACTGCAGCCACCCTTCTCGGGCTCACTGCCTGTGGTGGATCCAGCACCTCCAGCTCGCCCTCTTCTTCGTCACCCGCCCCGATGAGTTCCTCCGCGGCTCCGTCGTCGATGGCACCGTCGCCGTCGTCGTCCCCCATGAGCAGCGCCGCCATGGATCCCGCCGCCAACCTTGTAGGCCCCGGCTGCGCCGGCTACGCCGCACAGGTTCCGGACGGTGCCGGTTCGGTCTCAGGAATGGCCAAGGACCCGGTAGCAACCGCTGCTTCCAACAACCCGCTGCTCAAGACCCTCACCGCCGCCGTCTCGGGCAAGCTCAACCCCAAGGTTGACCTGGTCTCCACCCTGAACGGCAGCGAATTCACGGTCTTCGCACCGGTTGATGACGCTTTCGCCAAGATCGACCCGGCCACCATCGAAACGCTCAAGACCGATGACGCCCTGCTGAGCAAGATCCTCACCTACCACGTAGTCCCCGGCCAGCTGTCCCCGGACAAGATCGTAGGCACCCACAAGACTGTAGAGGGTGGCGAAGTGACTGTTGCAGGCACCAAGGACGCCCTCACCGTGAATGGCGCCAACGTCATCTGCGGTGGCGTCCAGACCGCCAACGCGACGGTGTACCTGGTTGACTCGGTGCTGATGCCCAAGTAGGCCCAGGCCCCACAGCGGTACAAACAGCTCCACAGCAGTACAAACAAAAGCAGGCGCCGGAAGAATCCGGCGCCTGCTTTGCTGTTAAGTTGCGGTGCTAGTTGTTCAAGTCGCTGTCGACGTAGGAACCGGGGCGGCTGTGTTCCGAGCCGCAGGGACAACGGTCAACCTCGATGCGCAGCGTCATGGGCTTGGAGGCGTCCAGGGTGAGGGTCACGTCGTTTGCCTGGTGGCTGAGCCGGAGGGTTCCGTCGGTGGTTGAGATGTAAGACATGCGGGCCCTAACTATGTGGGATGAACTGTGCAGGTAAAGAGCTGTGCAGGTGAAGTGCTTGGGGCGGAGCCGGTCACTTGTCTTCGGAGTTCAGCTGGGGTTTGCCGACGAGCGGTATGGTCCCTGTGGCCGTTCCTCCGGGGCAATCGGACTCGTTACATTTCCCGGCGCACTCATGCTTGGTGACGAGGTCGAACTGGACGCCGCCGTGTTGCTCGACACCGGTCCGGATGGCTCGTTCAACCACCGAGGTGGCAAGTCGCTTATGCAGAGACAGGGGATCGCGCCGCAGGTCCTTGGTCAGGGCGAAACAGAGCAGCAGCATGACGATCACGAACGGCAGCGCCGCCACGATGGTGACTCTTTGCAATCCGGCCAGGGCTTCGGATGGTTCATCACCACCAGCCAGCAGCATGACCGCTGCAACAGCACCGGTGAGGCTTCCCCAGAAGATGACCACGGCACGGCGGGGGTGCTCAGCACCGTTGGAGCTGAGTGAGCCCATGACGATGGAGGCCGCGTCGGCACCGGTGATGAAGAAGATCGCCACGAGCACCATGGCCAGGACAATGACAGCGGCCGTGGCCCAGCCGGGCATTCCAAGGTTCTTGACGAGGTCGAAGAGTGCGCCGTCGAAGTTGACTGAAGGGACCCCGTTGGTCGTGGTCACCAGGCCGGGCGTACCGGCCTTGTCCGCTTCCTGCTGGACGTGGAATGYGGCTCCGCCGAAGATGCCGAACCAGATCACGCTGACAACGCTGGGGACCAGAAGCACGCCGGTAACGAATTGGCGGATGGTGCGGCCGCGGCTGATGCGCGCGATAAAGAGGCCAACGAAGGGCGTCCAGGAGATCCACCAGGCCCAGTAGAAGATGGTCCAGCTGGTCATCCAGCTGCGCAACGCGTCATCGCCCACGGCTTCTGTCCTGGACGACATCTCCGCGAGGTCGCGGGCGTAGTCGCCGATGGCCGAGGGGATCAGGTTGAGGATGAACAGGGTGGGGCCGGCAACGAAGACGATGAGTGCAAGCACCACGGCCAGGACCATGTTGATGTTGGACAGCCACTGGATTCCGCGGCTGATGCCGGAAACCGCTGATGCTACGAAGCAGAACGTCAGGACGGCCACGATGACCACCAGCACGGGAGTGCCGATCTCACCCACCCAGCCGTTGGACGTCATGCCGCTGCCGATTTGCAGGGCGCCGAGGCCCAGGGAAGCAGCGGTTCCGAAGAGGGTGGCAAAGATGGCAAGGATGTTGATGAACTTTCCGATCGGCCCTTCGACCATCCGGATGCCGAACAGCGAAGTGAACGCTGCGGAGACCAGCTGTTTGCGGCCGAGGCGGTAGGTCCCGTAGGCCATTGCGATGCCAACCACTGCGTACATGGCCCACGGGTGGAGAGTCCAGTGGAAGATCGAGGTGGCCATGGCGGTCTGGATGGCGGCGGGCGTGCGGCCGTCCACGGTTCCTGGCGGGGGCGAGATGTAGTGGTAGAGAGGCTCAGCCACGCCGTAGAACATGAGGCCGATGCCCATGCCCGCGGCGAACATCATGGCCACCCAGGAGACGGTGCGGAATTCGGGCTTCTCGCCGTCCTTGCCCAGCGGGATGTTGCCGAATTTGCCCAGGGCCAGCCACAGGACAAAGACGACGAACAAGGAGGCGAGGACCATGAAGAGCCAGCCTGTGTATTCCATGACCCAGTTCAGGGCCCCTTTGGATGTTTCCGAAAGGCTGTCGCGTCCGACAAAGCCCCAGACCACGAAGGCGACGGCGATGGCGCCCGTGATCCCGAAGGTGACTTTGTCGAGGGTAAGTTTCTGGTTCCGGCGGGCGGAGACGGCCTGCTCGGTCTTGGCGTTGCGCAGTTCCACCAGGATCTGATCGTATTCTTCAGAATCGGGGAGAGTCTCTGCGCCTCCATCCTCGTCGTTGAGGGCTGCCGGATTTGTTGCATCGGGGGAGCTGCTGATGACTTCTTCAGGGAGCTCCACGTGGGCGGGTCGGGTTGCTGGACTGCCTGCCGGACGATCGTCGGCAGGCAACTCCTCAGGTGTTAACGGTTTTATGTCACTGTTTGTAGCCATGAGCGGGTCCTTTGCTCGGCGAGTCATGGGTTTTGCGTTGATGCACGGCCTTGGGCTGTGCGTTCGGAGAAGGTTAAGAACGTTCCGCATGAATCAACAACATTCGCGCTAAGCAACAGAGTGCGCCCCGTCACACATCAAAGTCAAGGCTTTTCCCGTCTTTGACGGCCACTTGATATATCAATTGGCCTTGACGTGGGGTGTTGCCTATCATGATGACCGTTGCGCCAAGAGCGCCGCGGGGGAAGAGCTGGTTACGGGTCCGGGCTAACGGGGCCTGTAGCCCATCCTGGCGCTGATACTCAGCCCGGCCTCGCGCAGTCCATCGATGAGGCCCGGCTGCTCTTCTGGCGAAAAACGGAACGCCGGACCGGAGATGCTCACGGCGGCAATGACACTGCCGGTGTGGTTGAAAATGGGCACAGCGACGGCGGTGAGGCCGATCTCAAACTCTTCGTGGACCGTGGCGTATCCGTTGCGGGCCACGTCCAGCAGTTGCTTCTCCAGCTCTCCGCGGTTCGTCACCGTGCGGGGCGTTCGTGCAGGCAGCCCAACCACCTTGAAAACCTGGGTTCTTTCGTCTGCCGTCAGTGCTGCCAGGAGAACCTTGCCGCTCGACGTGGCATGCAACGGCGTCAGGCTCCCCACCCAGTCATAGGTGGCCAACGTCGACGGTCCCATCGCCTGGTCCACGTTGACCGCATAGTTGGACCTCAGGACAGCCAGATTGACCGTCTCCTTGTACTCGTGAGCCAGGGCCTCCAGCACTTCCCGTGCCTCGTGGACAACACTCAGCCTGCCGGGAATGGATGACGCCAGGCGGAGGATGCCGAAGCCCAGCTGGTACTTGCCACGTTCGCTGTTTTGCCGGACGAGGTCGCGGCCAACCAGGGAGCCCACAAGCCGGGACACGGTGGATTTGTGGACGCCCATCTCCTCGGCGATTTCGCTCACTCCGGCGTCGCCTTCCCGGGCCAGGATTTCCAGGATCTGGAGGGCGCGGTCCACTGACTGGACGCCTCCGCCCTGGGCGTCCGCGTCCTTGTCGAAGTCCGGGTTGTTGCGTGCGGCCATGCTGCCTCGTGTCGTTGTCCAGGCAGGCGGCCCTGGGCCTGGTAGCCCTGCACGGCCTGCACCCTCGTCTTTCCTCATCCTAGACGGAGTTTTACACGGACTCTTTCACATCATGGGGCACTCGTAACTTATGCGCTGACGGCCACCTCCGGGACGTTGGCCCGTGAATCGATGAGTCGTTCCCTTCCTGCATAGACGTTCAGGCTGTGGCCACGGCTGAAGCCCACCAGGGTCAGGCCGGTCCCCACTGCAAGATCGGCCGCCAGGCTCGAGGGTGCGCTGACCGCTGACAAGACCGGTATTCCGGCCAGCGCGGCCTTCTGGACGAGTTCGAACGATGCCCTGCCAGAGACCTGCAGGACCAGGCCCGTCAGCGGCAACAGGTCCTGGCGGAGTGCCCACCCCACCACCTTGTCGACGGCGTTGTGGCGCCCCACGTCCTCGCGAAGGCACAGGAGCTCCGGCTCGGAACCATCCACCCTGAAGAGTCCCGCAGCGTGGACACCGCCGGTCCTGTCGAAAACGGCCTGGGCCTCACGGAGGCGGTCCGGCAGCCCGGCCAGGAGATCGACGGGAACCCGCAGCCCATCCAGGGACGCGTCGTAGTGGATGGTCTTGCGCACGGCGTCGATCGAGTCGGTTCCGCAGATGCCGCACGAGCTGGACGTGTAGACGTGGCGTTTGGTGTCCGGCAGGGGCACGTCCGGGCGCAGCTGGGCGTCGACGACATTGAAGGTCTGTGTCCCGTCCTTTTCGCCGGCACAGAACCGCAGGGAGAGCAGTTCCGATGGGTTCCGGATGATGCCCTCGGACACCAGGAACCCGGCCACAAGATCGAAGTCGTCCCCGGGTGTCCGCATTGTCACTGCGAAGGAGGTCCCACCGATCCTGATTTCCAGTGGCTCCTCGGCAGCCAGGACGTCCTCTTTGTGACGAACAGGGTGCTCGCCGCCCGTCCCATCGAGTTGGAAGCGGTGGATTTTCCTGCGCTGCGTCATGCGGGCCATACGGTGGGCCTTCCTGGCTGGTTCTGGCCCGGGTTACCGATGGGCGCTGTCCACGGCAGGGGCAGCACGGGAACCGGCTCGCCGGCCACTGCTCCTTCCGGAGGCACCGCCATATACGCGTCGGCCCACGCGAGCCCGCGCATCATCCCGGGACCAGCGTGGGCGGCCGGGAACACCAGCCCGTGGATGAGCCGGCAGGGTATGAGGCGCGTCTTTCCCTGGACGGGTTCGATGTCGGCGCCGGAAAGCAGCGGAGTGGCCTCCTGGAAGGGGCGGTTTCCCAGGGCGGCGAGCAGGGGTTCGCCCAGGGTCATGAGGGCCAGCATGGCTGCCAGCGGATTGCCCGGCAGCCCGATGATGAAGTGACCGTCCGGCAGTTCGGCCATGACGGCGGGATGTCCGGGGCGCATGGCTACCCCGTCCAGCAGGAGCCGCCCGCCGAGCGCCGCAACGGCGGCACGGAAGTGGTCTGTACCGGATTTTCCGGTGCCTCCGGTGGTGATCGTCACCTCGGGACGCCGCCCGTCACCGGCGCCGTCCAGTGCCGCCAGCCACTCTCCGTACGAGTCGCCGATCCGTAGCTGCCCATCCGGCACTCCGCCCAATTGCGGGATGACGGCATTGAGCTGCGGACCAAAAGCATCGCGCACCTGTCCGGGCGCGGGGTCACCTGAGGTGACCACTTCAGAACCGGTCATGACGACGGCGACCCTCGGCTTGCGCTGTACCTGCAGCTGATCGTGGCCGGCCACCGCGGCCAGGGCAAGGTGTGCCGGATTGAGGAGGGTGCCGGCGGGTATGAGGACGTCGCCTGCGGTGGCTTCTTCGCCGGCCGGGCGGATGTGGCGGCCGGGAAGTGTTTCGCCCGGTTTCACCTCCGGCCCCAAGGTGAGGTGCCCGTCGTCGGACAGCTGTCCGCTTTCCTTGCGGAGCACGGTGGTGGCTCCGGCAGGAATGAGGCCTCCGGTGGCAATGACACCGGCTTCTCCGGCAGAAAGGCGCCGCCCGGGCCCGGTGAGTGCCCAGGGTCCTTCACCGCTGATGGCCCAGCCGTCCATGGCTGATGACGCGTAATGGGGAAGGTCCTGCCGGGCAACAACATCGCGGGCCAAAGTGCAGCCGATCGCCGCGTCGAGGCCTGTTGGTGCGGAGGGGAGGGGAGCTGCGCAGTGGTACGCCAGTTGCCGGGCTTCGGCCCACGTCATGGCATGGTTCCGCTGGAGGCCGGCTGTTAACTCCTCTTGTGCAAGCATGGATGTCCGTTTCCTGGGTGGTGCTTCCGGTGTGGAAGGCACCGGGGACTGCACGGCCTTCCCGTAATTACTGCCGCGCAGTCCCCGGTAGCTTTTGTCAGGCCTTCACGTAGCCGTTGGGGTTCAGTACGAACTTGGTTGCGGCTCCGGCGTCGAATTCGGCGTAGCCGCGGGGCGCGTCTTCGAGCGGGATGGCCTGGGCGTTGACCGCCTTGGCGATCTGGACCTTGTCGTGGAGGATGGCCATCATCAACTGGCGGTTGTACTTCATCACGGGGCATTGACCGGTGGTGAAGGACAAGGACTTGGCCCAGCCCGTCCCCAACGACAGGGAGAGCGAACCGTGCTTGGCGGCGTCGTCGATTCCGCCCGGATCGCCGGTCACGTAGAGGCCCGGGATGCCCAGGGCGCCGCCGGCCGCGGTGATGTCCATGAGTGAGTTCAGCACGGTGGCCGGGGCTTCGTGCGAGGCGTCCTTTCCGTGTCCCCGGGCTTCGAAGCCCACAGCGTCAACGCCGCAGTCCACTTCCGGAACGCCCAGGATCTGCTCGATCTGGTCCTTGGGATCGCCTTGGGAGACGTTGACGGTTTCGCAGCCGAAGGATCGGGCCTGGGCCAGGCGGTCCTCGTTCATGTCGCCCACAATCACGACGGCGGCCCCCAGCAGTTGGGCGCCGACCGCGGCAGCGATGCCCACGGGACCGGCACCGGCAACGTACACGGTGGAACCGACGCCGACACCGGCTGTGACTGCGCCGTGGAAGCCGGTGGGGAAAATGTCCGAGAGCATGGTCAGGTCCATGATCTTCTCCAGAGCCTGGTCCCGGTCCGGGAAGCGCAGGAGGTTCCAGTCCGCGTACGGGACCAGGACATACTCCGCCTGTCCGCCGACCCAGCCTCCCATGTCCACGTAGCCGTAGGCGCTGCCGGGGCGGTCGGGGTTGACGTTGAGGCAGATGCCGGTCTTCTGTTCCTTGCAGTTCCGGCAGCGGCCACAGGAGATGTTGAACGGTACCGAGACGATGTCACCTACCTTGATGAATTCGACGTCGGGTCCCACCTCCACCACTTCACCGGTGATTTCGTGGCCAAGGACAAGGTTCTGCGGTGCGGTGGTGCGTCCGCGGACCATGTGCTGGTCCGAACCGCAGATGTTGGTAGTCACTGTCCGCAGGATGGCCCCGTGCGGGACCTTCCTGCCGACGTTGGCCGGGTTGACGCCCGGTCCGTCCTTGAGTTCAAACGTTGGGTAGTCGGTGTCGATGATTTCGACGACACCGGGTTCCTTGTAGGCGACTGCTCTGTTTCCTGACATGGTTACTCCCTGTTCCTTGCTGTTGTTGAACTGAGCTGTCCAACGGTCCGAAAGCGGTGCTTCGATGAGGAATACCTCCCCAGGTTTCAGGCCACCGAAGCACCATTCACGGACAGTTGGACATATCGATAAACGGACAAATGGACAGTTGTGGTGCGGCTAGGCCTTTTCCAGCCGGATGATCACGGACTTCGAGGTCGGGGTGCCGCTGGTGTCGGCGACGGAATCCAGCGGCACCAGGACGTTGGTTTCGGGGTAGTACGCGGCGGCGCAGCCTTTCGGCGTCGAATAGGAAACGATGCGGAAGTTTTCGGCCCGTCGCTCTGTCCCGTGGAACTCCGAGACCAGGTGGACCATGTCCCCATCGGCAAAGCCGAGCTCGCTGATGTCCCCTGCATTGATCAGCACCACCCGACGGCCGCCGTGGATGCCGCGGTACCGGTCGTCCTTGCCGTAAATGGTGGTGTTGTACTGGTCGTGGGAGCGCAGGGTTTGGAGGACCAGCTTGCCCGGCGGGACTTTGATGAACTCCAGTTCATTGCCCGTGAAGTGCGCTTTCCCGGAGGCCGTGTCGAACTTCCTGGCGTCGCGGGGCGGGTGGGGCAGCACGAAGCCGCCGGGATGCTGGATCCGGGCTTCGAAGTCTTCGAATCCGTCGAAGACCGCCTCGATGTGTTTCCTGATCAGAGTGTAGTCGTCCCTCATGGCGAGCCAGGAAGCCCTGGGGGTGTTGGGCAATCGTTGGTACCCGTCGGTGAAAAGCTTGTCCGCGAGGTTGCAGACGATCGCGACTTCGGAGTGGAGGTGCTCGCTTGCAGGCTTCAGGCGGCCACGTGAGGCGTGGACGGCACTCATGGAATCTTCCACGGTGACCCGCTGGTCACCGGTTCGCTGGGTGTCCTTTTCGGTGCGGCCGAGGGTCGGCAGGATCAGTGCCCGCTGGCCGGTGGACAGGTGCGAGTGGTTCAGCTTGGTGGAGATCTGGACGGTCAACCGGGTGTTGGCCAAGGCGTGCTCGGTGACCTCCGAGTCGGGGGCGGCCCGCACGAAATTGCCGCCCATTCCCATGAAGAAACGGACTTTCCCGTCCCGCATGGCACGGATGGCCGCAACAGTGTCATAGCCGTGGTCCCGGGGCGAACGGAATTCGAATTCCTGGTCCAGCCGGTCGTGGAATGCTTCCGGCATCTTCTCAAAGATGCCCATGGTGCGGTCGCCCTGGACATTCGAGTGGCCACGCACAGGGCAGACGCCGGCGCCGGGCTTGCCGATGTTTCCTTGGAGCAGCAGGACGTTCACCACGTCGCGGAGCGTGGGCACGGAGTGCTTGTGCTGCGTCAGGCCCATGGCCCAGCAGACAATGGTGGCGCTGGAAGCCAGAAGCCGTTCACCGGTGGCGTGGATCTGTTCCAGGGTGAGCCCCGTTGCCTCCACGATGTCATCCCATTCCACCTTCTCCAGGAAACGGAGATAGTCGTCGATGCCCACGGTGTGGTCATTGATGAACGCGTGGTCAAGAACGGTTTCCAGGCCCGGGGTCTTGCGGCCCTCGGCTTCGGCTTCCAGGAGGTATTTACCCAGGCCCTGGAAGAGAGCCTGGTCGCCACCGGCACGGATCTGCAGGAAATCGTCCGTCAGCTGCGTTCCTTGGATCATTCCTGCCACATGCTGCGGGTTTTCGAAGTGCAGGAGTCCGGCTTCGGGAAGTGGATTGACGGACACGATGACCGCACCGTTCTTCTTGGCCTTCTCCAGCGCACTGAGCATGCGAGGGTGGTTGGTTCCGGGATTTTGCCCGGCGACGAAGATCAGGGACGCCGTTTCCAGGTCGGTGAGGCTGACGGAGCCTTTACCGATACCGATCGTTTCCACCAAGGCGGAACCGGAGGATTCGTGGCACATGTTGGAACAGTCGGGCAGGTTGTTCGTGCCGATTCCGCGGACCAGGAGCTGATACACGAAAGCTGCTTCGTTGGACGTCCGGCCCGAGGTGTAGAACACCGCTTGGTCCGGGTTTTCCAGCTCCCTGAGTTCCCGCGCCATCAGCTCGTAAGCGTCGTCCCACTCGATCGGGGTGTAGTGGGTGGCTCCTTCTTCAAGGACCATGGGATGCGTCAGGCGCCCCTGTTGGCCCAGCCAGTAGTCGTCGCGGGTCTTCAGTTCTTCCACTGAGTACTTGGCGAAGAATTCGGGAGTGACGCGCCGGCGGGTGGCTTCCTCAGCAACGGCTTTGGCGCCGTTCTCGCAGAACTCCGCCGCGTTCCGCTTTTCATGTTCGGGCCAGGCACAGCCCATGCAGTCGAAACCGTCCAGCTGGTTTACGGCGAGCAGGGTCTGGACGCTGCGCACCGGACCCATCTGTTCCAGCGAGATTTTCAACGCGTTGGCGACGGCCGGGATGCCCACCGCCTTGGTTTTGGGTTTGGTGACGGTCAGCTTTGACTCATCAATGTTTCCGTCGGGGGCTTTGGTAGCCATGAGGTTTCCCTTCAGATCCGGGCGGAGGAGGTGGCGGTGGCCAATTGGGCCGGCTCCTGCTGCCGTGCGGCTTCAACCGTGTGCAGGAGCAACAGGGCTGTGGTGACTGAGCCTACGCCGCCGGGCACCGGGGTCAACCCGGCCGCGATACCGGTGACGCTCGCCTCGTCAACGTCCCCCACCAGTGAGCCGTCGGGCAGGACGTTGGTTCCGACGTCGACCACTACCGTCTCCGGTGAGATGTGGCTGCCTTTAAGCAGGCCCGTCCTTCCGGCGGCAACAACCACGACGTTGGCCGGCCGGGTATAGCGCTCCAGCGGCCCCGACCTGGAATGGCAGATGGTGACAGTCGCGTCCCGCTCCAGGAGGAGCAAGGCCAGCGGCTTGCCCACTACTGCGGAACGTCCGACGACGGCCACGTTGCGTCCCGCGACGGGCACGTCGAAGTGGTCCAGCAGTTCCACCACGGCTTGCGCTGTTGCGGGGGCGAAGGCGGGTTGGCCTACAGCCAAGCGGCCGAGGCTGAGGGGATTGGCGCCGTCGATGTCCTTTTCCGGGGCGATGAGGCCCACCAGCGAATCAGCCTTTACGCCCACCGGCAACGGCGTCTGCAGGATGATTCCGTTGACCGAAGGTTCAGTGCTGAGATCCCCGAGGACGCTTGCCAGTACCTGCTCGGTGGCCTCGGGTCCCAGGTCCACGATCCTGCAACCGATGCCCAGCCGTTCGGCTGCACGTTCGATGGAGCGGACGTACCAAAGCGTCGACTCGTCATCGGTGGCAACCACCACGGCCAGGACGGGATGGCGCCCGCTGTTCTCCAGGGCGCGGACTTCTTCCCCGGCGCGCTGTTGAATGAGGGTTGCCAGTTGCTTGCCGGAAAGCACTTGGGTGTTCACGAGAGGATCCTTTCGCGGACGCGCTTGACCAGGGAATCGGCTGCGAGGACCACTTTGTCCTCAAGTCCGTCCGTCTGCCCCGCCAGGCGGCTGCGGGCGGCGCTGTCCTTGATGGCCACGACATTGATGTCGATGTTCACGCGCGCTGTCGTGGCGGCAGCGCGGGCGGCATCTGCAGCCGCGGCGACATCGCTGATGACGTTGGGGTTTGCCGCATCCAGGAGATCGGTGGCGAGGCTGACGACCTCGCCGGCGACCCGGATGAGTTGCGCGGGAGTTTGGGCTGCCTGGACCAGGGCATCCTGGATGGCTGCGCTGCGGGCACTCTTGAGTTCGTCCGTGTCCGACGGGAGTTTGTAGGAGTCAATGACGGTCTGGAAGGCGTGCTCATCGGCGTCGGCCAGGCGCAAGGCTTCCACTACAAGGTGGTCGGCGGCGCTGGTGATCCGGGCTACGAGCGCGGCATGCTGCTCAAACTTCGCGCCTGTGGTGTACCGGGCCACCATGGCAACCAACGCGGCTCCTTGTGCCGCGTGGAGCGCAGCGGCAGCACCGCCGCCCGGTGTGGGCTGGCGGGAGGCCAGCCTGGAGAGGTAGTCATTGATGGTTTCAGAGCTGATCATGTGCCGTCCTGGCTGAACTGGGTAAGAAAGGCTGAACTGGGTAAGAAAAGGCTGAACTGGATGTGAAGGCCGGAAACAGCGGCCCGGACCCTGGTCTGTCGGGAGAGGGGAAGGGCCCGGGCCGCATGTCCTGGCTGCGGGTCGTTGACGGACCCGCAGTGCGCGGGGTCAGCCGCGGAGCCGGCTCATGGTGGGGTCGTACAGCGGATCCTCGGTGACCGTTGCCTGGATGCGGCGGCCGAAGTACTCGATCTCTACGGAGTCTCCCAGCGAGACGGCTGCCGGCAGGTAGGCGTAAGCGATCGGCTTGCGGACGGTGTAGCCGTAGGCTGCGCTGGTGACGTAACCCACCGCCTGGTCCTTGTAGAACACCGGTTCCTTGCCCAGCACGAGGCTCCTGCCGTCGTCGACGGTCAAGCAGCGCAGGCGGCGGGCGGAACCTTCCTCGGTGCGTCCTTCCAGGGCGGCCTTGCCAATGAAGTTCTCCTTGGCCATCTTCACGGCGAAACCGAGGCCGGCTTCGTAGGGGTCGTGTTCGGTGGTCATGTCCGTGCCCCAGGAGCGGTAGCCCTTTTCGAGGCGCAGCGAGCTGAAGGCAGCGCGACCGGCTGCGATGACGCCGAACGGCTGGCCGGCCTTCCACAGGGCATCCCAAAGGCGCTGGCCGTTGTCTGCGCTGGTGTAGAGCTCCCAACCGAGTTCGCCGACGTAGGACAAGCGCATCGCGGTCACCGTGACCCCGCCGATGGTGACCTTCTTGGCGCGGAAGTACTTCAGGCCATCGTTGCTGAAGTCGTCGTTGCTGACGGTGCTGATGAGGTCGCGGGCAAGAGGGCCCCACAAGCCGATGCAGCAGGTGCCGCCGGTGGTGTCGCGGACTTGGACCCAGTCGCCTGCGCTGCCGTTTTCGGTCTGGTGGCGGGCCGCGCGCTCAAAGTAGGCGGTGTCGATGTTGCCGTTGGCGCCCAGCTGGAAGGTGTCTTCGCTCAGGCGTGCCACCGTGATGTCGCTTCGGATTCCGCCGGCTTCGTCCAGGAGCAGGGTGTAGGTAACGGCGCCGGGCTTCTTGGCGAGATCGCCGGTGGTCAGTTCCTGCAGGAGCTTCAAGGCGCCGGGGCCGGAAACTTCCAGGCGCTTCAGCGGCGTCATGTCGTACATGGCAACTGCCGTGCGGGTCTTCCACGCCTCCGCCGCAGCGATGGGGGAGCTGAACATCCCGGACCAGGCGTCGCGGGCCGGCGGCTGCCATTCGTCCGGCATTTCCTTGAGCAACTCGGCGTTCGCTTCGAACCAGTAGGGGCGTTCCCAACCGGCACCTTCCAGGAAGTAGCCGCCCAGCTGCTTGTGGCGGGCGTGGAAGGGGCTGACGCGAAGGTTGCGCGGGGACAGCTTGGGCTGGAGCGGGTGCAGGACGTCGTAGATCTCCACGAAGTTCTGCTGGGACGTTTCGCTGACGTATTCCGGGGTCAGCTGGACCTCTTCGAAGCGGTGGATGTCGCAGTCGCCAAGGTCGATCTTCGACTTTCCGTCCACCAGCAGCTCTGCCACGGCGCGGGCGATGCCGGCGGAGTGGGTAACCCACACGGCCTCGGCTACGAAGAAGCCATCCACTTCCTTGGACTCGCCCACCAGGGAGCCGCCGTCCGGGGTGAAGGAGAAGATGCCGTTGAAGCCGTCCTCGATCTCGCTTTCACGCAGTGCCGGGAGGATCTGCTTGGTAGCTTCCCACGCGGGAAGGAAGTCTTCCAGAGTGAAGTCCAGGCGGGAAGGCATGTTGTGTTCGCTGATGCTGCTGGGCTCGTAGCTGCCCAGTTCGTCCAGGTCCACGGGCATGGGGCGGTGCGCGTAGGAGCCGATGCCGTAGCGTTCGCCGTGCTCGCGGTAGTAAAGGTCCTGGTCCTGGTGGCGCAGGATGGGCAGCTGTGCGCCGTTGGGCAGTTCGTTCTTGCCCTTCTGTGCAGGGACCGGTGTGGTCTTGACGTACTGGTGGGCCAGGGGCAGGAGCGGGACGGACATCCCGATCAGCTCGCCTACCTTGGCGCCCCAGAAGCCGGCGCAGGAAACCACGATGTCCGCGGGGATCACGCCGTCGGCGGTCTCGACGCCGGTGACGCCGCGGTTGGACTGCTCGATCCCGGTCACCTCGGTGTTGCCGATGTACTTGACGCCGGCGGCCTCGGTGCGCTTGATGAGCAGCTGGACCGCGCGGGCGGCCAGGGCCAGACCATCCGTGGGAACATGCAGGCCTCCGAGGATGTCTTCCTCGTTGATGAGGGGGTACAGTGCCTTGCACTCTTCGCGGGAGAGGATCTTGCCGTCGATGCCCCACGACTGCGCGTAACCCAGCTTGCGCTTGAGGTCCGCCAAGCGGGTTTCCGTGGTGGCTACTTCAAGGCCGCCCACCTGGTTGAAGCAGCTTTGGCCGTCCTCGGTCAGCGAGAGGAGCTTTTCCACCGTGTACTTGGCGAACAACGCCATGGACTTTGAAGGGTTGGTCTGGAACACCAGTCCCGGTGCATGCGAGGTGGAACCGCCGGGCATGTTCAGGGGGCCCTGGTCCAGGACGGTGATGTTGTTCCAGCCACGGGTGACCAGTTCGTCGGCGAGATTGGTGCCGACGATCCCGGCTCCGATGATGACAATGCGGGGCGTGGATGCCATGAAAATTCTCCTGCGGAAGTTCGTGTGGGGCGGGCTTGGACGGGCTGGTTAGCGGAAGACGACCGTGCTGGTCCGGTCCAGGAGGACACGGTGTTCGCAGTGCCAGCGGACGGCGCGGGAAAGTGCCAGTGCTTCTGCGTCCTGGCCCACAGTGGAAAGCGCGTTGGGGCCGTAGCTGTGGTCCACGCGGATGACTTCCTGCTCGATGATCGGGCCCTCGTCCAGGTCGGCGGTGACGTAGTGGGCGGTAGCACCCACCTGCTTCACGCCGCGGTCGTAGGCCTGGTGGTAGGGGCGGGCACCCTTGAAGCCGGGGAGGAAGGAATGGTGGATGTTGATCGCGCGTCCTTCCAGCTTGCGGCACAGGTCGTTCGAAAGGACCTGCATGTAGCGGGCCAGGACCACGAGGTCGGCCTTGTATTCGTCCACAAGTTCCAGGAGCTTTTGCTCCGCCTCGGCCTTGGTGTCCGGAGTTACGGGGATGTGGATGAAGGGCAGCCCGGCTGCCTCGGCCATGGCGCGGTGGGTCTCATGATTGGAGACGACGGCGACGAGCTCGCCGCCGAGGCTGCCTCCGCGCCAGCGGAAGATGAGGTCGTTGAGGCAGTGGCCAAACTTGGAGACCATCACCAGGACGCGTTGCTTGGTCTGGTCGTGGAAGCTGAATTTCATATCGAAGCGGTCCGCGATGGAACGGAACTCATCCTCCAGCTGATCCGGGGAGTAGCTCTGGCCGCCGGAGAAGGCAGTGCGCAAGTGCAATGTCTGGCGCAGGCTGTCGTCAAACTGCTGGTGCTCTTCGATGTTGAAGCCGCGTTCGAAGAGGAAAGTGGTGACTGCCTGCACGATGCCCGGCTGTTCGACGCACGACAGTGTGAGTACGAACTTCTGCGCCTGCTCGTCCTTGAGCTGGCCGCGTTCTGCCGGAAGGGTGCTGAGGTGTGAGTCTGAAGCCACGAGGGTCATGTGTCCTCCTTAGGTGTTTGCCTAGATATATTCCTGAAATACGAACTGATATATTAGGATTGGAAATCAGCGTATACTGGTGTCCGGGGCAGGTCAATAGATTTCCCGGTTTTGAAGAAGGAGCTCACGCTGTGGCTACTGGAACTCTCGCAAGCATTGGCGACGCCACCAGGAAATCACTGGCCGACGTGGCCTACGAACGGCTGCGCGACCGCTTGTTGATGCTTGAAATCAAGCCAGGGGACATCCTTAATGACGAACAGCTCGCCAGGGAGCTGGAAGTGGGGCGGACTCCCGTCCGTGAAGCTATGAAACGGCTGGAGCTGGATCGGCTGGTGATTACCTACCCCCGGCGCGGAACGTTCGCCACCCGTGTGGAGGTAACCGACCTCGCCTTCATCTCCGAAATCCGCGCCCAGCTTGAACCGCTTGCCGCGGCCCGCGCAGCGCGGGTGGCTTCAGCTGCAACCAGGGAGCATCTGCGGAACGTGATGCGGGCCGTGGAGGACTTCGATGTCAGCGCGGCGTCCGTGGTGGAAACTTTGCGTCTTGACGCGAGCGTTCATCAGGGCATCTATTCGGCTGCAGCGAATCCGCACCTGGAGGACGTGCTGATCCGCTATGACAATCTGGCCACGCGGATCTGGTGCATGGTGCTTGACAGGCTTCCGGACCTCGAGCACCACGTCCGCGAGCACCTGGATCTTCTGCGGGCTGTAATTGACGGCAACGAAGAAGAGGCCGCCGAACTCGCCCGCGTCCATGTCAGCGGATTTGAGCAAGCTGTTCGTCAGGCGCTGTTCGCCGCCTAAGGGCGTCCGCCGCCAAAGTGGTTGACTCGGCGACGGGTCACTTGCATACTGGACTTCTTACTAATATATCACTTGGATATTAGGCGCGGCCTACACCTGGCCCATCCTGGTCCTGTGCTCGTGATGCAATCACGGCCCCCACGTCCCTGGAGTACCACGTGACTACACGACACCCTCTTTTCGAACACATTCCGCTCACGGGCAGCAGCCGCGTTAAGCGGGGCATGGCTGAGATGCTCAAGGGCGGCGTCATCATGGACGTCGTTAACGTCGAGCAGGCCCGCATCGCCGAGGATGCCGGTGCCGTGGCTGTCATGGCGCTTGAGCGTGTCCCGGCTGATATCCGCGCCCAGGGTGGCGTGTCCCGCATGTCCGATCCGGACATGATCGATGCGATTATCGCTGCCGTGTCCATCCCGGTGATGGCCAAGGCCCGTATCGGCCACTTCGTCGAAGCGCAGGTCCTGCAGTCCCTCGGTGTTGACTACATCGATGAGTCCGAGGTCCTGACCCCCGCGGACTACATCAACCACATCGACAAGTGGAACTTCACTGTTCCGTTCGTCTGTGGTGCCACCAACCTCGGTGAGGCTTTGCGCCGCATCAACGAGGGCGCGGCGATGATCCGGTCCAAGGGTGAAGCCGGTACCGGCGATGTTTCCAACGCCACCGGTCACATGCGCAAGATCCGTGCCGAGATCGCCAAGCTCGCTGCCCTGCCCGAGGACGAGCTGTATGTTGCGGCCAAGGAGCTGCAGGCCCCGTATGAGCTGGTCAAGGAGATCGCTGCTACGGGCAAGCTTCCGGTGGTGTTGTTCACTGCCGGTGGCATAGCGACCCCGGCTGATGCTGCGATGATGATGCAGCTCGGCGCCGATGGCGTGTTCGTCGGTTCCGGTATCTTCAAGTCCGGCAACCCCGCAGAGCGTGCCGCCGCCGTCGTGAACGCTACTGCCTACTACGACGATCCTGACGTTATTGCCAAAGTCTCCCGCGGCCTGGGCGAAGCGATGGTCGGCATCAACGTCGACGAAATCCCGCAGCCCCACCGCCTCGCAGAACGCGGCTGGTAGGCCGGGGTGCTGGACGTGAGGCCGGTGAGGACGGCGGACGGCCGGGGACTGCGGATGGATTGGGCCAAGCTGACCGGCCACACCGTGGAGGTTTGGCTTTTCGACGACCACGTCATGACGGGCGTGGTGGAGCAGGCGGCGGATGACGACTCCGTCTTGTGGATCGCCGCCGCGGGAGCCGACACCCGGCGGCTCTTTGACAAGTCCACCGGCTACCAGGTCTGGGCTTAGCCGGAGCGCTGTTGCCGGCCGGGCCGGTTTTGTTGCCGTGGGGCTCAGAGATCGTCTTCGGGCCGCGCCGCCAGAATCCGTTTGGCGCTGGCCTGCAGGATGCCCAGTGACTCCTGGACCAGGGGCGAGGCGATGCTGCCCCTGCGGACCGCTGCGACAATGCGGCGCGCAGGTTTCCCCTTGCCCGTAATGCGCAGCCGCACCACGTTCTCCGCGCTGTGCAGTGGCGCCAGCCGGGGCAGCAGGCCTACGCCAAGCCCGGCCCCTACGAACGCGATCTGGGTCTCCCATTCAACTGCCTCATGCGCGATCCGCGGCGTCACTCCCACTGCCGTAAATGCTGCGGTGAACAAGGAATGGTAGGTGGACCCCGCTGCCTCCGTGATCCACGGCTCCGACGCCAGTTCCTCGAGCGTCACCGTCTGCCGTGAAGCCAGGGGATGGTCCGCGGGAATGATGACGTCCAGTGGATCGTCCAGCAGGACCGTCTGCTCGAAGCGGGGATCGTCCTCGCCGTAGGTGTCGGACTGCATCGCCACAATGACGGCGAGGTCGATGCGTTCAGCCACAAGCAGGTCGAAGCAACGTGATGGATTTGCCTCCAGCACCTGCACCTCCAGCAGGGGCCGCGTGGAGCGCAGCGTTGCGGCCAGTGGCGCGAGAAGCTGCGCGGCCGCCGTCGAGAATCCGCCCAGGCCGAAATGTGACTGCACCTGGTCGCCGGCCTCCATTGCCGCGGCTCTCAGGCTCTCCCATTCGGCGATAAGGCTGTCCGAACCCGCCACGAGGAAGCGTCCTGTGGCGGTCAGCCGCACGCCCCGGCCGTCCTTGGTCAGAAGTTGCATGCCGAGGACACGCTGGAGCTCGCGCAGCTGCGCCGAGACGGCGGAAGGGGAATATCCCGTGAGCTCGGCCGTCGCCCCCACGGTGCCACATCGGGCAAACACCCGAAGTGTTATCAGCCTCTGATCGATCATGGACCAATCATGCACCCATTGCGCATGGTTATCTCCTAAATATTGCGCTTTTGTTGCAGTGCATTCGTCCCTAATCTCGTACTACGAAGACTTCGATAACGCCGCTTGCGACGATGCACCCGCGGCCCCCAAGATCCCCCAACTTACCCAGCCTCCCGGGAGGAAACCCATGACTGCTCAAGTGAACGTGCCCCTGAATTCACGCGGAAAACTCGCCTCAACATTGCCTGCCGAGCAGCTGGCCGAGATCAGTGCCCTGTTCGAGTTCCGGCGCACCGGCTACTCCTTGGACGCCCCCTTCTACACCGATCCCACGATCTTCAAGATCGACATGGAAGCCATCTTCGGTGCGCACTGGATCTTTGCCGGAAGCGTCGCCGAACTGCCGGAACCGGGTGACTACATCACGGTGGACTACGGCCCGTACTCCCTGATCGTCCTGCGCAACGACGACGGCGACGTCAACGTCCTGCACAACGTCTGCCGCCACCGCGGTGCCCGGGTGCTGACCGAAGCCGCAGGCTCCACCGGAAACCTGGTGTGCGGCTACCACTCCTGGACCTACTCGCCCGAGGGCAACCTGATCCACGCCTCGGCACCGGGGGAGACGAAGTTCGACAAGAACTGCTTCGCCCTCAAGCGCGCCCACAGCCGTGTCGTCGCGGGGCTCATTTTCGTCTGCATCGCGAGCGAGCCGCCGGCCGACTTCGATGAAACCTCCAAGATCTTCGAGCCCTACCTCGCGCCCCACGATCTGGCGAAGACAAAAATCGCCTACCAGCAGAACATCATCGAAGAGGGCAACTGGAAGCTCGTCATGGACAACAACCGTGAGTGCTACCACTGCGATGGGCACCCGGAACTCGCCTGCTCCCTCTTCCCCACGTGGGGACTCACCGAGGGCCTGATTCCGGCCCACCTTGAGGAAGTCTGGGACCGCAACAAGGAAGCCCAGTCCTCCCTCGAGGAGCGCTGCCGCCGCTATGGCCTCCCCTACGAGGTAGTGGAGGAACTCGACACGCGCATCGCCGGCATCCGCATCTCCCGCGAATCCCTGGACGGTGAAGGCGAATCGTTCTCGCCCGACGGGCGCAGGCTTTCCAAGAAGCTCCTGGGCGATCTGCGCGACTTCCGCCTCGGCCGCTGCTCCATGCACCTGCAGCCCAACAGCTGGTTCCACTTCCAGAGCGACCACGTCATCACGTTCGGCGTCTTCCCCATCAACGAACACCAGTCGCTGGTCCGCACCACCTGGCTGGTGGCTGACGACGCCGTGGAAGGCGTCGACTACGACCTGGAAAAACTCACCTACACCTGGAAGCAGACGAACCTGCAGGACAAGGCGTTCGTTGAGCTGTGCCAGACGGGTGCCGGCAGCCCCGCCTACGAGCCCGGCCCCTACATGAAGAGCGAATACCAGGTGGAGGCATTCATCAACTGGTACGTCCAGCGCGTGCAGGAGCACTTGGCATGATTGAACTCCTCACTGAAACGGCAATCCGGGAGCCGCAGCGCATCCGGGGTCTTGAGATGCCGTGGAACCGGGTGATGGGCAGCAGCGAAGCACCCGCGCGTGCCGCACGTGCCCTGGGTCCCTGGCATCCGCAGGAGTTCATGGCCGAATGTGTCGAGACTGTTCCCGAGGCCGGCGGAATGATGACCTTCGTCTTCCGCCGTTGCGACGGGGCGCCCCTGGCGTTCCGTGCCGGCCAGTATGTCAACATCGCTTTTCCGGTAAACGGCGAGGACCAGGACCCGGTGGACCGCAGCTACTCGCTGTCCAGTTCGCCCACGGAGCCCTGGACCTTCAACATCACTGTCAAGAGCGATCCCACGGGCCTTGTGTCGCCATGGGTTCATGAGAACGTCAAGCCCGGCACTGTGCTGGACATGCTCGGACCGGTGGGGGCTTTCCACCTGCCCGACGCCGACCGGCGCGCCAGGTACCTCCTGTTGGCCGCCGGTGCCGGCATCACCCCCATCATGTCGATGGTGCGGACCATCCACTCCCTGCCCGGCCATGCCGACGTCGTGGTGCTGTACCACGGAGCGGAGGCCGGCGGCTTCGCGTTCCACCGGGAGCTGGCATACATCGCCTCCGTGGACTCACGCGTCAAGGTCTTCTACTCCCTGGGCGACCGCAGCAAACCGGAAGGATGGGAAGGGTTCAGAGGACGGCTCACAGCGGCCATGCTCGAAGAGGTGGCCCCTGACGCCAACGGCAGGCAGGTCTATGCCTGCGGCCCGGAAGGCTACCTGAACACGGCCACTGAGCTGCTGAAAAAGGTAGGCGTTGACGACACCTCCATCTACATGGAGTTCTTCACCGGTGACCGCCAGACCCTCCTCGAATACCAGGCAGAGCTCGCGCTCGCGGCAGATATTGCGGAGGAAATCGCCGAGGAAATCGCCGATTCCGCCGAGGACTACTACGAAAGCCAACCGGCAGCGTTCGGGCTCTACGAGCCGGGTTACGACGCCGACGGGACGTTGGAAGCCACGGGACTCCCGCTGGAAACCTCCGACCCGGACGCCTCAGGTCAGCAAGCTTCCGACGGCGGTCCAAGCCAAGCGCCCGAGGCTGCAACGCCTGATGCCTCGAGCTTCGAGACCGTCGGAACGGGAAGCCTCACCCTGTCCTTCCTGCGCACCGGCGTCAATGTCCGCATTGACCCCGATGAGCACATCCTGGGCGTGGCCCAGCGGGCCGGTGTCAGGATCGGTGCCAACTGCAAAGAGGGCATGTGCGGTTCCTGCAAGGTGGTCAAGCTTTCCGGCGAGGTGGAAATGAACCACCAGGGCGGAATCCGCTCGCGGGAAATCGACGCCGGCAAGTTCCTGCCCTGCTGCTCCACGGCGCGCACCGATATGGTGATCGACGCCTAGCTGTTACCGGAGTCCCGCACTGTGGGCCAGCGCAATGGCCTCAGTGCGGGACCGGACGTCCAGCTTCCGGAACAGGTTCCGCAGATGGAATTTGACCGTGTTTTCACTGATGTTCAGCTCTGCGGCGATGGCCCGGTTGCGTTGCCCGGCGGCCAATGCCTGAAGAACTTCCAATTCCCTGGTGGCCAGGCCCCACGCCGCGACATCCCCCACGGGCGCTGCCGGCGGGTCCAAGGGAAGCGCCACTGAGATGTCTGCTCCCCACCCGTGCATGACGTCGACGCTCATTTTGCCGTCAAGGGCCTGCACCTTCTGTCGAAGCCGTTCCATGTTCGGGGCATCCGGGGACAGTTCCCCGCGTCCGTCATCCCTGACATTGATCAGCAGGTTTTCCCCGTCGCAGTCCCATTGGGCGCGTACGCGGTGCACATCCGGTTGCTCGGCGATCGCCAGGACCAGGCCCCGGACGACGGCCCTGGCAGCGTGGGCTACCTCTCCGGGCAGGGCACGTCCGTTGGCGGGTGGCTCGATGAACTGGATGTCGATGTTGCTGAAGTGCATCAATGGACGGAGGTCCTCCCGGAGCCTTTGGAAGGCGGTGCTCACAGGTTCTTCCACGAGATCGCTGGTGCGGTCGTTCAGGGTCCTGAGGCCGATCAGTGCCTTGACGGCGAGGTCGGTCACGGAGACCCGGGCCGCGTGATCGTCCAAGGAGTTGGACCGCAGTGCGGCCAGCAGGGTTTCGAGGGTAGTGGAGTGCTGGTCCACCAGCTCCGCGGTTACGCGGATCCGTTCAGCTGATGCTGCCCGGGACTCCAAAAGATACGACGGCGGCGCGTCACTGACCTTCTCCTGGATACGGGCCGCTGTGAGTCCCCAAAGGTAGGAGGCGAGGCGCAGTGGTTCATCGTCTTCCGGCAACTCCGGGTCGGTGAGGACCAGGAGGGCGTTGCTGGGCGGATAGGTGAAGGCCAGAATGTCGCGTTCCTGCCCCGCAATCCACGCTCGCGTCCGCCACGGCCCTTTCCCCTCCATTGATGCCCGGATCCCATCAAGCTCGGGGATGGACACGCGGCTGACAATGCCCTCGGCACCCGCCTTTTTCTGGGGCCGGCCCGTGCAGTCTTCCGTGAAAATCACCAAGGCGCTGGAGGGGACCAACGGCGAGAGGGCCGTCCGCAGGCTCTCCGCGATACGCGCGAGGGGCGCTTGGGCGATGTCTTCAATGGTTTTGAGGAGCTGCCAGGGCACGGACGGTTGCTGGGGCATATCCCAAGCGTAGACGAGCAGCTACCTTCTTGCCTACCCGAAAGGGTGGCCAAGACTGTCCTTTTACGGCGTTTCAGCCACCCCTGCCAGCCGGAAGAATAGTTACAAGGTCGGAAGGCCGCTATCAACCACCCACGAACGGAGTGAACCGTGAACGTCTTTGCGGACACCGCGACAGCCACAGCTGAAGACGTAGCCGGCAACGCCTCCCTGATCCTCGCAGAGCTTGGGGGCATTGCTTCCGAACTGGACTACGGCCAGGTTGCCCGCCTTGCAGAGGAAGTTGGCGCAGCGGAGCGCGTCTTCCTGGCCGGAGCCGGCCGGAGCGGGCTGGTGCTCCGCATGGCCGCGATGCGCTTGATGCATCTGGGCCTGACGGTCCACGTAGCCGGCGACACCACAACACCGGCCATCACTGCCGGCGATTTGTTGCTGGTGGCATCCGGTTCCGGGACCACCTCCGGCGTGGTCAAAGCAGCCCAGACAGCACTGGCCGCGGGGGCGCGAGTGGCAGCAGTAACCACCAACCCCTCGTCCGCTGTTGCGGGCTTCGCCGACGCGCTGGTGGTCATTCCCGCCGCGCGGAAGACTGACCACGGCTCCGACCTGTCCCGGCAATACTCGGGCAGCCTCTTTGAACAATCCCTTTTCCTGGTGACGGAGTCGGTTTTCCAAACTCTGTGGGAAGCCACTGCAGAGCCCGCCGAGAAGCTCTGGCTGCGTCACGCAAACCTCGAATAGACCGCAAAACCGTCCTCCAAAGCCACCCCAAACAAAAGAAAGCGATACACCATGAAACTGCAAGTCGCCATTGACCTCCTCACCATCGAAGATGCCCTGGAACTCGCCGGCAAAGTTGCCGAGCACGTGGACATCATCGAGCTCGGTACTCCGCTGATCAAGGCTGAGGGTCTCGCCGCCGTGACGGCCATCAAGGAAGCCCACCCCAACAAGATCGTGTTTGCCGACATGAAGACCATGGACGCCGGTGAACTCGAAGCGGACATCGCTTTCAAGGCGGGTGCCGATCTTGTGTCCGTCCTGGGAACTGCGGATGACTCCACCATCGCCGGTGCCGTCAAGGCCGCTCAGTCCCACAACAAGGGCATCGTGGTGGACCTCATTGGCGTGGCCGACAAGGTCTCCCGCGCCAAGCAAGCCCGTTCCCTCGGAGCCAGGTTCATCGAATTCCACGCGGGCCTCGACGAGCAGGCACAGCCGGGCTATGACCTGCGCGGACTCCTCAATGCCGGAGAAGAAGCCCGCGTGCCGTTCTCCGTGGCCGGCGGCGTCAACGCATCCACCATTGCGGCCGTGCAGTTGGCAGGTGCCGACGTAGCAGTGGCCGGAAGCGCCATCTACAGTGCCGCTGATCCTGAACTGGCTGCGAAGGAACTCAAAGCAGCCATCCAGTAACAGGCTCCGTGCCTAGGTTTTGTCGGGAGTCCGGTGGTGCGCCCGCTCAACAAGTTCCGACATCCACGGCCGTTGCCCGTGATGGACCGTGAGGCCGTCGGGGATGCCCTGAACCGTCGCTTCCGTGCCGGAAGCGTCAATGGTGATCCGCCCGCCGCCCATGGGCGCATTGCGGATGTGCAGGTCCCCGAACGACGGCGGCAGCACCGGATCCAGCCAGATGCCGCCCAAGGAGATGTGCGTGTCGTAGCGCAACAGGCTCATGACCAGGTGGATGGGCGTCGTGGCGGCCCACGCCTGGGGTGAGCAAGCCGTGGGATAAGGGACGGGTTCCCGGAATTGCGTGCGGTCGAATCCGCAGAAGAGTTCGGGCAATCGGTCGCCAGAGATCTCGGCGGCTTCAAGCATTGCGGTTGCTATCCGTTGGGCTTCCTCCACGAAGCCATAGCGGAGGAGTCCGGACACGATCAGCGCATTGTCATGGGGCCACACGGAGCCGTTGTGATAGCTGGCCGGGTTGTAGGCGCCCATGTTCCTGGCCAGCGTCCGGACACCCCATCCACTGAACATTTCGGGGGACATCAGCCGCTCCACCACCGCAGGGGCCTTGTCTTCGTCAATCAGACCAAACCACAGGCAATGGCCCATGTTGGAAGCACAAGCGTCCACGGGCCGCTTGTTGCGGTCCAGCGCCACAGCGTAGTAGCCCTTGTCCGGCATCCAGAACTGTTCGTTGAACCGCTTCTTCAGGTCCTCGGCACGTTCCCGCAGGCTTTCCGCCAAGGTGAGGTCGCCGTCGTCGTAGGCCATCCAGGCGCGCGCCACATAGGCGCCGTGCACGTACGCCTGGACCTCACACAGCGCCAGGGGCGGTTCAGCGAGGGTGCCGTCCGCAAAATTGATGCCGTCCCAGGAGTCTTTCCAGCCCTGGTTGATGAGTCCGTGCTCGTTGGGCCGCCCGTACTCCACGAAACCGTCGCCGTCACGGTCGCCGTAGGTCCGGATCCATTCCAAGGCGCGGTCCGCGTGGGGGAGCAGGCCCGAGATCGCGTCTTTGCCGAAACCCCAGCGGCTCACCGAGCCAAGGACCACCACAAACAGCGGGGTGGCGTCCACGCTTCCGTAATAAGCGGATTTGCCGCCCAACGCCAGGCCCCCGGAGACCCCCAGCCGGACCTCGTGCAGGATCTTCCCGGGTTCTTCTTCGGTGGCGGGATCAACCACCGTGCCCTGGCGGTCGGCCAGCGTTCGCAGGGTGCCCAAGGCCAGGGAGGGGTCCACGGGAAGGGCCATTTCGGACGCCCACAGGGAATCCCGGCCGAACAGCGTCATGAACCACGGGGCGCCGGCGGCCACCACCACCCTTTCGGGGTGGTCCGGATCCTGGATGCGGAGCGCGCCAAGGTCCTCGTAGCTGCGGCGGAGGGTGTCTTCGATTGACCGGTTGCTGAGCTGCACAACGGGGATCCGGGCTACCCAATCCTGCCTGCGCTGATCGCTGGGTGAGAGCCCGACCGGATCCTGGTGGGTGAAAGCGGCCCCGGCACTTGGTTGCTTTGGCACCACGCTGGCCCGCGTACTCCAGCTCCCAAACGCGGGAATTTTGGCCGTGAAACCCAATGCCCTGGCACCTGCACCGGCGCCGTCGGCCCGTATCAGGACGCTTTTCCGAATGTCCTCCCATTTTCCGCGGATTTCCAGGGAATCACCATCCGGCAGGTGGGTTTCGGTCCATTGCCGCGTGATCCGTGCTTCCTTGACTTCGAAAAGATCAGCGAAATCCGATTCGGCAGAAAGCAGGATGCGGCATTGTGTTGCCTGGTTTGAATAATTCCGAACGGTGATTTCTTCGCGGATTCCGTTTCCTACCTCCCGAAGCCGCTCCACCAACAAGGGGCTGTCGGCGTACCCATCCGGGCGGGGAACCCTGCCGACGAACGACGCCCGGTACGGTTCCCTGGTTTCTGCTGCCAAGGGTTCGATGACTTGTCCGTTGACAGTGAGCTCCCATTTGGAGAGGATCCGGGTGTCCAGATGGAAGACGCCCTGGGGCAATTCGGGGTGGATGTCTCCGTTGGCGGAGGAGATGCAGAAGGATGAGCCTTCCACCAGGGTCACTGTCCCGGCACCAAGGGGTCCGGCTGCTGTATCAGCGTTCCATCCAGCCACGAGACGCTCCTTATCGATCCGCTTGAGCTGCAGCCGCTGCCGCCTGTCCGGCCGCTTGTGGAGATGAAGTCGACGCTACGCCGACGGAAGGATCGGCGCCAGATCCCGGCCGCTCTCCACAACCTCTATATGACTTCCCGGCGCAAGGAAGTGCCGGCCCGTCATCCAGAGTTAATCTCATTTCATCGTCCGGGAAACCAGAAGGGGTCTATAGTGAGAGAACAGGACATTCGCTGATGCAGCCCGGCGGCCCGCTTTTTCTTCCGACGCCGGAGGCCCCGTAATGACCGACACCCAAATTGGTAGCTTTATCCGCGACTGTGTGGTGTTTGAGGACGACACTGAGAACGGCTTGGAATTTGACACTTTCTACGGCCTGTACATCAGCTGGTGCGTTCTCGGACGAAAAATCCCCATCCCCGACTCCGCCTTCAAGACCGCCCTTGAGCGGGAGGGCCTCAAAACCATCAAGCTGAATGGCCAGCGGATCTACCCTGGCATGAGCATGGTCGGCCCGGCGGCAAGGGACTACGTAGTCAACAGCGTTCCCATGTGGAACGACTCCGCAGCCAGCGCCTATGCACTTTCCGAGGCTGTGGAGGATGCGGTTCCGTCCATCGCCTGATATCACGTCGCTTCTACAGCCCATGCACCTAGGATTTGATAGGGGCATGGGCTGTTTCCATGTCCGGGCTGTCTTCTGAAGGGAAATACGTGAAGCCTTCCATCGTGTGGTTCCGGGATGACCTCAGGGTTGCCGACAACCCGGCCTTGCGGGCCGCCGTCGACGACGGTGCTGCGGTGGCCCTGTACGTCCTTGACGAGGAATCGGAAGGCCTCAGACCTCACGGTGGCGCTTCCCGCTGGTGGCTGCATCATTCGCTGGTGTCCCTTCGCGAGGACCTCGCGGCACTTGGCATCCCCCTGCTTCTGCGGCGCGGCGACGCTGCCTCCGTTGTCCAAAAAACCACGACGGCGCTCGGTGCCGGCGGTTTGTACTGGAACCGGCGCTATGGTGCGGCCGAGCGCACCGTCGACGCCGGGATCAAGGCCTGGGCGGGTGAGGCCGGCCTGCATGTTGCCAGCTTCCAGGCCTCCCTCCTTCATGAACCCTGGGAGGTCACCACCAAGACCGGTGGCCAGTACAAGGTCTTCACTCCTTTCTGGCGGACGGTGTCCGCGCAGGACTTCCGGGAGCCGTTGGCCGTACCGGAAAAAGGCCACGGATTCACCGGCAAGCTCCCGGCCTATGACGAGCTGGATTCCTGGAAACTCATGCCCGTTAAGCCTGACTGGTCGGGCGGGCTGGCGGAGATGTGGATTCCTGGTGCTGCCGCGGGGCACAAGCGGTTGGCCGCTTTCGTGGCTGACGGTCTCTCCAACTACAGCGAGGGCCGAAACCGTCCGGACACCGATGGCAGCAGCTGCCTCTCGCCCTACCTGCGCTGGGGTGAGCTCAGCCCGTTCGAGGTGTGGCACGCGCTGGGGTCCAAGCGCTCCGAAAGTGCGGGCATTTTCGCCTCGGAGCTGGGGTGGCGGGAGTTTTGCTGGCACCAGTACTTTCACAATCCGAACTTGGCCACAGCCAACCTTCGTCCCGAGTTTGACCGTTTCCCCTGGGCGTGGCCGGGCAGCAATAACGGCAATGGCAAACATCCCGGCCATGAGTCGGCACCCGAGGAGTTCCGCGCCTGGCAGCAGGGCCGCACCGGCTTCCCCATGGTGGACGCGGGCCAGCGCCAGCTGTGGCACTCAGGCTGGATGCACAACCGTGTCCGCATGGTCGCTGCCAGCTTCCTGGTGAAGAACCTTGGCATCCATTGGCAGCTCGGTGAGCAGTGGTTCTGGGACACCCTGGTGGACGCCGATCCGGCGTCGAACCCCGCCAACTGGCAGTGGGTGGCAGGGTCCGGGGCTGACGCCTCGCCGTTCTTCAGGATTTTCAACCCGGAGGCCCAACGCGTGAAGTTCGATCCCCAGGGGAAGTACATTGCCCATTGGATTCCCGAGTTCGGCACTCCCGAATATCCGGAGGAGATCGTTGATCTGAAGACCACCCGCGCCGAAGCGCTGGAGGCTTACAAGGAGATGAGGGAAGTCCACTAAGGGGTCCCGCAGGTCCCGCAGGCCCGGCGATAGGCTGGGTCCATGTCGACGGAGTCCATCCTGAAGGTCCTCATCATGGCGTTCGCGGCCATGTTCATCGCTGCGGTTGCCTGGTGGGCCCGTAAGCATCCCAACCGGTCCAAGGAGTACCCGGAGCGGGTTCGCATGCCAAAGGTTGTGCCGGGAGTTGGTTGGCTTTTCCTTGTTGTGGGCCTCCTGATGGGGCTCGTCGCCTTCACTTCCGACCATGCACGGGACCCTCTGGCCTTCCGTATCGCTTCGGTGGCGATCGTGGTGGGTGGAGTGGTATTCGTACTCATGTACCGCAACTTCTATGTGGCACCCCGCGACTTTGAGGTGGCTTTCCGCAGTGTTCTCGGCAAAGAGCACATTCTTCACTACAGCGACATTACGCACTACAGCTTCCAGACCTTGAAGGGGCAGCCGTACCTGACGGTCAAGTCGGTAAACGGCGTCAAGCTCAGCCTGAATATCAGGGCCTACGACATGACACCGCTCTTGCGCGCCATCGACTTTCATCAGGTCACCGGGCACTGGCCCGCCCGGACGGAGGCGGTGGGTGGCGCTGCCGGGCCCGAAAAACAGCCCTCTGGAAATTAGTAGGAAGTCCGAGTATATTCGGATTCAGAGATGACCTGGATCACAGTTGGTCACGTGTTCCCGCCGTGTTCCCAACACTGAGCGGCACGGTAGTCATTCACGATGCAAAGGAGCATTCCACAATGGTGCGCGAGCTTTCACACTACGTAGACGGCCAGAGGGTTGACGGCACATCGGGCCGGTTCAGCGACGTCTACGATCCCTGCACGGGCGAAGTCCAGGCCAGGCTGCCGCTGGCCAGCGCCGACGAGGTTCGCAACGCCGTCGCAAATGCCGAAAAGGGCCAGCTCGAATGGGCAGCCATGAACCCGCAGCGCCGGGGACGCATCCTGCTCAAGTTCGTGGACCTCGTCAACGAGAACATGGACGAACTCGCCAAACTCCTGTCCTCCGAACACGGCAAAACCTTTGCCGATGCCAAAGGAGACATCCAGCGCGGCATCGAAGTCGTTGAATTCTCCGCGGGTGCCCCGCATCTGCTCAAGGGCGAGTTCTCGGACAACGCCGGACAGGGCATCGACGTCCATTCGCTGCGCCAGCCGCTGGGCGTCGTTGCAGGGATCACGCCGTTCAACTTCCCGGCCATGATCCCGTTGTGGAAGTCCGGCCCGGCGCTCGCAGCAGGCAACGCGTTCATCCTGAAGCCTTCCGAGCGGGACCCTTCGGTTCCGCTGCGTCTCGCCGAGCTGTACAGCGAAGCCGGCGTGCCGAACGGCGTCTTCAACGTCATCAACGGTGACAAGGAAGCCGTGGACGCACTGCTGGAGGACCCTCGGGTGAAGGCGATCGGCTTTGTTGGCTCCACGCCGATTGCCCAGTACATCTATGCCACGGCCGCCGCCCACGGCAAGCGTGCGCAGTGCTTCGGCGGGGCGAAGAACCACATGGTGATCATGCCCGACGCCGACCTCGACATGGCTGCCGACGCCCTGATTGGTGCCGGGTACGGTTCCGCGGGCGAACGCTGCATGGCCATCTCCGTGGCGGTGCCCGTTGGCCAGGAAACCGCCGACGCGTTGGTGGCCAAGCTGACCGAGCGCGTGAAGGACCTGAAGGTGGGCCACAGCCTGGACAAGGACTCCGACTTCGGGCCCGTGGTGGCAGCCTCCGCGAAGGAACGGATCGAGGGCTACATCCAGTCCGGCGTGGATGAAGGCGCAACGTTGGTCACGGATGGTCGCGGCCTCACCGTGGAAGGCTACGACGGCGGGTTCTGGGTTGGCCCCACACTCTTCGACAACGTCACCAAGGACATGAAGATCTACAAGGAAGAGATCTTCGGCCCCGTCCTCAGCGTGCTGCGGGCAGCTGACTACGACGAAGCGCTGAGGCTCTGCAGCGAGCACGAGTTTGGCAACGGCGTCGCAATCTTCACCCGCGACGGCGACTCCGCACGCGACTTCGCGAGCCGCGTCGAGGTGGGCATGGTGGGGATCAATGTGCCGATTCCCGTCCCGATTGCCTACTACACCTTCGGTGGCTGGAAGGCCTCCGGGTTTGGCGACCTGAACCAGCACGGCGCCGACGCTTTCCGCTTCTACACCAAGACCAAGACCGTCACCTCGCGGTGGCCCTCCGGCATCCGCCAGGGCGCCAGCTTCGTGATGCCGGCAGGCAGCTGATGGGAGATCCGCAGGAGGAAGACGAAGTCCTGTTTGAGCGTCGCGGACACTTGGGGGTTGTCACGCTCAACCGTCCCAAAGCGGTCAACGCCCTGAATCACGGCATGGTCAAAGCCATGCTTCGACAACTGGTTGCCTGGGCTGATGACGATTCGGTGCAAACTGTCTTGGTGCGCGGTGCCGGAGACCGTGGGCTCTGCGCCGGCGGCGACATCGTGGCCATCTACAAGGACATGCTGCACGGCGGCACGGAAACGGCTGCGTTCTGGGCTGACGAGTACCGGCTGAACCTGCTCATTTCGCAATACCCCAAGCCCTATGTGGCTTTCATGGATGGGCTGGTTTTGGGCGGGGGCGTTGGCGTTTCGGCCCATGGCTCGGTCCGTGTGGTCACCGAACGGACCCGCACCGGGATGCCGGAAACCACCATCGGTTTCGTGCCCGACGTCGGTGGCACGCTCCTGCTGTCCCGCGCACCTGGTGAAGCGGGCACCCACGCTGCACTCACCGGCGCCCACCTATCCGGTGGGGATGCCCTGTTCCTTGGGCTCGCCGATCACTTTGTGCCGTCCGACAGCCTCCCCGCGCTGGCAGAAGCGCTGGAAAGCTCGACGGCGGAGGCCGCCGTCGAGCGCTTTGCGCAAGCCGCGCCGGACTCGGCGCTTGCGGCACAGCGGGGGTGGATCGATCCCGCCTACGCGTATGACGACGCGGAGGAAATCGTGCGGAGCCTGCGCGAAGCTGGGGGAGAGGCAGCGTCCGCGGCGGACACGATCGAGGCAAAATCGCCCACGTCCGTGAAGGTGGCCTTGGAGTCCTTGCGCCGCGTCCGGGGAGTGACGCTGGAGGAAGCGCTGGACCAGGAATACCGTGTGGGGCTGCGTTGCCTGGCCGGGCCCGATTTCCGGGAGGGCATCCGGGCCCAGGTGGTGGACAAGGACCGCAATCCGCAATGGAAGCCGGCAACCCTCGCGGACGTCCAGGCATCCGACGTCGAGGGCTACTTTGCGCCGCTCGGCGAACGGGAGTTGGGCCTCGCCGCTTTGGGCGCGAAAACCACATGACCTGCAGTCAGCAGCTATTCAGCAGCCAGTCGAAGGAGACGACATGACAGAGAACGCAGCATCCGCAACGGGACTCATCGCTTTCCTCGGCCTGGGTCATATGGGCGGACCCATGGCCGCCAACCTGATCAAGGCCGGCCACCAGGTGATTGGCTATGACCCCGTCCCCGCGGCCGTTGAGGCTGCGGAAGCGCACGGGATTCCCATGGCCGCCTCGGCACACGAGGCTGCAGCTGAAGCCGCGGTGGTGTTGACCATGCTGCCCAGCGGCAAGCACGTGCTGGATGCGTACCGCGGTGTGGACGGGCCGGGACTGCTTTCCGTCGCCAAGCCGGACACCTTGTTCCTGGATTGTTCCACCATCAACGTTGACGAGGCCCGGCAGGCCGCCGTCATTGCCGTGGAAGCAGGCCACCGGTCCGTGGACGCGCCGGTTTCCGGTGGTGTGGTGGGGGCCGAGGCAGGCACGCTGACCTTCATGGTGGGTGCTTTGCCGGAGGACTTCGAAACCGTAAAGCCGATCCTTGAACTGATGGGGAAGAGGATTGTCCATTGCGGTGACCACGGTGCCGGGCAGGCCGCAAAGGTGTGCAACAACATGATCCTGGGGGTGTCCATGATCGCAGTTGCGGAAGCCTTCGTACTCGGCGAGAAGCTGGGCCTCACGCACCAGGCGCTGTTCGACGTCGCCTCCAATGCCTCCGGCCAGTGCTGGGCACTGACCACCAACTGCCCGGTCCCAGGGCCGGTTCCCACCAGCCCCGCCAACCGTGACTACCAGCCCGGGTTCGCCGGCGCTTTGATGGCCAAGGACCTGCGGCTGGCCGTGAACGCCTTGGAAAGCACAGGCGTTGCCGCCGAGATGGGTCCGCTGGCCTCCCGGATCTACGACGCTTTCGCGGCAGGCGAGGGCGCGGGGAGGGACTTCTCCGGAATCATCACCGAGATCCGGGACAAATCCGTGTGAGAGTTTGAGCTGTGTCCATGAGGGTTTTGACGAGAGGGAGAGCATGACGGAGCAGTACCAGAACATTGTGGTGGAACGGCGGGGCAGGGTTGGCTTGGTGACGTTGGACCGGCCGTCGGCGCTGAACGCGCTGAACACTGCTCTCATGAACGAACTCGTGGAAGCCGTGTCCGCCATGGACACCGATCCCGATGTTGGGGCGGTAGTGATCACGGGATCCGCCAAGGCCTTCGCGGCAGGCGCCGACATCAAGGAAATGTCCTCCAACAGCTATATGGAAATGTACGCGGCGGACTGGTTCCGGCACTGGGAGGACCTCACCCGATTGAGGATCCCCGTCATCGCGGCCGTTTCCGGTTTTGCCCTGGGTGGAGGGTGCGAGCTCGCCATGATGGCTGACTTCATCATCGCCGGTGACAACGCACGGTTCGGCCAGCCCGAAATCAACCTGGGCGTCATTCCGGGCATGGGCGGTTCGCAGCGGCTGACACGCGCCGTCGGCAAGGCCAAAGCGATGGACATGGTGCTGACCGGACGGTACATGGATGCTGAAGAGGCTGAGCGTTCCGGGCTGGTGTCCCGGGTGGTGCCGGCCGCGGAGGTCATTGAGGAAGCCGTCAAAGCGGCCGAAGTCATCGCGTCCAAGTCCAAGCCCGTGGCGATGATGGCAAAGGAAGCCGTCAACGCGGCCTTCGAAACCGGGCTGGCCCAAGGGGTACTTTTCGAGCGCAGGATCTTCCACTCGCTCTTCGCCACCGAAGACCAGAAGGAAGGCATGGCCGCGTTCAGCGGAAAACGGGAGCCGGAGTTCAAGCACCGGTAGGAGATCGCTCAAACCGGGCCGGCCGACACGCAGCGGCGGTTCTCCGCGTTTACTTCCGCAATGCAGCGGGGCCCGGCTCACGTTCCATCCCCCGGACCTCCGCCGGGACCAGCGCCGCGTCAAAGAACGCGCGCTCCAGCCGCACGGCCTCCCCGAAAGTGGCGGCGACCCGCGCCCGTGCCGCGGCGTCTGAAGGCTCGACGGCGTCGAACTCGTCGCGCAGCCAGGTCACCCATGCGTTGTACTCCGGGTTGTTGTGCAGGCGGATCCACTCGGCGTGCTTTGCCGAGGCGGGCCACTGAGCGGGGTCGCCGGCGCGGTCAGCCCAGTCGCCGTACAGCCACTCTGCCACCAGAAGGACCGCCAGGACCTCAGGGTAGGAGCGAGTGCCGAGGGCGCTGCGCATGAGGGCATCGAAGTCGCGGGTCACCCTGTGGAGTGCGGGCGCCGCGCGATCTGCCTCGGGAACGTCGAGCTCGGCAAAGCAATCCTGGAAGTAGGTGTTCTCATCGGAGGCAAAGGCTCCCAGTACGCCGGCGAAGACCAGCCGGGAGGGCAACGACGGCGCCGACGCCACCGCTTGGCCCAGCAGGGCTGTGAAGGCATCACAGAACTGATAGTCCTGCACGAGGTAGTGGCGCAGGTTTTCATCGGGGAGGGAACCGTCCAACAACTGGTCTACGAACGAATGGTTGACGGCGGCGTCCCAGTCCTCGGCGTGCTGGTTCCTGAGTTCATTGGCAAAGCTCACGCTGTTTCCTCCTGAGTTGTCGGCCTTCGGAGCTTAGCAGCGGGGCTCTGCCCCCTCCGCCATGGAGGTCCAAGGCCCCTGCGACTTCCTTCGTTATATTGTCGGTGCCTGCTGCCAGAGTTGGGACATGGGGCTGATTGGGGAGAATGGACCGGGCGCAGCAGTGGCGCTTGGGCGTGGTCGCTCCGCGCCGGATGCTGGTCAACCGGGCTTGCTTCCGCCCGGTGTCGGCGTACTTCCGGCCAGCACCGTCAGCGCGGACTTGATCGAGCAGTTGCGTGTCCTGGAGGAGATGAAGTCAGCCATCTGCGGATTGCAGGCGCGGGTTGCCGTCGCCTTTGACCTTGCCCAGCGCGCCGAACAAGCCGAGGCCAACGTCCCCGCATCGAAGCGTGGCCAAGGAGTAGGTGCCCAGGTTGCGTTGGCCCGGCGGGAGTCACCGAACCGTGGTTCCCGGCCGCTTGGTTTGGCGAAAGCCCTCGTTATGGAGATGCCGCGGACTTTGGCAGCGCTGCAGTCCGGGCAGCTGAATGAGTGGCGGGCCACACTGCTGGTGAAGGAGACTGCGTGTCTGTCTGTTGAGGATCGGTGCGCAGTGGATGAGGAACTCGCGCCCGATACCGGGACCTTTGCGGGCAAGGGCGACCGGGCGATCATTGCAGCTGCGAAGGCGGCGGCGTATCGACGGGATCCGAGGTCGGTGGTCGGGCGTGCCAGCCGTGCCGCGGCCGACCGAACCGTGAGCCTGCGTCCTGCGCCGGACACCATGACGTACCTGACCGCGCTGCTTCCCGTCGCCCAAGGAGTGGCGGTCTACGCAGCCCTGAACAGGGCTGCTGATTCGGCCCGCTGCCACAGTGAACTGGCTGGTGGGGATGCCGTATCTGCCGGGGTCGTCCCGACACGCGGCCAGCTCATGGCCGATACTCTGGTTGAGCGCGTCACTGGTACCCCGGGCGGAATCTCCGGGATCAATCTGGACCTCGTCATGACCGACCGGACCCTTTTTCAGGGCGATAGCGAACCAGCACGCCTCAACGGCTACGGAATCGTCCCTGCCGAGTGGGCCAGATCAATGGTCGCCGAGGGCCAAGTTGAGCAGGATCAACCTGATCAGAACCATGCCAACGAGCTCACTGTCTGGCTTCGCCGGCTATACACCGCGCCGTCCACGGGAGAGCTGCTTGCCACCGATTCCAAAGCGCGGCTCTTTACTGGTCGACTTCGGCGATTCATCGGAACCCGCGACGATACCTGCCGGACACCGTATTGCGATGCACCCATCCGGCATATCGACCACATTGTGCCTTGGCGTTCCGGAGGCGAGACCAACCTCGCCAACGGCGCAGGACTGTGCGAAGCCTGCAATCACACCAAGGAAAACCCCGGCTGGTCCGCCAGAGCCATCCACGGTGACGTGCATACGCTCGAAATCAGAACCCCCACAGGACACAGCTACCGGTCAAAGGCCCCGCCACTACCTGGATACCGACCATCCAGAACGTAGGGCCCTCATTGCCCTCGGCGTTGACGTGGGCGTTATTCTTCCGTGAAGTCTCCGGCATCCCTTCGGAAGGCGCCGAGTACGCGGATGAGGTGGTCGACGTCGTCGTCCCCGAAACCCGACTTGCCAAACACCTCCGAGTTGAGAGCCGCCGTCGCCTTTTTCGCGAGGGTGCGGCCCTCAGCAGTCAGCTCAATGAGCGTGGTGCGGCCGTCAGTGGGGTGCGGTGAACGCGCCACCAGGGCGGCCTTTTCCAAGCGGTCGACGGCGTTGGTCACCGAGGTGGGGTGCACTTGCAGGAGCGCACTGGCTTTGTTCATGGGCAGCGCGCCGCTGCGGGCGAAACTCAGCAGCGCCAGGAGCTCGTACCTTGCGAACGTCAGCCCGAACGGTTTGAGAACGGTTTCGATCCGCGCGAGCAGGATCTGTTGCGTGCGCATGATCGCGGTGATGGCTGCCATGGGCGCGGCGACGTCGCCCCAACCATGCCGTTCCCAGTTGCGCTGGGCATCGGCGATGGGATCGCGGGGGAGTGGGGTGCCCATGGGCCTCCTTGGTTGCTCGGGTGCTTAGTCTTTCAGATTCGGGAACTCTTCTTCGGTGTATTCCACCCCTAAACCTGTGGGAAGCGGACCGTCTCCATGCCGGGCAACTTCCGTTCCCCGGAGCTCCACCCGCCGGATCTTGCCTGAAATCGTTTTGGGCAATTCGCCGAACTCCAGGCGCCTGATCCGCTTGAAGGGTGCAAGTTGTTCCCTGCAGTATCTAAGGATGTCCTCCGCCACGGCAGGGCCGGGCTCGTAGCCCGCGGCCAGCACCACAAAAGCTTTCGGCACCGACAATTTCACGGCATCAGGCGAAGGCACGACGGCGGCCTCCGCCACTGCGGGATGCTCGATCAGGACGCTTTCGAGCTCGAAGGGAGACAACCGGTAGTCGGAGGACTTGAAGACGTCATCATCCCGGCCGACGTAGGTGATCACCCCGTCGGCGTCCCGGCTGGCCATATCGCCGGTGTGGTAATAGCCGTTGCGGAAGGCATCGGCCGTCTTGGCTGCATCGCCGAAGTAGCCTTTCATCAGCCCCACGGGTCTGGGGTCCAAGCGCAGGCAAAGTTCGCCGTCGTCGGCTTCCTCTCCGGTGACCGGGTCCACCAGGACGACGTCGTACCCGGGCAGCGGCCGGCCCATGGAACCGATCTTGACCGGCTGGGCGGGGGTGTTGGCGATCTGGACTGTCGATTCGGTTTGGCCGAAGCCGTCGCGGATGGTGACGCCCCAGGCTTGCTCCACCTGGCCGATGACCTCCGCGTTGAGCGGTTCGCCTGCCGAGACTACCTTCCGTGGCGGGGTGGCCAGCTGGGTGAGGTCGGCCTGGATGAGCATCCGCCAAACGGTGGGAGGTGCGCAGAAGCTGGTGACGCCCTCCCGGCCCATCTGTTCCATGAGGGCTGCTGCGTCGAAGCGTTCGTAGTTGTAGATGAAGACCGTAGCCTCGGCGATCCATGGTGTGAAGACGTTGGACCAGGCGTGCTTTGCCCAGCCCGGGGACGCGACGTTCAGGTGCACGTCGCCCGGTTCCAGGCCGATCCAGTACATGGTGGAAAGGTGGCCCACTGGGTAGGAAGTGTGGGTGTGCTCCACCAGCTTGGCGCGGGATGTGGTGCCGGACGTGAAGTAGAGCAGAAGGGTCTCGTCCGCCTTGGTGGGTGCGTCGGGAGTGAAGTCCGTGCCGGCGTCGTAGGAATCCGTGTACTGTTTGGCGTCCGCGTTGGTGCGTTCCGCGCCGACCTCAATGAGTTGGTAGTTGCCCTCGACGTCGGCGAACTTGCCGATGTTGGCACTGCCGACCGCCACCCAGGCTGCGCCGCCCCGCTCGACACGGTCCTGGAGGTCCCTGGCTCCCATGAGCGTGGTGGTGGGGATCATGACGATGCCCAGCTTGATGCCCGCCAGCATGAGTTCCCAGAGCTCCACCTGGTTGCCGAGCATGATGATCATGTGGTCGCCGCGCCGTACCCCCTGGCCACGGAGCCAAGTGGCGAGCTGTGACGACCTGTCCGACAGTTCCTTGAACGTGCGCCGCGTGGAGCTGCCGTCCTGCTCCACGATGATGAGCGCGGGCTTGTTGCCCCGTTCCCCGTCCGCTGCGAGTTGGTCGAACCAATCCAAGGCGAAATTGAACTCATCGAAGCGGGGCCACTGGAATTCTGCGTGTGCGGTCGCGTAGTCCTCGCGCAATGCCAGCAGCCGGTCGCGGGCCGCACGGAAGTCTTCTGTGACTGTCATAGTCCGCCTTTCGCTGTGGGATTGCCAGGGCACCCTTGCCTGGCATCCCGCCTAGTGATCCACATCACCTTGCAATATACTAGGAYATCCAAGGGTTTGGAAGAGCCTTCCGGGACATGACGAAGGGGTCTAATGCTCGAGCAAAAAGCTGCCGGCACCGTTACCAGCGGTCCAGCTTCAGAACGCGTCCTCCCTCCTTACCCGGAGGCGGACCTCATGCATGTGGTCGACCTGCTCCCCGACGGGGAACGGGAGCGGTACGTGCAGATCAGGGAGTTCCTGCAGTCACACATCCGTGCAGCCAGTATCGACTACTGGAACCGGGAAGAATTTCCCTTCGGACTGCTCGCGGAGATGGCGGGGTTCGGGCTGGGCGGGCTGCAAACGGACGGCTCCTCGCAGCTGTACAAGGGGCTCATGTACACCGAAGTTGCACGCGCCGACGTGTCCCTTTCCGCGTTGGTGGGCATCCACAATGAACTCATCGTCGGCATGATCAACGAGCTCGGCTCACCGGAGCAGAAGCGCAAGTGGCTGCCCGGCCTGCAGGCTTTCACCCAGCTGGGCGCCTTCGCGTTGACGGAACCGGACCACGGTTCGGATATCGCCGGCGGACTCTCGACGACGGCGCGGCGCGACGGCGGCGAATGGGTCATCAGCGGTGCCAAGCGCTGGATCGGGGCCGGCACCATCGCCGACTTCGCTTTGGTCTGGGCGCGTGATGTTTCCGACGGCCACGTCAAGGGCTTCATTGTTGAAACGGACCGGCCGGGCTATTCCGCGACGAAAATCTCCAACAAAATCGGCCTGCGCATCATGCAGAACGCCGATATTGTCCTGGAGGAGGTCCGGATCCCGGCGTCGAACCTCCTGCCGGGCGCAACAGAGTTCTCCCGGGCGAACGATCTCCTGCGGGATTCCCGTGCGTGGGTGGGCTGGCAGGCTGCGGGCATCCAGTTGGCCGCTTTTGATATTGCGCGGTCCTACGCCTTGGAGCGGAAGCAGTTCGGCAAGGAACTCGCCCGCTTCCAGCTGGTGCAACAGCAGCTCGCCGACATCCTGGGCAACGCCAATGCTTCCCTGTCCATGATGGTTGAACTGGCGCGGATCCAGCAGGCGGGAAAGCTCCAGATGGTGCAGGCCGCCATGTGCAAGGCCACCACCACACGCCTGGCGCGTTCATCGGTGGCCATGGGCCGGTCCCTCCTGGGCGGGAACGGAATCACCACCGATTACGAGATGGGAAAGCTGTTCGGTGACGCCGAAATCCTCTACACCTACGAGGGCAGCTACGAGATCAACTCGATGATCGTGGCCCGCGCGGTGACGGGGAAGTCGGCGTTCGTCTAAAAGTGGAAAGGGCATCCCTTTCGCTGGTGCGGAACCAGCGAAGGGATGCCCTTATCGTGCTTGCTATGGGGTGTGATTGCCAGGGGTGTGCTTGCTAGGAATTGCGGGCCGCGGCGAGGGAGGGGTCGGCCTTTGCCGGGTCTGCCTGGTCTTCCGGCGCGGCAGCCGGCACGGCAGCGTGTTCGGCCAGGACCCCTGTCTTGTGCCTGATGCGGAGGCGGTAGAGGAGGGCTCCGCCCACCACCACTGCGGCAACGAACATCACACCGCCCCATTGCAGGTACCACTCGAAGGGCGGGACTGAGTTGTAGATCTCCGGTCGCGGCCACACCAGGTTCAGCGTCATCGCGCCGCCCCACAGGACTGCCAGGATGTTCACGGGCAGCCCCCACTTGCCGAGGCTGAATCCGGGTTCTGATCCGTCGTCCTTCAGTGGCCACTTTTTGAGGAACCGGCGCCGCAGCATCGGCACGGTGACCAGCAGGTAGGAGAGGTAGATCAGGACGATGCTGATGCTGGAGAGAATAGTGAAGATTGCAGGCTGCGAGATGTTGACGATCAGCGGGATCACTGCCACGACGCCGATGACGATGGCGGCCACCGTGGGGGTTTTCCGGGTGGGATGCACTTTGCTGAGCTGGCGGCTGAAGGGAAGGTTGTTGTCCCTCGCCATGGCGAACATCATCCGGATGGCGGCTGCGTGGACGGCCAGGGTGCAGACGACGACGGCCACGACGATGCAGACAAGGAAGGCCTTGCCGAAGGGGYCGCCCAGCACCGAAAGCACGATGTACTGCAAACCGCCATCGGCCGCTCCGATTTTGGGATCGGAAAGGTCCGGGGCTGCCAGGATTCCGCCCAGGAGGAGCAGCCCGCCCAGCAGGAAGGATGCTGTGACGGCACGCAGGATCGCTTTGGGGGCCGTGCGCTTGGGGTCCTTGGTTTCTTCACCGAGTGAACTGGCGGTATCGAATCCGTACATGACGTAGCCGGAAGCCATTGCGGCGATGAGGAACACGCCGAAGAAGCCCAAGGGGTGTTCCTCGCCGAACCCGGCGGTGTCCAGGAGAACTTCCGGTCCGCGCACGGAGTGCCAGATGAGGGCCACGATGAGCAGGACGGCCGCCACCAGTTCCACGAACACGCCCACGCTGTTGATCATGGTCATGAGCTTTACGCCGAACGCATTGATGAGCGTGGAGATGCCGATCATGATGCTGGCAAGGATGACCCCGTTGACGGCGAAGTCGTACGGGCCGGTACCGTCGCCGACCAGTTGGAAACCGCTCCAGATCTGCGGCAGGGTGATTTGAAGGGCCAGGGCAACAGATCCCAGCGCCATGATGGACGAGAGCAGCAGCAGCCATCCGGCCAGCCACGCCCAGGTTCCTGTTGAGAGCCGCTTGGCCCAGTTGTAGACCGAGCCGGCCACGGGGTAGCGTCCGGCCAATTCCGCAAAGCACAGGGCAACCATGAGTTGGCCGACGAACACAATGGGCCATGACCACGCGTACGCGGGACCGGCCGTGGAGAAGCCGAAGTAGAACAGTTGGAAAACGCCGGTGAGGATGGAGATGTAACTGACGCCGGCTGCGAAGCTGGCAAACTTTCCGATGCTGCGGTCCAGGGTTTGGGCATAGCCAAACTCGTCCATACCGCTTGCATCGCTCTTGCAGGGTCCTAATTTGCTGGGTTCTGACATTCGAACTCCTAACTCAGACATGCACGAATGGTGATGACCTGCGGCCGCCATTGGTCGCAGTCGAAATCAAAAGGCCGGGCACATCTGCGTGCCTCAGGCTGTTTCCCCCGTTGATGTTGCGTGGCTGGCCGGGACGTTCGAGGTGGTCGATGTCCGGGCCGGTCCGCCAAGCCACTTCCGTTTAAGTGTGGCGTGGGTCATAAGAAGCAGGTTAGTTCAGTTTGAACATGCGTTCAAGACTTGTGAATGAACAAATGTTCAAGAATAATGCGCGCCTTTCCGTTCACCGCCGCGCCCCTGGGGGTGCGCGGAAGCGCCGGTGAAGGCGCGCCCTCTTCACCGCTGGTTTCGGATGATGTCCCGTGCCCGCTCAGGCAAGGGACAAACTGAAGTCCGCCTCCGTCGTCGTCGTTTCGCCCAACCGGCCGGCGCGGATGAGGTCTGCGCACCGCTCGCCAATCATCATCACGGTGATGTTGGGGTTTACCGTGACGTGCTCGGGCATAACGGAGGCGTCGGCCACGCGAAGGCCCGTTACGCCCTTGACGCGCAGCTCGGGATCCAGGGGCGACATGTCGTCGCTCACCGGGCCCATGCGGACTGTCCCGACGGGATGGTAGACGGTGTTGTGCGTCTTGCGGATGTAATCCTGCAGTTCCTCGTCGGTCTGCGCTTCGATGCCGGGGGAGAGCTCCCGGCCGGCCCATTCAGCCATGGCCGGCTGGGCCGCGATTTCCCGGGCTTTGCGGATGCCGGCAACCATGACGCGCATGTCGTGGCCTTCCGGATCGGTGAAGTACCGGGGATCCACCATGGGCTTGTCGCGGAAGTCCCGGCTGCGGAGCCGCACAGTCCCGCGGGAACGGGCATGGGTGACGTTCGGGGTGAGGCTGAAGCCGTTCTCCGTGGTGGGGTAGCCGTAGCGCAGGGTGTTCATGTCGAAGGGGACCGAGCCGTAGTGCATCATCAGGTCCGGACGGTCCAAGCCCTCCTCGGTGGGGGTGAAGATGCCGATTTCCCACCATTGGGTGGAGGTTTGCACCATCGGCTGCTTGGCTTCGAACTGGACGACGCCTTCCGGGTGGTCCTGCAGGTGCTCGCCCACGCCGGGCGAATCCACCAGCACCTCGATGCCATGGGCCGCCAGGTGGTCAGCGGGGCCGATGCCGGAGAGCATGAGGAGCTTCGGGGAATCAATGGCGCCGGTGGAGAGGATCACCTCGCGATGTGCCGAGAGGCGGTGGGTGCGGCCGAAGGCTGAATCAACCACGTCGACGCCGGTGCAGCGCTTGTCCGCGTCGAACACCAGTTGGCGGGCCCGGAGGCCCGTGAGGAGCGTGAAGTTGGGGCGGTCAATGATCGGGTGGATGTAAGACACCGAGCTGGACGAGCGGGTTCCGTCCGAGCGGCGGTTGATCTGGAAGAAATTGGCTCCGTTCACAACAGTGGTGCCCGTATTGAACTTGGCCCGGGGGATCCCTGTCTGCTCGCAGGCATCAAGCAAGGCCACTCCGGCAGGGTCCGCCGGGGGGACATTCATCAAGTGGACCGGGCCGGAATCGCCGTGGTGGGGAGCGTCCGGGCCGGCGTCCTCGTTCGTTTCGAGCCTTTTGTACAGCGGCCAGGCGGCGTCGGCGTTCCATCCAGTGGCCCCGTACTTGGATTCCCATTCGTCCAGGTCCTCGCGGGGAGCCCAGAAAGCTATGCAGGAGTTGTGACTGGAGCAGCCGCCCATGACCTTGGCGCGGGCGTGACGCATGAAGGAGTTGCCGTTCTCCTGTGGTTCCACCGGGTAGTCCCAGTCGTACCCGGACTCCAGCAGTTCCATCCAGCGGTCCAGCTGCAGGATTTCGGGCAGGTTGCGGTCATCCGGACCCGCTTCAACGAGGGCCACCGTCACGTCCGGATCCTCGCTCAACCGGGCGGCAACCGCGGCCCCTGCGGACCCGCCGCCGATGACGACGTAGTCGAACGCGCGCTCGCCGAGGGTTTCGATGTTGTCGCTGTGCATCTAGTTCTCCTTGCCGTGGTCAGCGAACCAGCCGGTCACCTGGGGGCTGGTGTTCTGGTAGATGTGCTTGGCTTCCTGGTACTCAGCCAGGCCGGTGGGGCCGAGCTCGCGGCCCACTCCCGATTGGCCAAAGCCGCCCCACTCCGCCTGGGGGAGGTAGGGGTGGTAGTCGTTGATCCAGATGGTGCCGTGGCGCAACCGGCCGGCCACGCGCTGTGCCTTGCCGGCGTCCTGCGTCCAGACTGCTCCAGCCAGTCCGTAGATGGTGTCGTTGGCGATGGCCACGGCTTCGTCCTCGGTCCGGAAGGTCTCAACGGTTACTACCGGGCCGAACGCCTCGTCGACCACCACCGACATTCCCCGGGTGACGCGGTCCAGGATGGTCGGCTGGTAGTAGAACCCGGCGTCGTACTTCTGTCCTTCAGGCGCCGAGCCGCCGGTCCGCAGCCGGGCGCCTTCCGCGATGCCGCGCTGGACGTACTCGTGGACTTTGTCGCGGTGTTCGGCGGAGATCAGGGGGCCGGTTTCGGCGTCCTCATCGAACGGCCCGCCCAGGCGGATGGTTTCGGCGCGGCGGACAAGCTCGTCGACAAAACGCTCTGCGATGGACTCCTCCACCACCAGGCGGGCACCTGCGGAGCAAACCTGCCCGGAGTGGACGAAGGCTCCGTTGAGGGCGTTGTCGACGGCGGCATCGAAGTCGGCGTCGGCGAAGACAACGTTGGGGTTCTTGCCACCGAGTTCCAGCGCCACCTTCTTGACGGTGGCGGCTGCGGCCGCGGCGATGCTCTTGCCGGTTTCCAGTCCGCCGGTGAAGGAAACGAGGTCGACGTCGGGATGTTCCGTCAGCGGTGCGCCCACCTTGCGGCCGGGTCCGGTGAGAAGGTTCGCGACGCCGTCGGGCAGGCCAAGATCCTTCAGCAGCTGCATGGTGAGAATGGCGGTGGACGGCGTCAGCTCGGCGGGCTTGAGGACGAAAGAGCAGCCGGCGGCCAGTGCCGGGGCGATCTTCCAGGCTGCTTGCAGCAGTGGGTAGTTCCACGGTGTGATCAGGCCGCAGACGCCTACGGGTTCGTAGACGATCCGGCTGACGACGTCGGGACTTCCGGCGTCCACAACGCGGCCCGGCTGCTGGCCCGCGAGCCTGCCGAAGTATTCGAAGCAGGCCGCGATGTCGTCCATGTCGATCCGGCTCTCGATAATGCGCTTGCCGGTGTCCAGGGATTCTGCGCGGGCGAACTTCTCGCGGCGTTCGCGCAGTTCCGCGGCGACTTTGAGCAGGAATGCGCCCCGCTCGGGTGCCGGGACGGAGGACCAGACTCCGGAGTCGAAGGCCGCGCGGGCTGCGGCAATAGCGCGCTCGGCGTCTTCGCGGCCGCCCTCGGATACCGTGGCGACCAACTCGCCGTCGGCTGGGTTGTGAATGTCGCGGACCGCGCCGGACGCAGCCGGCTCCCACGATCCGTTGATGAAAAGAGTGGATGCGGAATCAGAAAATGTGGCTTGGGTCATACGAAGCAGGTTAGTTCACTTTGAACATCTGTTCAAGGAAAATCATGAACAGATGTTCAAAGTGGTAGCTGTCTTGTCCTTCCAGTGACGCGGCATTCGTCAACCCATCCAAGCCCCGGGCCGCTACGAATCAGTTGCATGAAAAAGCTTGGATCCCGGACCAGAGGTACCGACAGCATGGCGGCGCTGGCAGGCGTGGTGTCGGCCGGCGTCGTGCTCGCCGTAGCGGAACTGATCGGCGCATTCTTCACTGCCAGGGCAACCCCGGTGTTTGCACTGGGATCCACCTTCATCGACTTCACGCCGCCCTGGATGAAGGACTTTGCGATCGCCACGTTCGGCACCAACGACAAGGCCGCCCTGTTCGTGGGCATGGGCGTAACCATCGCCGTGCTTGCCTGCGTACTGGGTGTGGTGGCCTACCGTAAGTGGGCCCTCGGCGTCCTGGGCGTGCTGTTCATGGGCGCAGTGATCGTGGCCTGCGTCCTGACCCGTGCAGGGGTGGGTTTCGCCGACGCCATCCCCTCGATCCTGGGAACCATCGCCGGGCTTCTGGTCCTGCGGCGCCTCATGGTGCCGTTGTGGGGGATGAAGGCGTGGCCGGAAGCTCCCGCGGACATGGCGGCCGACGCCGAAGTCCGCAACGGCAGTGCCGGCGTTGGCACCGCCGGGACCAGCCGCCGTCGTTTCTTTGCCGCTGCCGGAATCACCGCGGTGGCTGCCGGCATCGCCGCAACCGGTGGGCGGTTGCTCGGAGCCGCGCGCAACAACATAGCCGAGGCCCGGAACGCGCTGAAGCTCCCCGCGCCGGTCAAGGCCGCGCCTCCCGTGCCGGCCGGCGTCCAGTCACCGGTTGAGGGAGTCTTTCCATGGCTGACACCCAACAGCGAGTTCTACCGTATTGATACCGCCCTGAGTGTCCCGGAAATCAACGTTGATGACTGGCAGTTGCGGGTGCACGGAATGGTCGAGGAAGAGGTCACCCTCAGCTTCCAGGACCTGCTCGATGCCGAACTGATCGAATCGCATGTAACGCTGACCTGCGTGTCCAACCCTGTGGGCGGAAAGCTGGCAGGCAACGCCAAGTGGCTGGGTCTTCCCATCCGCGAGGTCCTGGCCAGGGCCAAACCCAAGGAAGGCGCGGACATGGTGCTTTCGAAATCCATCGACGGCTTCAGTGCTTCCACCCCGCTCGAGGTCCTTCAGGATGACCGCGATGCCATGCTGGCGATCGGCATGAACGGGGAGCCGCTTCCGGTGGAGCACGGATACCCTGTGCGGATGGTGGTTCCGGGGCTGTACGGGTTCGTTTCAGCCACTAAATGGGTGGTGGACCTTGAAGTCACCCGCTTCGCGGACAGTAAGGCGTACTGGACTGAGCGTGGCTGGTCGGAGCGCGGCCCCATCAAGACCATGGCACGTGTGGACGTACCCAAGTCCTTTGCAAAGTTCCCGGCAGGCAAGGTCGCCGTGGGTGGCAGTGCATGGGCGCAGACGCGGGGAATCACCAAGGTTGAAGTGCAGATCGACGACGGCGAGTGGGTCGAAGCAACCCTCTCCGACGAGGCATCCACAATTACTTGGCGCCAGTGGTCCTATGAATGGGATGCCACACCCGGGATCCATTACGTCAAGGCCCGCGCCACCGACGGTACCGGAGAAGTCCAAACGGAAAAGCGCGCAGATCCTGTACCTGACGGCGCCTCCGGCTGGCCGTCGGTGATGGTGACGGTGGAGTAGGTGCGGGTACTCGTCAACGAGCTATTCGGAGTGTCTGCTCATCCGTGACGATGCGGCCGGGAACCAAGAGATGGTTTCGGAAAGAGAAAGAGCCCGCTGGACAGCGGGCTCTTTCGTAATCTTTTGTCCGCGAGGGGAGGCCTAAGCCCACGAAACACGCGACTCGTGGTAATCACTTTAGGATAAATATGTGCCATATGCCAATTCAGCTGCACCGGCCGCGATTCACGCGTCCCTGTCCGGACCCCGCATGTCCACCTACCTTCAGGCCACCTCTGGAGACTCGAAAAGAGCGTTGGACCTCTACGGATGGAATGCTCGGGCGTCGGCAGCCCTGATGCTGCCAGCGCATTTCGCCGAAGTTATCGTTCGGAACGCTGTGTCTGATGCCTTGACCGGACTTTACGGTCCGGACTGGCCATGGAACCCAACGTTCGAGGGCAGCCTCCCAGGGGGGCCTCGTGGACGTTACAGTCCTCGGTGGGATTTGGTCTCGACCCGTACTAGCCAACCTACAACGGGCAAAGTCATCGCTGAATTGAAGTTCGTCTTCTGGCAGAAGATGTTCACCGCGCGTCATGACGAACGCCTTTGGGATCAAGCCATTTTATCCCTGTTCCCTCATGCATCAGCCAAGACCGCAGAGGCCTTGCGTGGACAGATCTATGCAGACTTGGATGCAATTCGTCTGCTCCGGAACCGTATCGCCCACCATGAACCAATCTTCAAACGACACCTCGCCGACGATCTGAAGAGAGTGGTCGAACTAGTGGACATGCGCTGCGCTGCCACCGCCGGCTGGGTCAGGGCCATCGAGACGGCAAGCACGGTCCTCCGCGAACGTCCCTGACTGCCTTCCGGCTACCTAGCGGTGCTCGCCCTGAAGGGCAGAGCCAAAAGCAATCTCTTCCGTGCGCGCAATTCCCCGCTCGATGGCCGCCTTGTCGATGCCCAGAAGCGTGGTGAGCCACATGCCGTTTTGCACGACGACGACGTCGTCTGCCCGGGCCTTGCATTCATCGGCGGAGAGCCCGGGAACTGCGTTTCCGATCAGTGCAGCCAGCCCCTGCAGGTACCGGTCAAAGGCTGCGGCGTTGATTTGTGCGAACTCCTCATCGGCCTGGGCGAGGGCCCACAAGTGAAGGCGAAGGGACAAATACCTCGTTGTCAGGAGTCCGGGGTCGGCAACGCGCCGAAGAGCCTCCCGCAGCTGCTCCTCGGGATTTGAAGCCGGTTCGGGCTCCACCAACAGAAGGTCGTGTTCCTCAATCTGGTGCAGCACCGCACGGATCAGGCTCGACTTGTCCTCGTAGTAGTAGTTCACAAGCCCCAGGGCGACGCCGGCTTCGCGCGCCACCGCACGCATGTTGATGCCCGAAATGCCGTGGCGGGACAGCAACTCCAGGGCTGCTTCGAGGATGCGTGTCTGCCTGTCAGCCTGTTCGCCGGTTTTTACGGTGCTTGTACCCATTCGGCCAGACTATTGCCAAACCCGGATCAGCGCATCCCGACCGCCTAGAGGTTTCTTTCCGCGTAGATACGCAGGGCATCCCGCACAAAAGCGGCCCCTGATTCCCCGCCGTAATTGGCGGCAAAACGCGGATCTGCCACATACATTTCGCCCAGGCCCGTGACGTAACCTTTGACGTCTCCGCCAGGTGCCGCCGTCGGGGTTCCCGGGATGCCGCGCAACCACTCGACGTGCCGTTTCGCGAGGTCCTGCGCTTCAGCGCTGTCCGGTGCGACGCCGGATTCGGCGGCCGCAATCCAGTCCGAGCCGAGCTGCCGGACACGGTCCTTCCATTGCTGCTTTTCTTCGGCGCTCATGCCGCGCCACCAGGAATCGCCGGCGGCGTAGGCATCCTTGCCCCAGCGTTCCTCGACTTCGTCCTTGTACTGCGTGTGGTCGAAGCCATCAAACATGTCCTGTGCCATGTACTTTCCATCCCCTTGCATCGTGTCGATTGTTTGCCGGACTGAGGCGATTTGCCGGGCAAGCCGGTCCCGCTCCTGGCCGAGCCATTCCAGATGGCTGCTCAGTGCTTTGACCGTGTCCGTCTCGCGATGGAGCACTTCGGCGATGGCCGGCAGGCCGAGCCCCAGTTCCCGGAGCAGGAGGATGCGCTGGAGCTGGACCAAGGCCGGACCGTCATAGTAGCGGTAGCCGTTATGGCCGGTCCGGCTTGGCTTGAGCAGCCCGATGTCGTCGTAGTGACGCAGTGTGCGGCTGGTAGTCCCTGCGATCCTTGCGATTTCCTGGATTGACCAGTCCATCTGTCCTCCGTCTCCTCCTTGTGCTTCGACATTAGAGGTTGACGTTACGTCAAGGTCAAGGGGATTGTGCCTGCCACTAGTCGGCCAGGATCAGGTAGAGCGCCCGGCGGGTTTCGTCCAGCTTCTCGATTGCGGCCCGGCGCTGTTCCTCCGTGGCCGCGCCGCGGAACTGGTGGATGACCCCCATCAGCTTGCCGATGCTCTGGTGGAACTCCTGCATGTTTCCGTCGGCCTCGGTATTCCAAGCGTTGGCGAGTTCTTCCTCATGCTCGGCAACGTAGGCGCGGCCGTCATCGGTGAGGGTGAATTCCGTCCGGCGCCCCTCGCCCACTGCCGTGATGAGCTCTTCATCAACCAGCTGCTGGAGGGTGGGGTAGACGGAGCCGGGGCTCGGGCGCCACGCTCCGGACGTCTTCTCGGCAATGGTCTTGATCAGGCCGTAGCCGTTGGACGGAGCCTCAGCGAGCAGGGAGAGGATTGCCGCGCGGACATCGCCGCGGTTACGGCGGGGGCCGCCCGGGCCGAACCCTCTCGGCCCGAATCCGCCGGGACCGAATCCGCCGGGGCCGAATCCCGGGCCAAAGCCTGGTCCGCGCCCTGGCCCGAAGCCGCCTCCGCCGTGCCCGCCCGGACCGCGACGGCCCTTACTGCGGTTGAAGCGGCTGCGGCCGTGGGGACCTTCGCCGTGTTCCGGGAAAGAGTTTTCTTCGTGATTGTGGATGCCTTTCATAACAGCATCGTCCTTTCGATAGTTGTCACCGAAGGAGTATCGGCGATAGTTAACGATATATCGGTAGCTATCGCAGTGTCAATGGAGGTGAGGGAGGGTTTGGTTGAAGGGCGCGGGAGGTGAGGGAGGGTTAAAGAACGACGGCGGGTGCGGACTTATCGCTAAGTCCGCACCCGCCGTCGTGGATGTCTTTAGTGGCGTCCCTGGAAGGCTGCGCCTACTTCCACCAGGTATCGAAGATCGTGACCGGCACCGTCCGCTTGTGGCGGGTCCGGAGATATTTCTGCTCGATCAGTTCCGCTGACGCCTGGTCGACGTCGCGGCCTTCAAGGTAGTCGTCGATCTGGTCGTAGGTAATGCCGAGCTCGTCCTCATCGGTGCGGCCGGGCTTGTTATCCAGGAGGTCGGCCGTGGGGACCTTCTCCCAGACGCGCGACGGAGCTCCGAGCTCGGCAAGGAGTGCGCGGTTCTGGCGTTTGTTGAGGCCGAACAGCGGCAGGATGTCCGCGCCGCCGTCGCCGAATTTAGTGAAGAAGCCCGTCACGGACTCGGCGCCGTGGTCGGTTCCGATCACCAGGTAGTTGTGTTCGCCGGCCAGTGCGTACTGGGCGATCATCCGTGCGCGCGCCTTGGTGTTGCCCTTGTGGAAGTCGGAGATCGGAGCGCCGGTGGTTTTCTCGAACTCGTCCTCGAAACCGTCAACAGCCCGGGAAATGTTGTAGGTCCATTCGGTCTTGGCCTTGATGAAGTCCAGTGCTGCCTGGGCGTCGTCCTCGTCGTGCTGCACGCCGTAGGGAAGACGGACAGCCACGAAGTTTGCATCGACACCTTCGGCCTCCAGTTCCTCCACTGCGAGCTGGGCGAGGCGGCCGGCCAACGACGAATCGATGCCGCCCGAAATGCCCAGGACAAAGCCTTTGGTTCCTGTTGCCTTCAAGTAATCCTTCAGGAAGGTGACCCGCTTGCGGATCTCCTCCGCAGGATCGATCCGGGGCTGGACGCCCATTTCCTCAATGATCTTGGCCTGGAGTTCGCGCATGTGTTCCACACTAGTCAGCATGGCTGCGGACGCTCAACCATATTGCACACATCCAGCCCACGTGTCAGCTAGTTGGGGGACACCGGCCCCGTTGACCCCCGCACGGTGAGATGGGTGGGCATGACCGCAAGGCGCCGGCTGGAGCCTGCGTGCAGGGGGTCGAGTTGCGCCAGGAGCATCGAAACGGCCACCCGCCCTGCCTGTTCAATCGGTGAAGCCATGGTGGTGAGCGGCGGATTGCAGAAGTCGGCGCCAAAGATGTCGTCGCAACCCACAATGCTCATGTCTTCCGGCACGCGGATCCCGCGTTCCCTGAGGCGCTGCAACATGCCGATGGCCAGCAGGTCGTTGAATACGATGCACGCCGTTGCCCCGGTGCGCGCCGCAGCGTCGGCTGCTGCTGCCCCGGAGGTCGTCTTAGGCGTGAAGGGCCCGACGCGGGACGTCGTCAGTCCCCTGTCGCGGCTTTCGTCTTCGAAGGTCTTCCAACGCTTGGCGTTCGACCATGACGACGCCGGACCACCGACGTAGCAGATCCTGGTGTGGCCCAGTGATGTCAGGTGCTCAAGCGCCTGGACGACGGCGCCCGGGGTGTCGATGACGACTGTGGGGGCATTGGCTGATGACCGGTTGATGGTGACGATTGCCTGCGACGTTGCCGCTTCGAGTATCTGGGCGTCGGTGAGGCGGGAGGCGGCCAGGATGAACCCGTCAGCTGTCCGCTGCATCTTCTGGAGCGTATCGGCCTCCATTTCCGCAGACTCTTCGGTGTCAACCAGCAACTGCGTGTAACCCGCTGCCTTGAGCTGGTTCTGGGTGCCCCGGATGATGTCGAAGTAGAACGGGTTGGTGACGTCGGGAACAAGGAGCGCGATTGCGTTGGTGCGCCCCGAGCTGAGTCCACGGGCTTGTGAACTGGGGACGTAGTTGAGCTCGGCAGCCACCTTTTCGATGCGTTCGCGGGTGGCCGTGTTGACGCGGTCGGGGTTGGACAGGGCCCGGGAGACAGTGGACGTGGCCACTCCCGCCAATGCGGCGACGTCCCGGATGGTGGGTGCGGATCCCCGCGCGTTTGTCTCAGCCATAGGAAGATTGCACCATTCATGGCAACTTTTGGCAACCGCTTGCCGCACCATTGCCGGACTCATAGACTCGATGCCGAAGCCCCTGTGACGTAGACCACTAACGGGCTGTGTATCCAAGGAGGAAACAATGAGGTTTGCACCATCAGCCAAACTTGCCGCCGTCGCTCTGACGGCGGCCCTGGCACTGACAGCGTGTGGGGGGAGCGACAACAGCAGCACGTCCAACAGCTCCGGGGGCGCCGTTGACGGAACGGGCAAGAAACTGAACATCCTGACCGGCGTCAACAACCAGTACCCCGAGCAGCAGAAGGAATGGTTCAAGGACATCGCCGCAAAGTTCAAGGCGAAGACCGGAGCCGACGTCGAGTTCGAGACCTTTGCTTCAGCCAACGATGAGCTGACCCGCATCCAGACTTCCGTTGTTTCCGGCCAGGGCCCGGACGTCTACAGCCTGGGCACCACCTTCACGCCCACCGCCTACGCCACCAAGGCCTTCGTGACGTTGTCGGAGGATGACTGGAAGAAGGTCGGCGGTAAGGACCGCTTCAACCCGGCCGCACTGGGCATTTCAGGTCCTGACTCCGAGCACCAGGCCGGCATCCCCTTCGTCAGCCGCCCGTTTGTCATGGCGTACAACAAGGACCTCCTCGCCGCCGCAGGAATCGAAAAGCCCGCAACCACTTGGGATGAGCTTGCCGAACAGGCCAAGAAGATGACCAACGCAGGCACCGGAACCTATGGCCTGGCAACCGGGTACAAGGACAACTTCGACCCGTGGAAGTTCATCTGGGCCATGTCCGTGCAGGCAGGAAACCCCCTGGTGGACGGCGACAAGCTGAAGATGGATGACCCCACCGTCAAGAAAGCGTACGAGACCTACTTCGGCTGGCTCACCAAGGACAAGGTAGTGGATCCGGCAGCCATCGGTTGGAGCAACAGCAACGCGGTAGCGGCGTTCGCGTCCGGCAAGGCCGGATACCTGATGATGACCACATCCAGTTCGATCCCCACCCTGGACAAGTCAGCCATCGCCGGTAAGTACGCCTACTCCATCATGCCCACTACGGCTCCCGGGGAATCTTCCCCCAAGGGCGACGGCGACAAGGCCGCGAGCATCCTCTCCGGCGACAACGTAGTGGTTGCCGACTACTCCCAGCAGAAGGACCTTGCGTTCGCCTACATCGAGCTGATCACCTCCAAGGAAGAGCAGCTGAACTACCAGAAGATCTTCGGTGAGCTCCCTGCGAATGCCGAGGCGCTCGCGTCCCTGACTGATCCCAAACTGCAGCCCATCGCCGATGCCGCAAGCAAGTCGAAGGCAACCCCCTTCACAGGCGCCTGGGGCGATATCCAGCTGGGCCTCCTGAACGTCACCGTCCAGTCCATTCCGGACCTGGCCAAGGGCTCTGTAGATAACGGCGCACTGGAGACACGGCTGAAGGATGCACAGTCCAAGGGCCAGGCCTCCCTCGACCGGGCCGCAAAGTCCTAGGCAGGGTTTCCCATGTCCACTGATTCCTTCAGGGAAATGAAAACCGTGGCTGGTCCGGCTGCCCGCGGGCAGCTGGCCCGGTCCGGGCCGACAGAACCAGCGCTCGACGCCGGTGCCTCACCAAACGCAGGCACAGGAGCCACCCAGCCGGCCGGCAATGGCCGGAAACCCGCCCGTCGCAAGGGCCTGAGTGAGCGCAACCGTCCACTGTGGATGCTGATCCCCGGCGGCGTCCTGATGTTCGTCATCATCGTGGTCCCGCTGTTCCTGGGCATCTACATGTCGGCGCTCAACCTCGACCAATACTCACTGCGCAAATGGGTCAGCGCACCGTTCATTGGTGTCGACAACTTTGTGGAGGCCCTGACTGATTCACCGCTGCTCCACTCGGTGTGGTTGAGCGTCAGCTACTCCCTGATCGCCATGGTGGTCACGTTGCCGTTGGGGATCGCCGCGGCCGTAGCCACGCAGAATGCCTTCAAGGGCCGCGCGCTGGTCCGTTCGATCTTCCTGATCCCGTACGTGTTGCCCTCCTTCGTGGTGGCAACGGTGTGGCGGACCATGTTCCAGCCGGACGGAGTGGTCAACTCGGCGCTGGGTGTCTTTGGCATGGACGGTGGATTGTGGCTCAACGGACCGCAAACGTATTGGACGCTGATCCTGGTCCAGATCTGGGCTTCCTGGCCGTTCATCTACCTGCTGGCCCTTTCCGGCCTGCAATCCGTGGACCACGAGGTACACGAGGCCTCCGCCTTGGACGGAGCGCTGTGGTGGAAGAAGCTGCGGTACGTCATCTTCCCCTATCTCAAGGGGCCGCTGGCACTCGCCTTCCTGATCGGCATGCTCCATCACATCAACAACTTCACGCTCCCGTTCGTGCTGTTCGGGGTCCCGGCGCCGTCCGACGTCGAAGTGCTTCCGATCCTCACCTACGTCACCAGCTTCCAGAGCTTCCGCTTCGGCCTCAGCGCCGCCATGGCGTTCGTGTCCTTGGTGCTGATCGCCATTCCGCTGTTCATCTACCTGCGCGCCGTCAAACTGGACGACGCCGAGACGCCGGGAGGCAAGAAGTGAGCGCATCAACCACCTCGGTCCGCGGCACGTCGCGCGGAGTCCCGGCCGGAACCACGTTCCGCCCCGGTTCCCGGCGGCAGCACGAAGTAACCCGTCTCCTGCCCGGCCCCATGCTGGCGATCATCCTGACAGTCCTGAGTGCCATCGTCCTGATCCCCGTGGCCTATATCTTCCTGGCCTCGGTCAACTCTGACATCGGCGTGGCAAATGGTGAGTTCTGGCCTTCCACGTTCTCCCTGGAGAACTACACCAAGATCTGGTCCAGCGTGGGCCTGGCGAAGGGCCTCGGCAACAGTGTCCTGGTCGCGGGAGCCACTGCGGTGGTTTCGGCTGCGATGTCCGTCTCCATTGCCTATGTCCTGGTCCGCTACCAGTTCCGTGGCCGGCTCTCCATCCTCCGTGGACTTCTTGCCCTGCAGTCGGTCCCGGGAACCCTGATGGTCCTTCCGGTCTTCGTGCTCTTTTCCTCGGCCGCCAGCTACCTTGGCGTCCAGGTGATCGGTACGCAGTGGGGACTGTTCATCACCTACCTGACGTTCGCGATGCCTTTCTCCACCTGGGTGATGGTCACCTATCTGCGTGGGCTGCCACGCGAACTGGAAGAGGCTGCAAGGATCGACGGCGCCAGCAACCTGGGCGTCCTGGTCCGGATCATCCTTCCACTCAGCTGGCCCGGAATTGTGGTCTCGGGGATCTTTGCCTTCCTGCTCGGCTGGAACGATGTCCTGTTCGCCTCGGTGATGACCCGGCCCGACAGCCAGACGGCAGCAGTGGCCCTCCAGGTCTTCGGAGCCTCGCAGGAGGGTGGAGCCATTCCCCTGTACGGGCAAATGATGGCGGCCTCGCTCGTTTGTGCGGCGCCCGTCGTGATTCTCTACCTGATTTTCCAACGTTACCTAGTGGGCGGTCTCACCGCCGGAGGAGTTAAGTAGCAATGACCGGTCCAGCAACAGTCCAGTGGACGCTTTCGGGCTTCGGAGACGAGATCGACGACGACCCGGTCCTGCAGATCGCGGTGCTCCAGGCTTTGGGCGCGAACCACATCGAAGTCCGCAGTGCATGGGGGACCAACATCGTGGACCTTGATCCCGAACAGTTGGCGGAACTAAAGAAGCTCCTGGATGCGGCAGGCATGGGAGTTTCGGCGATTGCTTCCCCCATCGGCAAGGTGGACGTGACGCTGCCGGTGGAACACGAGGTTGAACGCCTTCGCCGTGCAGCCAACGCAGCGCAAGTTCTCGGCTCCCGCTACATCCGCATCTTCTCCTTCTACTACGGAGAAGGCGTGGACGTGGACAGCATCCGGGACGATGTCATCGAGCGGATGCGTGCTCTGGCCGACGTCGCTGAACACTCCGGAGTGGTACTCCTGCACGAGAACGAGAAGGACATTTTCGGAGACACCCCCGATCGTGTGCTCGACATCATCGAGTCCGTGAACTCGCCGGCTTTGAAAGTCGCGTGGGATCCGGCCAACTTCGTCCAGGTGGGCGTCAAGCCCTTCGACGAGGGCTACGCCAAACTCCGCCCCCACCTCGAGTACCTGCAGGTCAAAGACGCACGGTTCGCGGACGGCGTCGTGGTTCCTGCCGGTGAGGGCGACGGCGATCTGCTCCGCACCGTGGAGGCGTTGAAAGCTGACGGCTTCGAAGGATTCGCGAGCCTTGAACCACATCTGGCCGGAGCCCATGGCCTGGGCGGTTTTTCGGGACCGACCGCTTTCGGGATGGCCGCCCGGGCCTTTGCCAAAGTCGTTAACGAAGCAGGAGTGGAAACCAAGTGAGCACCGAAACGTCCAACCCCATCCTCAACGTCGCCATTGCCGGCTGCGGCACTATCGGGCGCACCCATGCGGCATCCGTCGCCGAAATCGGTGATCTGCAGGTCACGGCCCTGGTGGATGAGATCGCGGAAGCTGCAGACGCGCTGGCCCAGCACATAGAAGACCAGGGGGCGGCACGGCCGGCCACGTTCCGGAGTCTGGACGAAGCTTTCGCAGGTGCCGACGTCGATCTTGTCATCATTGCTACCCCCAGCGGACTGCACATCGAGCAGGCTTTGGAGGTACTCAACGCCGGCAAGCACGTGGTGATCGAAAAGCCCCTGGACGTGAACCTCAACCGCGCCGACGAAATCCTCGCTGCAGCGAAAGCAGCGGAAGAGAAGGGACTTGTAGCCAGCGTCATCAGCCAGCACCGCTTTGATCCCGCGAGCATCGTGGTGGACGAAGCCAATCGTGCGGGGCGCTTCGGCCGGCTGACATCGGCCATCGCCTCCGTGAGCTGGTACCGCAGCCAGGGCTACTACGACTCCGGCGCCTGGCGTGGCACCTGGGCCATGGACGGGGGAGGTGCAGTGATGAACCAGGGCGTCCACACCGTCGATCTCCTGCTGTGGTTCCTGGGCACCCCGGTCGAAATCAGTGCCAAAACGGCCCTCCTGGCACACACCGGCGTTGAAGTCGAGGACACCGCGGTGGCCACCGTGACCTTTGAATCGGGTGCCCTCGCAGTACTTCACGCCACCACCGCCGCCTACCCGGGACTGAGCGTCAGGCTGCAGGTCATGGGCAGCATGGGATCAGCCGTCATCGACAGCGACAACCTCCAGTTCTTCCACACTGCGGCCTCAGAAGAAGAGACACAGAGCGGACCGATGGGGATGCCCGGCGCCAGCAACCAGGCTGAGGCGGAACTGGCCAGGTTCGCGGACCCGGCACCGCAAGCAAAGCTCGACCCAACCCTCTATCCCGCCGGCCACATCCGCCAATACCGGGACGTGGTGGACGCCATCAGGAACGGCCGGCCGGCAGGCGTCACCATCCAGGATGCCGTCACGGCATTGGCCACGGTACGCGCGCTGTACGTTTCGGCCACGCTTGGCCGCCCCGTGCTCATCGCCGACGTGGTTGCGGGCAAGTACAACGACGTTGAGGTGCGCACCGGCAACGGCCACTTTGAGGAGGTCACGGCATGAAATTCTCGGTCTTCACGGCCTCCACACCGGAATGGTCACCGCAGGAAGCTGCGACGGAGCTGGCGGCCCAGGGCTGGCACGGCATCGAATGGCGGGTCACCGACCAGGCTGATTCGCCCGAACCCGGCTTCTGGGCAGGGAACAGGGCCACCTGGCCCATGACCGGCCTTGAGGATTCGCTGCCGGAGATTGCCCGGATCACCACGGATGCCGGCTTGGAGTACTCCGGCTTGGGCGGTTACGCCCGCTGCGACAATCACGACGGCGTGGAGCGCGTTCTTGCCGCCACCGCCGCTTTGGGCGCACGCCAGGTCCGGGTCAACGTCCTGCCGCTCGGGAACTCCACCATGGGGGGCGGCGAGCCCAGCGGCCTGTCCTACCCTGAGCTGTTTGCGGCCACCCGGGAACACTACGAGTGGGTGGCCGAACGCGCCGCGCACCATGGCGTCAAGGCACTCGTGGAGCTGCACCACGGCACGGTGACGGCCTCGGCATCATCGGCCCGCAGGCTCCTGGAAGGCCTGGACCCGCAGCACGTTGGGGTCATCCATGACCTGGGCAACCTGTTGATCGAAGGCTGGGAATCACCTTTGCCCGCCCTGCAGTTGCTCGGCCCGTATCTTGCCCACATCCACGTCAAGAATGCCCGGTGGATCCGTACGGAGGAACGTGACGAAGCCGGAGCTGCTGTTTGGGTGAATGAGTGGGCGCCGCTGGCCGAGGGGCAGGGGAGCGTCCTTGGCTACTTCAAAGCCTTGGCCGAGGTGGGCTACGACGAATGGGTAACAGTAGAGGACTTCTCCACGGATGTCCCGCTCCCTGAACGCACCGCCGGAAACCTGCAGTACCTGCGCCGGGTAGCAGAGCTGGCCGGACTGTCAGTTCCTGCCAGCGCCGATCTCTCCGCCGGTTCCATCCCGAAAGGCTGACCATGTCCCATTCCCTTGCCACCCATCCCGACCGCCTCCTTCCAGCGGATCCGGGGACGCGCAGCATCGCGCGTTCCTTGCTGGGGCGTGTCCAGGACCTGCCCATCATTTCCCCGCATGGCCACGTGGACGCGGCAGTGATCGAACAGAACACGCCGTTCCCTGATCCCGCGGCATTGCTGGTCACCCCGGACCACTACGTGACGCGACTGATTCATGCTTCCGGTGTTCCGCTGGAAAAGCTGCAGCCGCAGGCAGGGGCGCGCAGTATCTGGCGGTCCTTCTGTGAGGCGTGGCCCTTGTTCGATGGCACCGCCTCCGGGTACTGGCTGCGGACGCAGTTCGAGTCGGTTTTTGGGTGGCAGGGGGAGTTGTCCGCGGAGACCGCGGACGCGAGCTTCGATGCCATTTCCGCCAAGCTGGTGGAGCCCGGGTTCCGTCCCCGGGAATTGTTCAAGGACTTCAATATTGAGGTCCTCGCCACCACCGATGATCCCCTTGACTCGTTGGACAGCCATGCCGCCTTGGCCGCTGATCCGTCCTTCCACGGCCGCGTGCTGCCGACTTTCCGCCCGGACGCGTATATCAACATCGCGCACCCGGCGTGGGCGGCCAACGTCGATCGGCTCATTGCCGAAGCGTCCGACGGCGGCACAGGCTACCGGGGATACCTCACCGCCCTGGAGAATCGCCGTCGTTATTTCGTGGATCACGGGGCAGTGTCCGCAGATCATGGCGTGAGGACACCGGCAACCCTGAAACTGGACGAGGCCGAAGCGGAGGCCCTGTTCGACAAGGCCCGTGCCGGCCTCGCCACGGCCTTGGACCGTGATGCCTTCGAAGCCCACATGATGTACCAGATGGCAAGGATGTCGGTGGAGGACGGGCTGGTGATGACCATCCATCCAGGCTCCTTCCGGAACCACCACCAGCCCACGTTCGAAGCCTTCGGCGCCGACACGGGCCACGACATCCCGTTCGCCGTCAATTACACCGAAGCGGTCCGGCCGTTGCTGCAGGACTTCGGCACTGCCAAGGACTTCCATTTGGTGTTGTTCACGCTCGATGAGACCGTCTTCTCCCGCGAACTCGCACCACTGGCAGGCTTTTACCCCTCGGTCTACATCGGGGCGCCCTGGTGGTTCCTTGACGCCCCGGATGCCATGCTCCGGTTCCGCTCAGCCGTCACGGAAACCGCAGGCTTCTCCAGGTCATCCGGGTTCATCGATGACACCCGCGCCTTCTGCTCCATCCCCGCCCGGCACGACGCCTCACGACGGATCGAGGCCTCGTTCCTGGCACGGCTCGTTGCCGAGCACCGCATCAGTGAGGACCGCGCACACGAGCTGATTGTCGACGTCGTCGATTCTTCCCCGCGAAGGGTCTTCAAACTGTGAGTGCCCAGACGACCCCGCGGCTCAGCCGCGCCAGCGCGTTTCCGGGGCAAGCCACACCGCCGGTCCGGATAGTGCACCTTGGCCTGGGGGCGTTTCACCGCTCCCACCAGGCCTGGTACACCCATCACGCCGGCGATGCCGCTGACTGGGGCATCGCGGCCTTCACCGGACGCAGGCCCGACGCGGCTGACCTGCTGGCCGGGCAGGACGGTGTATTCACTGTGGTGGAGCGCTCGGGCGCGGGCGACACCTTCGAGGTCATCGGCAGCATTGTGGAAGCCGTGGATGGTTCCGACATCGGGCGGCTGGCCGGGCTTCTGGCAGCACCCGCCACGGTTGTGGTCACGCTGACCATCACGGAAGCGGCGTATGCGGCGGTTGGCGCGGAAACGCCGCTGGCCCGTCTGGTCACGGCGCTCGCTGCCCGCAAGGACGCCGACGCCGGTCCGATCGCCGTGGTCAGCTGCGACAACCTTGCGGAAAACGGCCTGGTTGCCGGGAAGGCGGTGCGGGCCCTCGCAGAGGCGACTGACCCGGCCCTGGGCGAATGGATCAATGCCAACGTGAGCTTTGTCGGTACCTCCGTGGACCGGATCACGCCGCGCACCACTCCGGAGGACCTTGCGGAAGTGGCCGAACAGTGCGGCTACCGGGATGAGGCCGCCGTGGTGGCTGAACCCTTCCACAACTGGATCCTCAGCGGTGACTTTCCGGGCGGCCGTCCTCGGTGGGAGGATGCCGGCGCGGTTTTCGTGGACGACATTGAGCCCTACGAAAACCGTAAGCTCTGGCTCCTCAACGGCGCGCACTCAATCCTTGCCTATGCTGGCTTGGTCCGGGGCCACACAACCGTGGCAGAAGCGCTGTCCGACGGGACCTGCAGGGCCGCCGTGGAGGCATTTTGGGATGAAGCATCCCGCCATCTGCCCGGCGAAGGCCTGGATATTCCCGGATACCGCAGGGCCCTCCTGGACCGCTTTGGCAACTCGCGGATTGCCCATCATCTGGCGCAGATTGCCATGGACGGAACCACCAAATTGCGTATGCGCGCCCTGCCTGTCCTGGCCGCTGAACGTGCCCTTGGCCGTTCAGGAGACGGCGCTGCCCGCATGATCGCGGCCTGGGCCGCGTACTTGTCCGCGGCTGAAGACTTCCAGGACCCCCTGGCAGACGACATCAAAACCGCAAAGACGCTCGACGGCGAACAACGCACCGCTGCGCTGCTGGCACTCCTCAGCCCAGGGCTGGCCGGGGACAGTGCCTTGGTTTCCCATGTTCACCGGCAGCAAGACGCCATCGCCGCTGCCCGCACCCACGCATAGCCATTGGAAGGAATGCCACACCATGAAAATCGTTGCCGCTGAAGTCTTCGTGACCAGCCCGTCCCGCAACTTCGTCACCCTGCGCATCACCACCGAGGACGGTGTGACGGGCATCGGGGACGCGACGCTCAACGGCCGTGAACTCGCCGTTGCCGCGTACCTGAAGGAACACGTCGCGCAGCTTCTGATCGGTAAGGACCCGCACCGGATCGAGGACACCTGGCAGTTCCTGTACCGCAGCTCCTACTGGCGCCGTGGCCCCGTCACCATGGCGGCGATTGCCGCCGTCGACATGGCTCTGTGGGACATCAAGGGCAAGGTCGCCGGGATGCCGGTCTACCAACTGCTGGGCGGGGCTTCCCGTAATGGGCTGCGCGCTTACGGCCATGCTTCGGGGGCGGACATTCCGTCGCTGTTCGACTCGGTCCGGGAGCACTTGGAGTTGGGCTACAAGTCCATCCGTATCCAGACCGCGATCCCCGGTATCAAGGCCGTCTACGGTGTGGCCGCGCAGGCGCAAGCCTCTGGCGAGCGTTACGACTACGAGCCCGCCGGACGCGGTGCCTTCCCGCAGGAAGAGGACTGGGACACCCGCGCGTACCTCCGCCACCTGCCCACCGTTTTTGAAGCGGTGCGCAACGAGTTCGGTCCGGAAATCCCGCTGCTGCACGACGGCCACCACCGCATGACCCCCATCCAGGCCGCCAAACTCGGCAAGGCCCTGGAGCCTTACGACCTTTTCTGGCTGGAGGACTGCACTCCTGCCGAGAACCAGGAAGGCCTGCGCCTGGTCCGGCAGCACACCACCACCCCGCTGGCCATTGGCGAAATCTTCAATACCGTGTGGGACTACCAGACCCTCATCAAGGAACAGCTGATCGACTACGTGCGGGCGGCCTCCACCCACTTCGGTGGCATCTCACCGCTGAAGAAGGTCATGGACTTCGCTGCGCAGTACCAGATCAAGTCCGGCTTCCACGGCCCCACGGACATTTCCCCGGTGGGCTTCGCCGCGCAGCTGCATGTGGGCCTGGCCATCCACAACTACGGCATCCAGGAATACATGCAGCACTCGGACAAGACCAACGAGGTCTTCCAGCAGTCCATGACCTTCAAGGACGGCTACCTGCACCCCGGCGACAACCCCGGCATCGGCGTCGAATTCAATGAGGAGGCCGCTGCCGCATTCCCGTACCAGCAGGCCTACCTGCCCTACAACCGCCTCGTGGACGGCACCGTTCATGACTGGTAAACCTCTGTCCCGTGCGAGCGCCTATCACCACATCGTGGTGATGGGCGTCGCAGGCTGCGGAAAGAGCACCGTGGGTGCGGCCCTCGCCGAACGCCTCGGCGCTGGATTCCTCGACGGCGATTCGCTGCACCCGCAGGCGAACATCGACAAGATGGCAGCGGGTACCCCGCTGAACGACGACGACCGCGCACCATGGCTGGCCGAGATCGGCAGGCGATTCCCGGCGTCGGAATCTTCTCTTGTCATCGCGTGCAGCGCGCTAAAGCGCTCCTATCGGGACATCATCCGCAGCGCCGACCCGTCCGTGGTCTTCGTGCACCTGCAAGGGACGCGCGAACTGCTGGACGCCCGGATGAAGGCGCGGCCCGGGCACTTCATGCCGCCTTCGTTGCTGGACTCCCAACTGGCCACGCTGGAAATCTTGCAGAATGACGAAGCCGGGGTAGTGGTGGACATCGCACAGCCCGTCGAGGACATCGTGAATGAGGTGGACTCAGCGCTGGCTGGCCTGGATACCCCAACAACGGAGCGCGTCTGAATCGCCATTGTCCTTCCCTGCCACCGCGGAGCAACACCTCAAACCCGGCATCGCCCACCAGGCGGTGCCGGGTTTTGTTGTTCCGGAGAGTGACGCGGGTCATTGTGAACGCTAACAACGTTGTAAATCAAGACTTTGGCGAAGGGGCGCCGCCTGCAACCAATTCGTGATCTACAGCACTTGACCCCGGGTATTGTTAGCGTTCACAATGGCATTCGCAATACCTTTTCAATGGCTTGTGCAGCCCCCAGCACGCAGGCCACATCCAGCTTCACCGTGCCGGACGCGCAGATGCTCCGGCTGCATCAGAGTTCGCGGCACTGCTGCCGCGGAAGGAGAGCATCGTGAGATTGAAAAAACTCCTGGGCGCCGTAGCGGTCGTCCTAACCTTGACCGTCGGAGCCACAGGCTGCGGCAGCCGTGGAGGCGCGGCGGAGTCTTCCAGCACCGCAAAGCCCAGCGATTCGCTGGTAGGCATTTCGATGCCGACGCAGACATCCGAGCGTTGGATCGCAGACGGTGCCAATGTTGAGAAATCCCTGAAGGACCTCGGCTACAAGACGGACCTGCAGTTCGCCAACGATGACATCCCCACGCAGGTTTCCCAGATCGAGAACATGCTGACCAAGGGTGCGAAGGCACTCATCATCGCAGCCATCGATGGCACCACGCTGACGGACGTCCTAGCCAAGGCCAAGGAACAGAACGTCAAGGTCATCGCTTACGACCGCCTCATCAACGGAACGCCGAACGTGGACTACTACACCACGTTCGACAACTACACCGTGGGCGTCCAGCAGGCCACGTCGTTGCTGACGGGTCTGGGACTCGTTGATGCCAGCGGCAAGAAGGTAGAGGGCAAGGGCCCGTTCAACGTCGAATTGTTCGCGGGCAGCCCGGATGACAACAACGCCAACTTCTTCTGGACCGGCGCAATGGATACCCTCAAGCCGTACCTGGATGCAGGCACCTTGAAGGTCCCCAGCGGCCAGACCAAGTTCGAGCAGGCAGCCATCCTCCGCTGGCAGGCACCCGTTGCCCAGAAGCGCATGGAAGACATCCTCACCTCCGCCTACAGCTCCGGCACCAAGCTCGACGGCGTGCTGTCCCCGTATGACGGCCTGTCCATCGGCATCATTTCCGCTCTTACCAGCACCGGCGGTTACTCCACCGGAAAGCTCCCGGTCGTGACCGGCCAGGACGCTGAAAAGGGTTCCGTGAAGTCCATCATCGCCGGCGAGCAGTACTCCACCATCTTCAAGGACACCCGCCAGCTCGGCGCCCAGGCCGTGAAAATGGTAGACGCCGTACTCAAGGGCAGTGAGCCCGAAACCAACGACACCAAGACCTACAACAACAAGGTCAAGGTTGTTCCGGCATACCTTCTGAAGTCAGTCATCATCACCAAGGACAACTACAAGAAGGAACTCATCGACTCGGGCTACTACACCGAAGCCGACGTCAAGTAACCACCTCCCCAATCTGTGGCCCCACCGCCCTGTGTTGCAGCGCGCAGCGGTGGGGCCACAGCATCCCAGTGCCTGTCGAGTCCTCGACCCGGCCCAGTTTCAACCAGTCAGCGGGAATTGACGATGAACGTACCCATTCTTCAAATGCGAGGAATCACCAAGACCTTCCCCGGTGTAAAAGCCCTTCAGGACGTCACCCTGGACGTCAACCGAGGTGAGGTTCACGCCATTTGTGGTGAGAACGGAGCCGGGAAATCCACCCTCATGAAAGTGTTGTCCGGCGTCTACGCGCACAACACCTTCGACGGCGACATCCTGTTCGAGAACGAACCCTGCGAATTTTCCAGCATCACGGACAGCGAGAAGCGCGGCATCGTGATCATCCACCAGGAACTGGCCCTGAGCCCGTATCTGTCGATCGCCGAGAACATCTACCTGGGCAATGAGCTTGCGAAGAACGGCTGGGTGGACTGGCGGAAGACCAACCTGGAGGCCGCCAAACTGCTGGCCCGGGTGGGTCTCAGCGAGAATCCCGTAACGCCCATCCAGCACATCAGCGTGGGTAAGCAGCAGTTGGTGGAGATCGCGAAGGCGCTCTCCAAGGAGGTGAAGCTGCTCATCCTCGATGAGCCAACGGCGGCGCTGAACGACGAAGACTCGGACCACCTGCTGGACCTCATCCTGCACCTCAAAGGCCAGGGCGTCACCAGCATCATCATCAGCCACAAACTCAACGAGATCCGCAAAGTGGCCGACGCCGTCACCATCATCCGCGACGGCAAATCAATCGAGACACTGCGCCTGGACCAGGGACAGATCACCCAGGAACGCATCATCCGGGGCATGGTGGGACGCGATCTCGAAAGCCTGTATCCGGACCGGACACCAAACATCGGTGAAGAAGTCCTCCGCATCGAGGATTGGACGGTCCAGCATCCACAGGACCACTCGCGGATGGTGGTCAGCAACGCCAACCTGACGGTCCGTAAGGGTGAGGTTGTTGGGTTGGCCGGCCTCATGGGTGCGGGCAGGACTGAGCTCGCGATGAGCGTTTTCGGCCGTACCTACGGCCGTGCGGTCTCCGGCAAGGTTTACAAGTACGGCCAGGAGATCAACACGTCCACGGTTTCGGATGCAATCGAGCACGGAATTGCGTACGCCACCGAGGACCGGAAGCACTACGGCCTGAACCTGATTGAAGACATCAAGCGGAACATCTCCATGGCTGCCCTGAACAAGTTGGCCAAACGCGGTTGGGTGGACGGCAACCAGGAAACCACGGTGGCCAACCATTACCGCAAGAGCATGAACATCAAAGCGCCTTCGGTCGCTGCGATCACGGGCAAGCTCTCCGGCGGGAACCAGCAAAAGGTGGTGCTCAGCAAGTGGATGTTCTCCGACCCCGACGTCCTCATCCTGGACGAACCCACGCGTGGGATCGATGTGGGCGCCAAGTTTGAGATCTACACGATCATCGCCGAGCTGGCGGCCTCGGGGAAAGCGGTCATTGTGATCTCCTCCGAACTGCCGGAACTCCTGGGCATCTGCGACAGGATCTACACGCTCTCAGCGGGCCGCATCACCGGCGAGGTCCCCATCGCCGAAGCCACCCAGGAAACCCTCATGCACTACATGACTCAAGAGAAGGAATAGCCACCATGTCCGCCCTACGAGAATCCCTTGGCTTCCTCACAAGCCGCCTCCGCCAGGTTGGCATCTTCGTCGCCCTGATCCTGATTGTCATCCTCTTCCAGGTCCTCACCGACGGCATCCTCCTTCAGCCCCAGAACGTCACCAACCTGGTGGTCCAGAACAGCTATATCCTGATCCTTGCCATCGGCATGGTGATGGTCATTATTGCCGGTCATATCGACCTCTCCGTCGGCTCGATTGCCGGCTTCATCGGCGCCGTGGCCGGTGTGATGATCGTGCACTGGGGCTGGGCCTGGTGGCTCGCCATCCCGGCGTGCCTCCTGGTGGGAGCCCTCGTGGGTGCCTGGCAGGGTTACTGGATTGCCTACGTTGGTATCCCCGCATTCATCGTCACCCTTGCCGGCATGCTGATCTTCCGTGGCCTGACCCTGATTACCCTCAAGAACCAGCAGATCACCCCGTTCCCGAACGAATTGCGCGCCCTGGGCGGCGGCTTCCTGCCGGACATCTCCGGTGGCACGTCCGTCCTTGAGTGGCTGACCGTGATCCTGGGTGTCGGCGGTACGGCAGCCATCCTTTTCCAGGCTTTGAAGGAACGCCGGGTGCGCCGCAAGTTCAACCTGGAGAACGAACCGATGGCGTGGTTCGCCGTCAAGAACGGTTTCATCGCACTCCTGATGCTCATCATCACCTTCCTGCTGGCCAGCTACCGTGGAACCCCGATTGTCCTGGTTGTCCTGGCAGTCCTTGTGATCCTGTACTCGGCACTGATGAGCAACAGCATCTTTGGCCGCCACACCTATGCCATTGGCGGCAACCTCCACGCCGCCGAGCTGTCCGGCATCAAGACCAAGAAGGTCACCTTCCGGCTCTTCGTCAACATGGGCGTCCTGGCCGCGCTGGCGGGCCTGGTCTTCACGGCCCGCCTGAACTCGGCACAGCCTGCCGGCGGTACCGGGTTCGAGCTGGACTCCATCGCTGCAGCGTTCATCGGCGGCGCAGCTGTCCAGGGCGGCATCGGCACCGTGGCAGGAGCCATGATCGGTGGCCTGATCATGGGCGTCCTGAACAACGGCATGTCCATTCTCGGCCTGGGCACTGATTACCAGCAGCTCATCAAGGGCCTGGTGCTCCTGCTGGCTGTCGGCTTCGACATCTTCAACAAGAACCGGACCGGTGCCGGCGGAGGTTCCTCCATGGGCCGCCGGTTCAAGTGGAAGACCACGCCTCCAGCTGCCGAAGCGGCACCCGCTTCCACGGCGGAGCCTGTGGGCGTCGACGCGAAGTAGCATCTGATGCCACGCGGTGAGCAACCGCCAACACTGCGGCCCCGGGTTTTGCCCGGGGCCGCCCCCGACTCACCGAGCCGGCCCCCGGTAATGGGGGATGTGGCGAAAATGGCCGGGGTTTCCCACCAAACGGTTTCCCGTGTCCTGAACAACCATCCGAACGTCAGCCACAACACCAGGCAACGGGTGGAAGCGGCGATAGCCCGCCTCGGCTATCGCCGGAACACCGCAGCACGGAGCCTGGTGACGCGGAGGTCGCGGACCATTGGTGTCCTTGCCTGCGAAACGGGACAGTTCGGGCCCGCGAACACGTTGCTTGGAGTCGAGCAGGCGGGCAGGGAAGCCGGGTACTTCGTCAGCATCGCGAATCTTCGCGAAGTGACCAGTGACAGTATCAACGACGCCATGGGCCACTTCCGCAGCCAATCCGTGGACGGCATCGTCATCCTGGTTCCGCATCCCGATGTCCTTGCGGCCTTGCATGACGTTTCAGTCCCTGTGCCGATCGTGGCCGTAGGCGCCGGTGCGGGAAACCAGCTCACCGGAGCGTCCCTCAACCAGCGGTTGGGAGCCAGGCTGGCCGTGGAGCACCTGATCGGGCTGGGGCATCGCAGCATCGCCCACATTTCCGGGCCCACGCACTGGATCGACGCCGCGGAGCGCATTGAGGGCTGGCGGGAGGCGATGGACACGGCCGGACTCGAGGCGAGCGTCCTGCTCCAGGGTGCCTGGGATGCCGCATCCGGATACCAGGCCGGACGGGAACTCATCGACCACGACTCCGTAACCGCTGTATTCGTAGCGAATGACCAGATGGCCGTCGGAGTCCTCCGCGCCCTCCAGGAAGCCGGCCGCCACGTACCAGGCGATATCAGCGTGGTGGGCTACGACGACCAGCCGGAGGCCGGGTTCTTCATGCCTCCCTTGACCACCATCAAGCAGGACTTCGAAGAACTCGGGCGAAAAACCATGGAAGAGATGCTGCACCAGCTGGAGGGGAAAGCAGGAACCCGGGACCAGATCGTGGATCCGCGCCTGGTCATCAGGGCAACCACGGCTGCACCGGCACACTAAACTAGGAGCCATGACTTCCACCAGTTTCCCTGCAGTCGACACTGCTGCTGCCCGTGCCCGCCTTCTTGAACTCATCAAAGAGCTGGCGGTGGTCCGCGGCAAGGTTATCCTCTCCAGCGGCAAGGAAGCGGACTACTACATCGACCTGCGCCGCATCACCTTGCACCACGAGGCCTCCAAGCTGGTAGGCCAGGTCATGTTGGCAATGATCGACGACGCCGGCGTTGCGGTTGAGTGCGCAGGCGGACTCACCATGGGTGCCGACCCCGTCGGTACCGCTGTCATGCACGCTGCTGCCGACGCCGGCCGTGCCGTGGACGCCTTCGTCGTCCGCAAAGCCCAGAAGTCCTACGGCATGGGCCGCCAGGTGGAAGGTCCCTCAGTCGAAGGCCGCAACGTGGTGGTCCTCGAGGACACGTCCACCACCGGCGGGTCCGCGCTGACCGCCGTCGAAGGTGTCCGCAAGGCGGGCGGCAACGTGGTGGCCGTGGCTGTGATCGTGGACCGCAACACCGGTGCCAAAGAGAAGATCGAAGCCGAAACCGGCGTTCCGTACCTCTTCGCTTTCGGCAAGGACGAACTGGGCCTGGACTAAACAGATTCCGTCCGGTTACTGATTGCAAGAGCACATCCTAAGGGCACCGGCTGTGCGCAAACTGCGGGGATGTAAGGCAGTGCCGCCGAAGCCTATGCTTGCTGCGTGGACGTTCAAGTAGGGAAGCTGCCGGCACCGCCGGAGGTGACTGAAAACCCTCCCGCGCCGGTAACTCCGGAACCTGAAACGGCGGGGGATCCGGGCTCCTGGGCCCGGATCCTGCCTTACGCTGCCCGGCTCAAGAAGACGTCCCGCCGTAATTTCCTGACCTACGCCGGCATTTCCGCAGCCCTGGCCGGGGACATGCTATTCACCAGGCGCGTCCAGGCGGAGCGCCGGGCCACCAAGATCCTTCGGGTTCCGGATCCGTACTCGGACCTGTACTTTCCCAAAGCCAGTTGGATCCTCTTTCCCGGGTACAAAACCAGTTGGGAAGAAGCGCAGTGGATCCTCAACTCGCTGCGTCCTGCACTGCACCAACGCGGCCGCCTGGCCGCCGTCGGATATTCCAATCTGGGCCTGGACGTCGATGAAGTAGTCCGCGCAATCATCCTGCATGTCCGCGAGCTGGAACTGGAGAAGCTGTACTTTTACGGTCACAGCTTTGGCGGAATGCTCGCGACCCAGGTTGCTGCACGCCTGCTGGAACTCCATGGCGTGGAAACGCAGGTGATCGTCCTGGATTCGAGTCCGTTCAGCCGCGCAGATGTCCTGGACCAGAGCTGGTTCGACGGCGTTGTGTTCCTTTATGAGAACGGCTTCCGCATTCCTTCGGTGCTGCGCGGGGGCTATGAGCTGGGGGAGCGCGTGGTTCACAAGGACGAGCGCACGTGGCGGCAGATCCTCGATCAGACGATGGAACAGCTTTCGCCCATCGCGCCTTCCAGTGTGCTGATCCAGACAGAGTCGGCCTACATCTACCACTTTGACGGGCTGCGGTTCGCGGGCAAGATCGGCGGCGCCAAGATGGCGTTCATGGGCAACTCCAAGGACGGCACCGTGGACTACGAATCGGCGCGTGCGGGATGGAGCAAGGTTTTCGGCGCCAACATGGCCCTGCCCACCCTGAGTACCGAGGGCGCACGGCCGGCGCACGCGAGTCCGCAGTGGAACGCCGGCGTATACCGGCCATTGCTGGAAAAGGTACAGGATGAGCTCCTGCCCCTGCCGCCCGAACCGGAGGAACCGTCGTACCAGGAGCCCAATGGGAAGATCATCAGGCCTGCGTAAGGTGGCTGGAGCGTTCAGCGCAACGCTTCAACCTCGACGGCGGTGAGGCCCGCTTCACGCAGGAAGCCGCCGACATCGCCGAATTCCTTGGAGAATCCGGCCAGGAAGTGCCGCATGGCAGCTTCCGGGCTCTGCAGGATCATGAGGTCGGGGCTGAAATACTCTGCCGGAGTTGATGGGACGCTGAGCCGCCATGTTTCGGCCATGACCTCCAGGACGTCCGGCAGGTTGGCGGTGGTCGCCACATAGTCGGCTACTACGTCGTCCTCGGTCCCGCCTGCTGCCAGGAGCCCGACCGCGGAAACCACGCCGGTCCGGTCCTTGCCCAGTGAGCAATGCACCAGCGTGCGTTTGCCACGCGCCACGGGTCGCAGGGCGTCGGCCACCCATTCGGGCCGCAGCCGGATCCAGCCGAGGTACAGCTCGCCCAGGTCCTCGGCCGTCTCCACGGCTTGGAGCGACCCCGCGATGGCGTTGGGGTCCAGTGGGTTATGGATGAGTTCGACGGCGGGTGGGGCTGCAGCGGCCGGCCCGCCGCCGCCGTCGTGAACCAACCACGGAACCAGCGAGCGCTCCAGCTCGCTGCGCAGGTCAACGATGGCTTGGATGCCGTGTTCCACCAGGAACCCTGACGTTGCCGCGGCATCCAAGCCGAACGGCTGGCTCCCCCTGAGAATCCGTCCCCCGGCCAGGGGACGCAGATTGAGCACAGCCATGGTGGTTCCTTCTTAGATCTGGCTCTTCAGGTCGGCCACTGAATTCAGGATCTGGTTGGGCCGGAAGGGGAAGGACACGATTTCCTCGCGCTGCGTGATTCCGCTGAGCACCAGGACCGTGTGCAGGCCCGCTTCCATGCCGGCCACGATGTCCGTGTCCATGCGGTCGCCGATCATGGCCGTGGTCTCCGAGTGGGCATCGATCTGGTTCATGGCGGAGCGGAACATCATGGGGTTCGGCTTGCCCACGATGTACGGTTCGCGGCCCGTGGCCTTGGTGATCATGGCCGCGATGGCACCTGTAGCGGGCATGGGACCGTCCTTGGAAGGGCCGGTGGCGTCCGGGTTGGTGGCGATGAAGCGGGCGCCGGCCAGGATGTGGCGGACGGCCATGGTGATCGCTTCGAAGGAATAGGTGCGGGTTTCGCCGAGGACCACGAAATCGGGGTCGGTGTCCGTGAGGATGAATCCGGCTTCGTGCAGGGCGGTGGTGAGGCCGGCCTCGCCGATGGTGTACGCGCGGTTGCCCGAATCGGAGGACTGCACCTGGTCCTTGAGGAACTGGGCTGTGGCGAGTGCGGAGGTCCAGATGTTCTCTTCGGGGACTTCCAAGCCGGACGCACGAAGGCGGGCTGCGAGGTCGCGCGGGGTGAAGATGGAGTTATTGGTCAGCACCAGGAAGCGCTTGGACGTATCCACCCAGCGCTGGATGAGCTCGGCTGCGCCGGGGATGGCCTGGTTTTCGTGGACGAGGACGCCGTCCATGTCCGTGAGCCAGCATTCGATCTCGTGGCCATTACGGTAAACCGACGTGGACGGGTGGGGCGTGGTTTCTTCTGCCATATTTGCCTCCGGCTGGGGTTGTTCATGCACTGCTTCCCAGTCTTTCATCATTCGGGCTGCCGGACATCACGTAGTTCTGCTTATGTGGGTAGTTCTGCCCATGCGGATATCGGCTTTGACTTGTGCCGTCCTCGACGTCCTGCACTACGCTGGTGGCTGCGCGCCGGCACCGTGGGTCGGGGGATCGACACGGTGAGCACCACGCCGTCCGCTTCAGCAGGTCCCTCGTTCCGGATAGACCACCGGTTGTGTCCGCAAGGATGTTCCGGTGCCCACAGCATGTGAAAGGGCCTTGCCATGAGCAACAACAACGGCGTACCCCAGCCTCCCTACAATCCGGACGGCGTACCGCAGCCACGCTACGACACGGGCAAAGAGCAGTACCGCCAGTACCAGCCCGGGCAAGCGCAGCCCATGTACCAGCCGGAGGCCCAGCAGCAAGGCCAGCCGCAGCCAGCCCAGCCGCAGCCAGCACAGCCGCAGCCAGCCCAGCCGCAGGACGCGCCGACGCAGGCTTTTCCGACGCAGGCTTTTCCTGCACAGCACGATCCCACCCAGGCCTTCCCCTTGCAGCAGGCCCAGCACGGCAACCCCAACCAGCCGGGTTACCCGGGCCACCCTGGCAACCCCAACCAGCCGGGTTTCCCACCGCCCGGCGGCCCCTACCCGGGCCAGCCAACGGGACCCGGCCAGAACCCGGGTGACCACAACAGGAAGTCCCTGTTCCTGATCCTCGGCGGTGTCGCCGTCGTCGTGATCATTGCCTTGGTCGTGGCGTTCACCTGGTTGATTCCGTCCCTGGCTAAGCCGACTGCCGTTGACTCGCCTTCGCCTTCGGTGACGTCCTCGGACGAGGCGTCGGATGCGGCCGCTGAGCCGTCTGCGGATCCGTCCGCTGAGGCTGAGCCTTCCGGTGACGCGTCGGCGTCCACCGACATCCCGGCCGGGGCCATCCCGCTGCCGTCAGCATGGGAGAACTTCGCGGGCCCCAGCAACGTTCCAGCGGACGGCGACCCGTTGTTCAGCAAATGGGTCACGGGCGAATCGTCCTTCCAGTACTTGGCCGAGTGGACCCACGACGAATCATTCGGCATCACCAAGGACCCCACCACGGGCGAAGAGATCCAGAAGAAGGCCCAAGGCACGGTGGAGACCGACGGCGACGGGATCGCGCTCGCCTATGCCTTCTTCGCTGAATCCGAGGAAGGCAAGTTCGGCAAGGATCCGGCGGAAATCAAGAAGGCCCTGGAAGATATCGAGGCCCGGTACAAGGGCATGACAACCACTGAACTGCCGCAGAACCTGGTAGGCCACAAGTGCGCCTCGGACTTCAAGACCTCCATGCCGGAGATCCGTGAGTTCCGTCGTGGCGCGGCTGTGGTTGTCGGATTCACCTGCACCAACGCCCGCGGCGAGGCCATCCAGGCAGTGAACCTGTTCTCCGTGACGCCATGGGGCACTCCGCAGATGCTCGGTGTCAGCGGACACAAGACCTACTGGGACGCGCACCCGGGTCTCTTCGAGCAGCTGGGTAACTCTTACCGCATCAACAAGTGGAAGATGGGCTAGGAACCCGCACTTCAGCGGGCCAGGGGCTCAATCGGGGCACGGGCCCAAGCGGGGAAACGGCAGGGCTAAAGTTGAGGGGTGACTGACCTTCCCCCCAACACAGCCCTGCCCGCCCCTGCCGCATCCCCGGAGGGGACCACCGCAGAAGGCGAGGCCGAAGCGAAGGCGGAGGTCGGCGTCGGGCCCTGGGAAGGCGAGTGGCCCGTTGGCGAGCACTGGGATCCGGACCTCCTGCGTGACGGCGACCGGCGCAACGTGGTTGACCAGTACCGCTACTGGAAGCACGAAGCTATTGTCGCCGACCTCGATTCGAAGCGGCACGATTTCCACATCGCCATTGAGAACTGGCAGCATGACCTCAACATCGGCACCGTGGTGCGGACCGCCAACGCCTTCCTCGCCAAGGAGGTCCACATTATTGGCCGACGGCGGTGGAACCGTCGCGGGGCCATGGTCACCGACCGCTACCAGCACGTCCGCCACCACCCCACGGTTGAGGACTTCGTCCAGTGGGCCGAGGCGGAGGGGCTTGCCGTGATCGGCATCGACATCTTCCCGGATTCCGTACCGCTTGAAACGTACGATCTCCCGAAGAACTGCGTCCTGGTGTTCGGGCAGGAAGGCCCCGGCCTCACGCCTGAGGTGCACGATGCCGCCGTCGCAACCCTGTCCATTGAGCAGTTCGGCTCCACCCGGTCCATGAATGCGGCCTCCGCGGCGGCCATCGCCATGCACGCGTGGGTGCGCCGCCACGTGTTCCAACAGCCGGTTTCGTAGCTTCCCCGAGGTGGCACTTAATGACAGTCCCGGTGCGGCGTCTTCAGGTGGCTAGTGCAACACCCCTGTAGTTGGAGGGGTGTCATGGTCAAGAAGTTGCCGTGGTCGGTTCGTGCGTGTGCGTATGAGCACTTGCTGGCGGGTGAGGACACGGGACGAAGTGCTGCCG
>NZ_JBFRDO010000015.1:0-93982 GCF_052113825.1 Paenarthrobacter sp. TAF1
GTGCACCGCCCCGACACGCTGGGCAGCAGTACGAACAGGCATCCCCGCACACACCAAATCAAGAAACTCAGTACGCGCAGCCTTGGGGAACAACTTGACCATAAAACGCTCCATCAATCAGAGCGTTGCAACGACCCTATGACTTTGCCCCGCGAACATTGGCATTAACTGTCACATCGGCGAGGAACGGTACGCTTGAAGACATGGCTTCAGAGGACACCACCCCCAACACCGCCCGCCGCGAAATCACCGTTCGCCGGGCACCCAAGTTCGTTCCCTTCATGATTTTGGGCGCGGTGGTGGGCGCGATCGTGGCCGCAATCATCGCCTACGGCCGCCCGGCCGACCCCGCCTTCGATGCCGGCACGGTCTTTGGCTTCTTCCTGATCGTCTGCGCCGGCGGCGGCGTCATCCTCTTCTCGGTCCTGGCCCTGATCCTGGACCGCGTCAGCGTCAAGCGCTCCGAGCGGGCCGTCGTCGAAGCCGTCCCGGATTCGGTTCCGGACGAAGGACCCGAGAACGACGACGTCCGCTAAGTCGGGCGCCCGGCCCGCCTCTTTTGAGGGGAGCCACTGTGAGACACACCGCATTTTCGGCCGGACACGCCTGATCTTTGCCCCTTCGCGGGGTCATATAGGAATCGGGGGAACGTACCACGGCCACAACATGAGACAATCGACCAGTGGCACGTGGCGACGGAAAACTTTCTCATGATCTTCTCCCCGGCGAAAAAGGCCCCCAGGACGCTTGTGGCGTCTTCGGGGTTTGGGCTCCCGGTGAAGAAGTAGCAAAACTCACCTATTACGGGCTGTATGCGCTGCAGCACCGCGGACAAGAATCGGCTGGTATTGCTACCAGTGACGGCAAGCGCATCAACGTCTACAAAGACATGGGCCTTGTGTCCCAGGTCTTCGACGAGACGACCCTCAACACCCTCACCGGGCACCTGGCCGTAGGCCACTGCCGGTACTCCACCACCGGTGCAAGCCACTGGGCCAACGCGCAGCCGACCCTCGGTGCGACAGCAACCGGCACGGTTGCCCTGGCCCACAACGGCAACCTGACCAACACCGCTGAGCTCCGGGAAATGATCCTTGAGCGCAACGACGGCCAGCTGACCGGTGAAATGAAGCAGGGCAACACCTCCGACACCGCACTGGTGACCGCCCTCCTTGAAGGCGAAGAGGGCAAGACCCTGGAACAGACCGCACTGGAGCTGCTGCCCAAGATCAAGGGTGGCTTCTGCTTCGTCTTCATGGATGAAGGAACCCTCTACGCAGCCCGCGATACCTACGGCATCCGCCCGCTGTGCCTGGGCCGCCTGGAACGCGGCTGGGTTGTCGCTTCCGAGCAGGCCGGTCTGGCGACCGTTGGTGCAAGCTTCATCCGCGAGATTGAGCCCGGCGAATTCATCGCGATCGACGAGGACGGCGTCCGCTCCCAGCGTTTCGCCGAGGCAACCCCTGCCGGCTGTGTCTTCGAGTACGTCTACCTCGCCCGCCCGGATGCTGCCATTGCCGGCCGCTCCGTGTACGAGGCCCGCGTTGAAATGGGTCGCCAGCTGGCCCGCGAAAACACGCACGAGGCAGACCTCGTGATCCCGGTTCCCGAGTCCGGTACCCCCGCCGCTGTTGGCTATGCCGAGCAGTCCGGGATCCCGTTCGCGCACGGCTTCGTCAAGAACGCCTACGTGGGCCGTACGTTCATCCAGCCTTCGCAGACCCTGCGCCAGCTCGGTATCCGGCTCAAGCTCAACGCTTTGGAATCCGTGATCCGCGGCAAGCGCATTGTGGTGGTGGATGACTCGATCGTCCGCGGCAACACCCAGCGCGCCATCGTACGCATGCTCCGTGAAGCCGGCGCCGCTGAGGTACACGTCAAGATTTCTTCTCCCCCGGTCCAGTGGCCCTGCTTCTACGGCATCGACTTCGCCTCCCGCGCGGAGCTCATCGCCAACGGCGCCACCATCGAGGAGATCTCCCAGGCCATCGGCGCAGACTCGCTGGCCTACATCTCAGAAGACGGCATGATCGGCGCCACCCAGCAGCCGCGCGAACGCCTCTGCACGGCCTGCTTCACCGGCAAGTACCCGATCGAGTTGCCGCACGCGGACAAGCTCGGCAAGAACCTGCTGGAACGGACCGATCTTGGCGGACTGGAACCGGCCGCCGAAGCCGATTCGGTGGACGCTTCCGAGGATCCGGCCGAGAAGCCGGGTGCCACAGGCTGCGATCCCGGGCCTGACGCCGAATTCGAGAATTTGCTGACCGACGCTGATCGTTTGACCGACGCCGACAAGAAAGAGTCTGTATGACCTCCGCAACCCCCGCCGCTGAGAACAACGCCGGCATCACCTACGCTTCGGCCGGTGTCGACGTCGAAGCGGGAGACCGCGCCGTCGAACTCATGAAGGACGCTGTCAAGGCGACCCACAACTCGTCGGTGATCGGCGGCGTCGGCGGTTTTGCCGGCCTGTACGACGTCTCCAAGCTGCTCACCTTCAAGAAGCCGCTGCTGGCCACGTCCACGGACGGCGTCGGCACCAAGGTCGCCATCGCGCAGGCCATGGATATCCACGACACCATCGGTTTCGACCTCGTCGGCATGGTCGTGGACGACATCGTCGTTGTCGGTGCAGAGCCGCTGTACATGACGGACTACATCGCCTGCGGCAAGGTTGTTCCCGAGCGCATCGCGGACATCGTCCGTGGCATCGCTGCTGCGTGCTCCGTGGCCGGTACCGCCCTGGTGGGTGGCGAAACCGCTGAACACCCGGGCCTGCTGGGCGAGCACGAGTACGACGTCGCAGGTGCCGCCACCGGCGTCGTCGAGGCTGACGCGCTGCTCGGCCCGGACCGCGTCCGTGCCGGCGATGTCGTGATCGGCATGGCTTCCTCGGGCCTGCACTCCAACGGCTACTCCCTGGTCCGCCGCGTCATCAACCACGCAGGTTGGGCACTGGACCGCCAGGTTTCCGAGCTCGGCCGCACGTTGGGTGAGGAGCTCCTGGAGCCGACCCGCGTCTACGCAGCTGACTGCCTGGACCTGGCCCGCGCCTTCCCGGTGCACTCGGCCAACGCCGTTCACGGCTTCAGCCACGTCACCGGTGGTGGCCTCGCTGCCAACCTGGCACGCGTCCTCCCGCAGGGCCTCGTCGCCACGGTGGACCGCAACACCTGGGAACTCCCGGCCATCTTCAAGCTGGTCTCCGAGCTCGGCAACGTCCCGCTGGCCGACCTTGAGCGCACGCTGAACCTCGGTGTGGGCATGGTGGCCATCGTTTCCGCCGAAGCAGCAGACGCCGCCGTGGCCCGCCTGAACGACCGCGGCCTGCCGTCCTGGATCATGGGCACCGTTTCGGCTGACAGCGACTCGATCGACAAGACCGGCCCGGACTACGTCCAGGGTGCCAAGGGCGTCGACGGCGGCGCTGTCCGTTTGGTAAATGCCTACGCCTAAGCGGCATATCGCCTTATAAAAGGAGCGGCCGGGCAGTCTCAACTGCCCGGCCGCTCTTTTTATTGCCTGTGGGCTGTCACCGGCGACACCCATATTCGTTGGTGCCAAGGATCCGGACTGCCGACACCCACATCCGGGCAGCGTCAGTCCATTTCCGCGGCCTCAGTGAATATGCGCGTCATCAATGGCCACGGCCCGCTGTGCTTCACACCTGGATCAAGCTCAGCACACCGCCCTGCGGATCCTGGATGGTAGCGAGCGACCCCGCCTCCGGCCGGGCATCGGGTTCAACCAGGAGCTCTCCCCCGGCAGCAACGGCTGCATCGGCGGCTTTGCGGACATCGTCCACTCCGAAGTACACCTGCCATCCGGCTTCCTCGCCTTCTCCGGCAGGAACCACGCCAGCCACCTCCTCACCGTTCACCATCAGCGTGCTGTAGCTGCCGCCGTCGTCCTGGGGGTATTCGGTGACCTCGTATCCGAACAGCTGCTGGAGGAATCCGACGGCGGCCTGGGGCTCGGGCGTCAGGAGTTCGGCCCAGGCCAGCGCCCCGGGTTCGTTGTAGAGGTGGCTGCCGAGGTGCGTTCCGGCCTGCCAAATACCGGTGGTTCCGCCACCCGCGGCCTCGATGAACGCCAGTACCCCGGTATCGGCGACAGCCTCCGGCCCGAACTGGAGCTTCCCGCCGGCATGGGCAGCATCCTCGGCCACTTCCTCAGTGTCCGTCGCAGCGAGGTAGATGTTCCATTGGCCGTGGGTTCCGGCCGCTTCCTGCATGGAGTTCTGCGGAGCGATCACCGCTACCAGCTGGTCCTTCACGAAGGCCTGGGAGTAACTGCGTCCATCGGGGGTGGGCAGGTCCTTGTACGTCCAGCCGAAGACGCGCTGGTAGAAATCCTTGGCCGCCGTGACGTCCCTGGTCTGCAGGTCCGCCCAGCACGGCTCTCCGCTGGCGTAATGGATTCGGGTGGTCATGGTGCCTGTGTACTCCTGCTTCCATCTGTGCGCGGCTCATTGGCCGACTCAGCTGCGGGATAGTTGGCCCAACGCATGCTGCGCTGGAAACTCCAGCCTACGCAGAAAAGGACCCCCAGGGTACGCCAATGAGCGGCGTGCCCTGAGGGCCCTTTTCAAAAGATGTACGGCATCCGGGGATGCGCGATGACCTTATGTACGACGGCGGTACGCAACTCAGTGCCAGCGGCACCTGTTGGTTGCGACAGCTATACGATACGGCGGGTGTCTACCTCGTCGTCATCATCTTCCGCGTACTTGTCCTCGTAGGCCGAATAGTCCGGCTCCGGGGGATCGTCGGGGAAGTGGCTCTTGACACGACTGGACGGACCCGTGAGCTCCCGCTCAAGTGCCGAATAGTCAGTGTTCGGGGAGTAGTACTTGATGTCCCGAGCCTGCTTGGTAGCTTTTGCCTTTTGACGGCCGCGCCCCATGGCGTGACCCCCTTTTGTACTTGGACCGGAGGTGGTCACCTTGGCTATCGGTGAGGCCCCGGAATGTTTGGTCAATTTGTCGTATGTCTAGATTACATGCTTTCAGGGGTGCCTGTGCGCCACTCCAACCCCGAGTCCGGGGCCAACACCGCCAAAACCAACGGCAGAGACCTCCAAGCCCGCCGAAAATTGGGTAGAGTCGGCCTCAATGCGGCTCCACAGCAGGAAAGGCACACCCCGGAATATGAGCCAGGACAACACCTCACCGCGTGATGGTTCGCCACACGATCAAGGCAAAGAGGGGTCATCCCCCACGCCCGAAACACCTCCCCCGGCTTCCGGTGAGCAGCCGCACTCGGCCCCGCACTCGGCCCCGCTGACGACACCATCAGGCCTCCAGCCGGATCCCGCACCCGAGCTTGATCCTGACTTCGTACCGAATCCGAGCGAGCAGCCGGACCCCGCGCTGCCACCGGAAAGCGGCGAGGCTACCGCAGCCACCGACGGCGACGACGCTCCCGACCCTGCTCACAGCGACGTTCACAGCGACGTTTCAGCGGCTGCTGAACCGCCCACCGGCACGGACCCGCACTACCCGTGGCAGCAGCCATATCCGCCCCAGCAGCCCACTGCGGGACAGCCCTACCAAACCCAGCCCTACCCAGGGCACGAGCCGGGCATGGGCCAGGAGTGGCAGCCCGAGCAGCACGGCGATCCGATCAAGCGTCAACGCCTTGTCATTGGTGGAATCGTGCTCGGTGTCCTGGTCCTGATCGGGGTGGTGATCTGGGTCCTGCTTAACCTTCTCGGCACCCGCCCCGAAGCCTCCGTGGCAAGCCCCAGCGCGACGTCCACCCCCGGCCCCCTTCCCCGCGACACGAACGCCAAGGATTTCCAGGTAGGCGACTGCTTCGCCAGCTTCGACCCCAAAGCCACTGAAGCCAGGGCCGTGGAGTGCGGAACAGAACACTCGGCCCAGCTCGGCGCAGTCTTCAGCTACGGAGCCGACGAGTCCTTCCCCGGCGCCACCGCTTTGCGGGACAAGGGCAGGGAAGTATGTAAAACAGTGAAGCTCAACAAAGCGGCCGCCAACTACATCCTGCTCCAGCAGAACGTGTACCCCAGCAGCACCAGCTGGGATAGGGGCGACCGCCGTGTTGATTGCTTCATCGTGGTGGACTCCGGCAACACCATCAAGGAAAACCTCCTCGACAAGTAGCGCCGGACGGAGCTACTTCCTGCGGACGGTGAGGCCCGTGCCTGCGGGGGCACCGCCGTCGGGGTTTGAGAGTGCCTCAAACCCCTCGATGGTGAGCTCGTCCACATCGGCTGCGGTATCGACCAGTACGGTGTCGCCGTCGCTGATCTCCCCTGCCAGGATTTCCTTGGCCAGGCGGTCACCGATCTCGCGCTGGACCAGGCGGCGCAGCGGCCGGGCGCCGTAGGCGGGATCATAGCCGGACATCGCGAGCCAGGCGCGGGCGCCGTCGGTCACCTCGAGGCTGAGGCGGCGATCGCGGAGACGGTTGCCCAGTTCGGCCACATGCAGCTCGACGATCCGCGCAAGTTCCTCGACGGACAGCGGATCGAACAGCACAATCTCGTCCAGGCGGTTCAGGAACTCCGGTTTGAAGGATGCCTGGACCACGGCCATGACGGCGTCGCGCTTGGCTTTGGCGTCCAGCGACGGGTCCACCAGGAACTGGCTTCCCGAGTTGGACGTCAGCACCAGGATGGTGTTGCGGAAGTCCACGGTGCGGCCCTGGCCATCGGTGAGGCGACCGTCGTCGAGAACCTGCAGGAGGATGTCGAAGACCTCGGGGTGGGCCTTTTCGACTTCGTCCAGCAGAACCACCGAATACGGGCGGCGACGCACGGCCTCGGTGAGCTGGCCGCCTTCTTCGTAGCCAACGTATCCCGGAGGGGCACCGACCAGGCGGGCCACGGCGTGCTTCTCGCTGTACTCGGACATGTCGATCCGGATCATGGCGCGTTCGTCGTCGAAGAGGAAGTCGGCCAAGGCTTTGGCCAGCTCCGTCTTACCGACGCCCGTGGGACCCAGGAACAGGAACGAACCGGTGGGGCGGTTGGGGTCGCTGATGCCGGCACGGGCACGCCGCACAGCATCGGAAACGGCCTGCACTGCCTTGCTCTGTCCGATGAGCCGCTTGCCCAGCTCTTCTTCCATGTGAAGCAGCTTCTGGGACTCGCCTTGGAGCATGCGGCCGGCGGGGATACCTGTCCAGGCCGAAATGACCTCGGCAATGTCATCGGCGGTGACATCTTCTGCCACCATCAGCTCGGGCTTCGAACCGCCGCGGGCCGACTCTTCCTCGGCTGCGGCGCTCAACTCACGTTCCAGTGCGGGCAGTTCGCCGTACAGGATCCGCGACGCCGATTCGAGGTCGCCTTCGCGTTGGTGCTTGTCGGCGGCCGAACGCAGCTCGTCGATCTTGGCCTTCAGGTCACCCACGCGGTTCAGCCCGGCCTTCTCAGCCTCCCAACGGGCGTTGAGCGCGTTGAGTTCTTCCTTCTTGTCCGCCATGTCGGCGCGGATTGCGGCGAGCCGCTCGACGGAAGCGGGGTCGGTCTCGTTCTGGAGCGCCAGTTCCTCCATGGTCAAACGGTCGACGGCGCGGCGGAGCTGGTCGATCTCTTCCGGGGCGGAATCGATTTCCATGCGGAGCCGGGACGCAGCCTCGTCCACGAGGTCTATGGCCTTGTCAGGCAGCTGCCGACCCGAAATGTAGCGGTTGGACAGCGTGGCCGCAGCAACCAGGGCTGAGTCTGCGATGGCGACCTTGTGGTGTGCCTCGTAGCGTTCCTTCAGGCCGCGGAGAATGCCGATGGTGTCCTCGACGCTGGGCTCGCCCACGTAAACCTGCTGGAAGCGGCGTTCCAGGGCCGGGTCCTTCTCGATGTTCTCGCGGTACTCGTCCAGGGTGGTGGCACCGATGAGCCGCAGTTCGCCGCGGGCCAGCATGGGCTTGAGCATGTTGCCGGCATCCATGGCGCTTTCGCCGGTGGCTCCTGCGCCCACTACTGTGTGGATCTCGTCGATGAACGTGACGATCTGCCCGTTGCTGTTCTTGATCTCCTCAAGCACAGCCTTGAGCCGTTCCTCGAATTCGCCGCGATACTTGGCGCCGGCCACCATGGAGGCGAGGTCCAGGGCGATGAGGGTCTTGCCGCGCAGGCTCTCAGGGACGTCGCCGGCCACCATTCGCTGGGCGAGGCCCTCGACGACGGCGGTCTTGCCGACGCCGGGCTCACCGATCAGCACCGGGTTGTTCTTGGTGCGGCGGCTCAGCACCTGAACCACGCGCCGGATCTCGCTGTCGCGCCCGATGACGGGGTCCAGCTTGCCCGAACGGGCCACGGCGGTCAGGTCCGTGCCGAACTTCTCCAGGGCCTGGAAGGTGTTTTCGGGATCCGGGGAGTCGACCTTCCGGTCACCCCGGACACCGGGCAGGGCGGCGAGCAGCGCCTCGTGGGAGGCACCGGCGTCGCGCATTAACTTCCCGACGGCGTCACTTCCGGCGGAGAGCCCCAGCAGCAGGTGCTCGGTGGAGACGAAGGAATCGCCAAGTTTGTCGGCCTCGTTCTGTGCCGCTTGGATGGCCTGCATGGACTGGCGGGACAGCTGTGCCTGCTGCACCGAGGTGCCCGACGACGACGGCAGTGCCTTGATGGCCGAGCTCGCCTGCACGCTCACCGCATCAGGATCAGCCCCCGTGGCACGCAGAAGAGCCACGGCGACACCCTCCCGCTGGTCCATGAGGGCTTTGAGCAGGTGCGCCGGCTCCAGCTGGGGGTTCCCGGCCGTTGAGGCGTTCATGGCGGCCGCAGAAAGGGCCTCCTGGCTTTTGGTAGTGAATTTGACGTCCAAAGAGTGCTCCCTTTCTGGAGTGTGACCAATACTTTCAAAGTTGAGTCTACTACGCTCAAGTTTGATTTCGTGGTCATTGCTTCCATGTTTGCCCACGGCGAAACCAGTGTCCATAGCTGCCCGGTTAGGCTGGGGGCATGGACACCATTTCCACCGCTGATGAACTCGAAGCCCTGATCGGATTGCCCCTTGAGCGCGTGCGTAAGAAGGTCCGCACCGCGCTCAGTGAATTCGACCGCCAATGGCTGGCTGCCAGCCCCTTCTGCGTCCTCTCGACGACGGACGCGAACGGCCGCGTGGACGCCTCGCCCAAAGGGGACCCGGCCGGCTTCATCCACGTCCTGGACGAGCACACCATCGCCATCCCCGAGCGCCCGGGCAACAAGCTCGCTTTCGGTTTCCACAACATCCTGGAGAACCCCAACGTCGGCATCCTCTCCGTGGTGCCCGGCCGGACGGACACCCTGAGAATCAACGGCACAGCTCGGATTGTGCGTGACGCCGACTTCTTCGATCAGATGGTGGTCAAGGGGCACCGGCCGCGTGCCGCCGTCGTGGTTTCGGTGGAGGAAGTGTTCACGCACTGCGGCAAGGCCTTCATGCGCAGCGGCCTGTGGCAACCGGAAACGTGGGAATCCGAAGACCTTCCTAGCATCGCGGTGCTCGCCCAGGCGTATACCCAACCGGAGACGCCGCTGGAAGATCTCGAGACCTACTACGGGCCGTCCTATGCGGAGCGGATGTACCGGGAGTAGCAGAGAATCTGTCCTGGGCTTGCACCATCAGGCAACAGCCTGCTGTGCCGTTAACGAACGAAAGACCCGACTGGCATCGGGTCTTTGTTCTGAGCGGTTCGCTCATTGGTGCGGTCGAGAGGGTCATAGCCTCAAATCCGAACACTTAGAGTCTATGGCCCTGCGCACGTAGGGCCAACGTTGTTGTGCCCACAGACACGTGTAGGCCGTTCCCTGTTCCTCCGGGAAGATGTGCCGGCTTGGAATCCTAACGGGAGCGGGGGCCGTCGGCGTAGTGCCGGCGGCCTCCGTCGGTTGAAGCCGGGACTAAGACTCACGCCGGGTAGACCGACACCAACGCGGACTTCACCACGAACCGCACCTCCATCCCGGGGGCAAGGCCAAGGTCTGCGGAGGCTGCAGGCGTGATGTCGGCGGACAACGCGCCGTCGGTGCCGGCGCTGGCGCGCACCCGGACCTGGTCGCCGTGCGGCTCAAGGTCCGTGATGGTCACCGCATATGAGTTGCGCGGGCTTCCGTGCACATCACCCAGGAAGACAGAAACGCTCGACGGCGGGAACGCCGCCACGCCTGCCTGGCCGGGAACGGGTGACCAGCCGGGATCGTGCTGTCCAGCGAAAACCCGGCCATCCGGCGTCGTGATTCCCTCCCGGCCCAGAGTACCGGTGACGAGATTCAGGCCGGCAAGTCCGGCGGCAAAGTGGCTCCTGGGCCGTTCAAGGACCTGGCGCGTGCGACCTTCTTCGACCATCCGGCCGTTTTCCACCACCACCACACGGTCTGCCAGCATGTAGGCGTCCAGGACGTCGTGTGTGACGATGATGGCCTTCCGGTCCTTCAACACGCGTTTGAGCACACGGCGCAGCAGCGGTGCCGCGTGGATGTCCAGGGCAGCCATGGGTTCGTCGAGGAGCAGCAGTTCCGGCTCGGCGGCCAGGGCGCGAGCCACGGCAACCCGTTGGGCCTGGCCTCCGGAGAGCTGGGCAGGCTTCCTGTCGGCGAGGGACGAAGCGTCAACCTCCGCCAGCCAACGCTGCGCAGTTTCCCGGGCCGCAGCTTTGGATGCACCGGCACTGCGGGGGCCGAACGCCACGTTGTCCACCACGCTCAGGTGCGGGAACAGCAGCGCTTCCTGGGCCAGAAGGGCTGTACCGCGCAGGTGGGGTGCGTCCCAATGGTGGGTGCCGGCGTCGAGGTTGAATAACTGCCGCCCGGCAATCCTGGCCGAGCCGGAATCGGGCCGCAACAGCCCGGCGATCACGCCCAACAACGTTGATTTGCCCGCCCCGTTGGGACCGAGGATGGCCACGGTTTCACCGTCAGCGAGGCTGAGCGACATGTCGAAGTTCCGGGCACGGAGGCTGGCCCGCAGTTCGAAGCTCATGCCTGGACCGCCGCAGCCGCGCGCCGACGGCCGCCGTAACTGAGCCCCACAACCGCGACGGCCACCGCCACCAGGACAAGGGACAGCGCGACGGCGGAGTCGGCGTCGGTCTCGCGCTGCAAGTAGATTTCCAGCGGCAGGGTCCGCGTGACCCCTTCCAGGCTGCCCGCGAACGTCAGGGTGGCTCCGAACTCCCCCAAGCTGCGCGCGAACGACAACACAGCGCCCGATGCCAGCCCCGGCAGGACCAGCGGAAGGGTGACGCGGCGAAGGACGGTGGTGGGTTTCGCCCCGAGCGTCGCAGCCACGGCTTCATACCGGTTTCCTGCCGACCTCAAGGCACCCTCCAAACTGACTACCAGGAAGGGTAGGGCTACGAAGGTCTGCGCCAGGACCACCGCGGTGGTCGAAAACGCGATCTGGACGCCGGCCATCTCCAGCGACTTCCCCAGCAGGCCCTGACGGCCAAAGGTATACAGCAACGCGATGCCCCCCACCACCGGCGGCAGCACCAGCGGCAACAGGACGAAGGACCTCAGGAGTTTCTGTCCGGGGAACTCGCCGCGTGCCAGCACCAGCGCCAGCGGCACGCCCAACACGATGCAGAGGACCGTGCTGGCGGCAGAGGTCCGCAGGCTCAGGCCCAACGCGGCCAGGGAAGACTCCGAGGTGATCAGGGGAACGAACTGCGGCCAGTTGACGCGCAGCAGCATGGCCGCCAGCGGAAGGACCACCAGGAGGCCGCCCGCTGCTGCCACGGCATAGATCCATCGGGGGACGCCATGGTAGCCGGTGGTGGTCTTCATGCTCTCCTTACGGTGCGCCGAAACCGGCGTCTCCCAGAACCTTCCTGCCTGCTTCACTGGTCACTGCGGCCACGAAAGCCGCTGCCAGCGCCTTGTTCTTGCTGGAGCCTACCGTGGCGATCGGGTACGTGTTGACCGCCTTGTCCGATTCAGCGAACGGAATGCCTTTAACCTTGTCGCCGGCTCCCTTCACGTCCGTGACGTAGACCAAGCCGGCGTCGGCCTCGCCCGAGGTGACCTTGCCGAGCACGTCGGTCACCGAGGATTCCTCGCTGACGGGGCTCAACGTTATACCGCTGGCCTTCTCAACCGTGTCCGTTGCCGCGCCGCAGGGAACCTGGCTGGCGCAGGTGACTATCTTGACACCCGGCTTGGCGAGGTCGGCGAACGATGAGATCGACGCCGGGTTGCCGGGCGGGACTGCGATCTCAAGGACGTTCGTGGCGAAGTTGGTGGCAGTGCCGTCCAGCAGCTTGGCGTCGGCAAGCTTTGTCATGTTCTTGGTGTCAGCCGAAGCGAAGACGTCCGCCGGGGCCCCCTGGGTTATCTGCGTGACAAGATCGGAGGAGCCCGCAAAGCTCAGTGTCACTTTGGTGCCTGGGTTCCTGGCTTCGAAATCCTTGGCCAGCTGGGTGAACGTGGACTTCAGCGAGGCCGCCGCGAAGACGGTCACTGTCCCGCTCAACTGGGACGTGCTGTTGGTGCTCGATGGGGCCGCAGCGGGGGCCGTGGTGCCACAGGCAGTGAGGGCCCCAGCCAATCCCACGGCTACGGAGATGCCCAGGATGCTCTTCTTCATGCGGAGGGTCTTCATATGATGCTCTTTCCCTGGGGTGTTTCGATGATGACGGTGGTGGCCTTGACCACGGCGGTGGCCACTGAGCCGAGTTCCAGCCCAAGCTCCCGGACGGCTTCACTGCTCATGAGCGACACCACCCGGAACGGGCCACACTGGAGCTCCACCTGGGCCATGACCTTGTCTGCGGTGATGCCGGTAAGGAGGCCGACGAAGCGGTTCCGCGCCGAACTTCCGGAACGGGAGGGGTCGTCCGGGAGGTGGGACTGGCTGCGCGCCAAAGTCGCGAGTTCCAGGCCATCAACCGCCAATCGGCCAGCGGGATCCTTCTGCGGAGTGAGCGTCCCGTTCTCTGTCCAACGCCTCACGGTGTCGTCACTGACACCGAGGAAGCGGGCGGCTTCGGAAATTCGTATTTGCGGCATAGAAACAGTGTAGTTCCGTAAATGCGTACACAAGGGCCGTTCTACTCCGCAAACGCAATATGACTGTGCTTTGGGGGGGCGCGCGCCGCCGCACCCCCATCGGCATGTCGCGCCTCTCAGTACCTCGGACGAACTTGCTCCCCCGCCCGGATGAACCAGGGCCAAACGGGGCCCGAGCCCGGACCGCTCACCCTAGGGTTGAAGCATGTCACCGAGAATCCAGGCCCTCCGCCCCGCCGCCGCACCCTTGGCAGGCCTTGGCATGCTCGTGGCACTCATGGTCCTGGAGGAACGCAGTTTCGATTCGGCGAGCGCGGTCCTGGTCGCCCTCACGGCTGCGGTTGCAGCCGCCGAACTGGTCCCCGTTCCCGCCATCGTCTTCGCCTTCGCTGCCTTGGGCTTCCAGGCGTTTGGCATCTTCCCGAGCGTGATGCTGTCCGGCGCCACGCCTTATGTGTGCTTGCCGGTGCTCTTCTTCTTCGCCACTCTCGGTTGGAAAGAACCGCAGCGGTGGCCACTGCCCGTTGCGGCCGTGACCGCAGCCGGGCTGGTCACCGTGAACTGGTTCGCCGACACCGCGTGGATCAACTTTGTTTTCGGCAAACAGCTGACCGAAGCGAGCCCCTTCCGCATTGCTGTGTACGCCTTCCTGGTGTTCGCCTCATTCTCGGCCCTCAACCTCGCTGGATGGGCTGCCGCTGCGTCGGTACGGCAGGCCGTTGCCAACCGGATGGCGAAGGAACAGGCGGAGTCCCGGCTCGAATCAACGGCGGGCGCCTTGGTGATCGAACAAGAGCGCAACAGGATCGCCCGGGAGCTGCATGACGTCCTTGCGCATTCCCTCGCCGTCATCACAGCCCAGGCGGAAGGGATCCGCTACGTCCACCGGACTGAGCCGGAACTGGTGGAGGAGGCGGCCAACGTCATTGCGTCTTCGGCAAGGAGCGCACTGCAGGAAACCCGGCGGCTCGTGCAAAGTTTCGGCTCGGAACTGGAGGGTCCCGCACCCGGAACCTCGGAATTGCCGGCCCTGGCCGAACGCCTGGAGAGCAGCGGGATGCCTGTCGAGCTGCACACGGCCGGGCTGGAGGGTCTCTCCCCGGTAGAGGACCTCACCGTCTACAGAATCGTCCAGGAAAGCCTGACGAATGCGTTCAAACATGGGGACCGCGAGGCCGGCGCAGTGGTGACGGTTGCCCGCGAACCCCGCGGCCTGCGTCTGAAGATCCGCTCAAGGCTGGCCGACGGCGGGACTGAACTGCCGCCGTCGGGAACCGGCCGCGGCATCCCGGGTATGCGTGAACGCGCGACGGCGGCGGGCGGGCGGCTCACTACGGTCACCAACGGCCAACTCTTCGAAGTGGAGGCAATCCTGCCATGAACGACACCCCGATCCGCGTCGCATTGGTTGACGATCAACCCCTGTTCAGCGCTGGTTTGAAGATGATCCTTGGCAGCCAGCCTGACCTGGACCTGGTAGGCGAAGCCACTGACGGTGAGCAGGCTGTTGCCCTCGCGGCGGACGTCGGACCGGACGTGATGCTGATGGACATCCGGATGCCGGTCATGGACGGGATCACCGCCACGCGCCACATCACCGAAAGCAGCGGCCGTACAAAGGTCATTGTGCTCACCACCATCCAGCACGACGAAGCCGTGGTCCGCGCCATCCAAGCCGGCGCCGGCGGTTTCCTCACCAAGGATGCGACACCGGAATTCCTGCTCGCCACCATCCGCACCGTTCACTCCGGGCACGCGGTCATGGCTCCTTCGGCTACGAATGAACTACTCAGGGACTACACCACTCCCGCAGAGTCCAACACGGCAGTCCTGGAACCCCTGTCAGCCCGGGAGCACGATGTCTTCATGCTGGCCGCCAAAGGCCTGGCCAACGGGGAGATCGCCGCGTCCCTGGTTCTCAGCGACGCCACGGTGAAATCCCACATCGGGAACATCCTGTCCAAGCTCAAACTCAAAAACCGAATCCAGCTGGTTGCCTTCGCGTACCAAAACAGGCTGATCGGCTAGATCATCACGCTCCAAACCAGGCCTTGGAACACCAGGGCCGGCCACCGCATTGCCAAAAACCGACCATAATTCGTCCAGAGGAGAAACGATGAAAAAGAAAACCATTGGGGTACTGATTCTTACTGCCGGGGCTACCGCCACATTGGCTGCCGCCGCCACGCCAGGAGTCTCCTCCATTCTGACCAAACCTGCGGAGCATCCGGTGTCCGGCGTGACTCTGGCAGCCGAGCAGTTCGCGTCCGCGGATTCCGCGGCCGAAAACGGGGTGGCCGAAGCCGTGCGTCGGTGCATGGCCAAGGCTGGATACGACTACACACCGGTTTCCGCAGGACAGCAATCCGTGGATCTCAAACAGCACGTAGGCTTCGATACGCTCAGCGTTGAGACTGCACGGGCTTCGGGATACGCCTCAACCAAGCCCAAGGGACCGGGCGAGCCCGCCCCGGACTCCGACCTCGGCAAACTCATGGCCGATCCCGCTTTTCAGCAGGCCCTCAACGGCAGTGGCTCGCCTGAACAGAACGTAGTCCAGTCCTCAACAGGTACGGGGATGCTGTGGGGAGGCTGCAAAGCCGAGGGCATCACCGCCATCTATGGGACTGCCGACAACTACATGAGGGCCACCGCATTGGCTTTCAACTCCCTGATGGTCGCCACCAACGCTGCAGGCCAGGACGCCGGGATCCAGACCGCCGTCGACTCCTGGAAAGAATGCATGTCCACAACGGCCTTCCCCTACAGCCACCCGGGCGAAGCGGTCTCTGCGGGACTGGACGCCGGCGGCCAGAAAGAACTGAAGATAGCTGTCACCGATGCGGGCTGCCGCGAAAGCACCGGATTCGACGCGAAGATCACCACGGTGTTGGACAAGTACTTGACCACGCGCATGAAGGAACTGGAGACGGAGGTAGCTGCGGTTAAGCAGATACGGAGGGATGCTGCAGAGCGTGCCCGGCTGTTGTTGGGATAGTCGGCGCCACAGATGATGTCCCACGGGTGCGTTCCTTCCCCGCTGCCGTGACCGGAAGCCTCTTTGCAGGCATCCCGTCCGGCGACTGGGAGGGATCGCCCGGGACTACACTTTGGCCATGGCCATCTACGTCGATCCGCCCCTGTGGCCCGCGCACGGAACCGTGTTTTCGCACCTCGTTTCGGACACTTCGCTGGATGAGCTGCACGCCTTCGCGGCTGCCGCCGGGGTTCCGGAGAGGGCCTTCGACGGAGACCACTACGACGTACCGGAACGCCGCTACAACGACCTCGTGTTCGCCGGCGCAATCCCCGTGGAGGCCAGAATCCTGGTCCGCAAACTCATCGCCAGCGGCCTGCGCATTCCCGCGCGGGAACGGAGTAAAGCTTTGACAGTTCCGTTGATGGAGCGTTGGAACAGTATCTTCCCCGGCCATGAGGAGCTGGGCCTGGAGCTGTTGGAGCGGTGGGGCGAGGACGGCAGGAAATACCACAGCCGCACACACCTCCTGGCAGTTCTTGAAGCCCTGGACACTCTGACAGAACCCGCCCTGCCTGCACGGACCGTCTCCTTGGCGGCTTGGTTTCACGACGCCGTTTATGAAGGTGTTGCTGGTCAGGATGAGGAAGACTCAGCCATCCTGGCCGAGGACCGGCTCACGGCTGCTGGCCTCGCCGCTGCCGATGTGGCCGAGGTGGCCCGGCTCGTCAGGCTCACTTCCACCCACTCCCCTGAGCCCGGTGACCATGCCGGCGCCCTCCTCTGCGACGCCGACCTCTCTGTCCTTGGCGGCGACGAACAGGCCTACGCACGTTACCTGGCCGCCGTCCGCGAAGACTACGCCCACGTCAGCGACGATGACTTCGCGAAGGGTCGCGCCGCCGTCGTACGCCATCTGCTAAGCCTGGACCCGCTGTTCCACAGCGAACGGGCCAAGGGCCTCTGGCTCGACGCCGCCCGCCGGAACCTAGCGGGCGAACTCGCGTGAGCGGCGTGCCCAGCGAACCCGGAGCGCCGCAACGGCAGCTTCCGTACTCGGTCCGGTTTGAATGGGGGCTCGACGGCGCCCGTGCAGTAGTGCCCGGAGCTGACCTTGCGGTGGTGGTCGACGTCCTGTCGTTCACGACGTGCGTGAGCGTCGCGGTGGATCGCGGGGCGGTGGTGTTTCCCTATCCGCTGAGGGACGCGGGTGCAAGCGAGTTCGCGGCCCGCCACCGGGCCGCATTGGCGGGGCCGCGGGGTTCGGAAGGGCTGAGCTTGTCGCCCGTGAGCCTCAGTGCTGCGCCGGTACTCGACCGGGTCGTTCTGCCCTCCCCCAACGGGTCCACCATCAGCCATGAATTGGCCGCTTCAGCCCGTCAGGTGGTGGCCGTTTCACTCCGCAACGCCGCTGCCACGGCCGATTGGGTGCAGGCCACACTGCCTCATGGTGCCGTTATTGCCGTCATCGCTGCGGGTGAGAAGTGGGGCAACGGTAGCCTGCGACCGGCTTTGGAGGACGAACTTGGAGCCGGGGCGTTCATTGCCGGACTCGCGGCTGCCGGGCGTCACAACTTTTCCCCGGAAGCGGCCGCTGCTGCTGCCGCCTTCGATGCTGCGGAACCGCATCTTGCGGGCACTCTGCGGGGATGTTCCAGTGGCCGGGAACTGATCGACGCCGGTTTTGCGGGTGATGTCGTCATCGCGGCGGAGCTGGACGCAGGTTCCGCAATTGCTCTCTTGCAGGACGGTGCCTATCGGGGAGTGTTGGCGTCCAGCTAGCATAGAGGTGTGACCTCCTACCTCTTGGACTCTTCCCGCTCATCGGTTCCCCTAGCCGTCCCCGATGTAGAGCACGTCCTGGCTGTGCGCGGCGTGGGCGGCTACCGGCAATACCGCATCCCCGCCCTTGCTATCAGCACCCGGGGCACTCTTTTAGCCGCCTATGACGGCAGGCCCAACCTGGACGACCTCCCCAATCCCATCGATCTCCTCCTGCGCCGCAGCTACGACAACGGAGTCACGTGGGAGCCACAGCAGCTGGTTCGCACCGGTTCGGGACTCCACGGCTTCGGCGATCCAAGCCTGCTGGTGGACTCCGACACCGGGCGCATCTTCATGTTCCATGCCGCCGGGACCCACGCAGGTTTCTTTGAAGCAGTTGCCGGATTGGAGCCGGATGACGACGTGCAGCACGCGGACCTCAGTTATTCAGACGACGACGGCGACACCTGGCAGCACTGCCGGCTCACCGCGCAACTTAAGCACGGCGCTGTCACTGGCCTGTTCGCCGCCGCCGGACAGGGAATCCAGATCCACACCGGACCTTTTGCGGGCCGGTTGGTGCAACAGTTTGTGTTGCTGGTGGACGGTGCCATCACGGCCGCGTCTGCGTTCAGCGACGATCATGGTGAGACCTGGACTTTGGGCGAGCTGATCGGTCCGGGTACCTCAGGCGTGGGGCCGAACGAGAACAAAGTAGTGTGCTTGGACGATGGCCGGTTGCTCCTGCATTCACGGGCCACGCCCTGCCGCTTGGCTGCAGTGTCCGAGGACGGCGGCCAAACGTGGAGCCCGCTGCAGCCTGTTCCGGACCTGCCGGATCCCAGCGACAACGGGTCCCTGACGCGCTTCGATGGTCAGCCGCATGGTACCTTCGCGGCGCCGGAGACTTCATCCTGGCTGCTGGCGAGCAACAACCAGGACCCTCATCTGCGTCGGAACACCATGCTGAGTCTCTCCCCCGACAACGGCGCCACCTGGCCGGCAAAGCTGCTGCTGTGCCCGGGAAGCTCGGCCTACTCCACCGTGGCGCGGCTGCCGAACGGGAATATCGGGGTTCTCTATGAACGGCAGGGGTACCGGGAGATTGTGTTCGCGTCCATTCCTGCCGAGCAGCTGGCGGGGCAACTCTCCGCTTCACCCTGGGTTACGCCTGGGCCCACGGGCCTGGTCTTCGACATGGAACTGCGGTCCATCACCCCAGGCCGGCCCGCCGTGTGGCAGAACGCCGGCGACTTCCACGTGATCCCGTCCAACAGCGACGGCCAATGGGATGTCCAAACGTGGAAGGAAATCGGCCAGGGCTACGCCGGAGACCAGGTTCTGGGCACGCGGGAGGCGCAGGACCTCAACTACGGCCCCATCGTCCCCGGCTACAAAGCCGGGGACATCCTTGCCTTCACCGGACGGGTCCGCAACGGAGGCACTGAGCCGGCTGCCGGCGTCGTACTTCGCGGACCGCACCAGAACGCGGGCGGTTTCCCGCCCGCGGACCTGTTACCCGGCGAGCATGTCCTCTACTTCACGCCGACCTACACCATTACGGCGTCGGACCTCGAGCACAGCACGCTGGAACTCGCCTTCACGGTGGAGGCCGACGGCGGGAGCGTGCGTGTGGAGCGGACGTTCCGTTTCGATCTGCGCACCGGGGCGGTTGTTGCGTCCTAGCGGGGCCGCACCTTAGCGGTAGGTGCTGACGAACGGCTGGTTGGTGGGCACAATCTGCTTGCCGAGCGGCATCAGCGACACCGGGATCAACTTCAGGTTGGCGATGGCCAGCGGAATCCCAATGATGGTGATGGCCATGGCAAACGCCGTAACCACATGGCCGATGGCAATCCAGATACCCGCCACCAGCAACCAGATGACGTTGCCCAGGAGCGCGAAGACCCCTGTGCCGCCCGGCTTCTCAACCACCATCCGCCCGAAGGGCCACAAGCAGTACGCCCCGATCCGGAACGAAGCGATGCCCCAAGGAATGGTCACGATGAGCACGCAGCAAATAATGCCTGCCGCGAAGTAGCCCAGGGCCAACCAGAACCCGCCGAAGACAAGCCAGATGACGTTAAGGATCGTTTTCATGTCCTCATTCTCTCCTGCGGGGCTGACAAAAAGCCTAGGGGTCTGCCCTGAATCTTCCCTGACTTCCCCCGCCCAACCCGACGCTCGCTCACATCCCTATGGCTTCCCCCCAACCCTCTTCCACACCCCACACCCTTCCCACCAACCCTCTTCCACACCCCACACCCTTCCCACCAACCCTCACTCACACCCCTACCGAAGCGCCCTGGATGTGAGGAATCGTCCGGCCGAAACACCCGGGAAGTGAAGAAGGATCCGGTTCAAACACGCGGAATGAGAGGAAGGGATCGGTTGAAACACGCGGGACGTGAGGAAGGGTCCGGCTGAAACACACGGAACGTGAGGAAGGGTCCGGTTGAAACACTAGGGATGTGAGGGAGGGTCAGGCTTTGGCGGCTGTGACGAAGGCGCGGATCTTAGCCAGGTCCTTCACACCCCGCGAAGACTCGACACCGGAGGAAACGTCCACTCCCCAAGCGCCGGCAGCGGCTGCGGCGAAGGCCACGTTGCCGGGTTCCAAACCACCGGCGAGCAACCACGCCCGGCTCTCGAGCTCCTTCTCACGCACTGAGGCGTAGTCCCAGGACTCCCCCGACCCCGGCACTGCGGCGTCGATCAGGAACACGTCTTCGCCAAGATCCGCGAACTCGTCCTGGGAGGCACCCATGGTGACGGCCCGGATGAGCCGCATGCCGGCGTCGTGCACTGTTTTGACGTCGTCCGCAGTACGGCGACCGTGCAGCTGCACCCACGAAAGTCCTGACGCGCGGGCCGTCGCTACGGCATCGGCGGCGGCTTCATGCCGGAAAACGCCCACGGCATGAACCCCGGCGGGCACCAGCGGGAGCAGGATACGAACCTGGTCCGGGCTGACCTCCCGCGGGCTGGTGGTGAGGACGAAACCGACGGCGTCAGCACCGGCGTCGACGGCTTCACGTACTGATTCGGGCGTGCTCAAGCCGCATACTTTGACGAACATCCAGCGCCTCCCTCACTACCCAAACAACGTTTTCCACATATGACGTTAGCAAGCCGCGTTGCCATCGGAGAACCTGCGTCCACCATTAGGCTGGTCGGATGGAGATTATCCGTTTTGCTGACATCCGTCCCGAACCGTGGCGCAATGGCGGCGGGGTGACGCGCGAACTCGCGAGCCACCCGCAGGCAGCCTCTGCGCAGGACGGTGCCTGGGATTGGCGTGTCAGCATCGCCGACGTCTCCAAAGCCGGAGAATTCTCCGTTTTCCCGGGCATGGAGCGGGTCATTACCATCATCGACGGCGAACTGCTGCTCCTCACCGTGGACGGCTCCGAGCACCCGCTCGAGAAATACCGTCCGTTCCGTTTCTCCGGCGAGGCCGCATCCTCGGCGACTCTCCCCACCGGCGATATCCGTGACTTGAACGTCATCGCCCGCGAAGGCGCGTTCAAGGGCTACACGTCGATCGTTGAGATCTCCAAGAAACGGGCTCACCCGGTGTTCGAGGGGCAGTTGGCTGTTCTGCTGGAGGGCAAGGCGACAGTTGCGCCCGGCGCCGGAGTCGAGGAAGAGTCGGCTGCTGAGGAAAAGTCCGACGGCGGCGCTCCGGCAACCAGCCCCGGGGAACCTGTCGAGTTGGCTCGCTATGACGCCGTCGTGGGTTCGGATACCCGCAGTCCTGAGATCTCCGGGCGGGGCTTTATCGCAGTGATCTCGATCGACCATGTGGAGCCGACTGACGCCTGATCTGGTGACGTTAACCACCAGAAGTGGCCACCCCGCGCCGGAGTTGCTAGCCTGAAATGAAGGTTCCGCTCTGGAACCTCCGGACGACGGTTCAGTACCCGGCACGCGACAAGACTGGCCAAAGGAAATGTCATGTCGTGGATAATTCTCATTCTTTCCGGTGCACTCGAGGCCGTCTGGGCCGCAGCTCTGCACCGTTCCAAGGGCTTCCGTAAACCCGTCCCAACAGTCGTTTTCCTGGTCGCAGTCATTGCGAGCATGGGCGGGCTGGCGATCGCAATGCAATCCATCCCAACGGGCACGGCCTACGCCGTGTGGGTGGGGGTGGGTGTGGTGCTCACCGCGGCTTACGCGATGGTCACCAAAGTTGAACGCGCGACGACGGCCCGGCTGCTTCTGCTTGCCGGCATCGGTGCATGTGTGGTCGGCCTGAAGGTGGTGGCATAGCCATGACAACAAAAACCAAGAACACCGGTAACGGAATCTTCTGGGCCATCCTCCTGGCGTCGGCGCTCCTCGAAGCCGTGTGGGCCACCGCTTTGGGGCTCTCCAACGGCTTCACGAAACTCATGCCCACACTGGTCTTCGCCGTCACCGCAGTATTGAGCATGCTGGGACTGGGTATCGCGGTGAAGCGCATCCCCCTTGGCACTGCTTACGCGGTATGGGTGGGTATCGGCGCGGCGCTGACCGTTGGCTGGGCCATGATCACGGGCGTCGAATCGGCAAGCCCGCTGAAACTGCTGTTCATCGCCGGAATCGTGGGCTGTGCCGCCGGCCTGAAGGCGCTGCCCGCAGAGAAAGCTGTAGCCAAGCCCGAGTAGCGCCCGCTCCCTGGCACCCTGTTTCGATGGTTCGCTGCACACCATGCCGCTCGCACGGCACATTGTGCAGCGAACCATCGAATCAGCCAGGCAAGGCCACGCGAGGCCAGGCGGTGCTCGCAGAAATCGCAGGAATACCCCAGCGCGCCATCGGGTTCACGCCTTCAAGAGCACCCAAACACGCATTGGAGACGTTCATGACTGCAGTTCAGCTCGGAGATGGCCTCACGGTCAGCCCCCTCGGTTTCGGCGGAATGGCCCTGACCCCGGTCTATGGCGGGATCAGCCCAGAGGAAGGCCTGCAAACACTCAGGCACGCCGTGGACGCGGGCATCACGTTCATCGACACCGCAGATGTGTATGGCGCGGGCAGCAACGAGGAACTCGTGGGCAGGCTCCTCAAGGAGCGCCGCGACGAGATCCAGGTAGCCACGAAGTTTGGAATTGAGGGCAACCCCGCGGACGGATACACGGGAGTCCGCGGGGATGCACCGTACGTCAGGCAAGCGGCGGAAGCGAGCCTCCGCCGCTTGGACACTGACGTCATCGACCTCTACTACATGCATCGCCGTGACCTCCGCGTTCCGATAGTGGAAACCGTGGAGGCAATGGCGGAGCTGGTCCGTGAGGGCAAGGTCCGGCACCTCGGCTTGTCGGAAGTGACAGCCGAGGAGCTCAGGCAGGCCAACGCCGTCCATCCCATTGCCGCGGTCCAGAGTGAATGGTCAATCTGGAGCAGGGATGTTGAGCTCAACGTTGTTCCTGCAGCCAAGGAGCTTGGCGTAGGGTTTGTGCCGTATTCGCCGCTGGGCCGTGGGTTCCTTACGGGAACTGTCAGCGCGGGCGATCTTGGCGAAAATGACTTCCGCCATAAGATCCCCCGTTTTGGCGACGAGGCACTTGATGCAAACCAGGCCGTTGTAGCCGCGGTTCGCGAGGTAGCCAGTGGGCTGGATGCAACTCCTGCCCAAGTAGCCCTGGCTTGGCTTTTCGCCCAAGGTCAGCGCCTCGGGATTTCGGTGGTCCCCATCCCCGGCACGCGCAGGACGTACCGGATCGACGAGAATCTCGGCGCACTGTCCCTGCAACTGGGAACAACGCACCTTGAGGTGCTCGACCAAGCCGCTGCCGCCGTCGTGGGTTCACGCTCCGCCGACCCCAACTGGGTCTCGCAGGGCCGCGAAGCCAAGAACGTAGGCTGAACGAATGGATTCGCTTATTCACTCACTACGTGACGTCACCATTCGCAGCATTTCGGTCAGCGAGATGAACAACAACGTGTACCTGTTGACGTCAAAGTCCAYAGGTGCGCAGGTGTTGATCGACGCCGCCGACAACCTTCCAGCCATCCAGCAGCTTCTGTCGGAGTCCGCGGGCGATTCGGCCGAGCCCACCAAGCTGGTCCGGATAGCAACCACCCACCAGCACTGGGATCACGTCCGTGCGCTGGCGGAGCTGGTGGAAGTCACCGGGGCCACCACGTCAGCGGGAGCGGACGACGCCGATGCGTTGCCGGTTCCGGTGGATGTCCGGCTTGGTCACGGCGACGTTGAGCGGTTCGACGACATCGAGCTCACGGCGGTCCACCTGCGTGGACATACCCCTGGCTCGATCGCCTTCGTGTACCAGGATCCGGACGGGCCGGCCCACATTTTCAGTGGAGACTCGCTGTTTCCGGGAGGCGTCGGCAACACACAGAAAGATCCTGCACGCTTCACTTCTCTGTTGAACGACGTGTCGGAACGACTGTTCGACGCCTATCCGGACGATACCCTGGTGCACCCGGGCCATGGATTGCCCACGACCCTCGGAGCCGAGCGGCCACACCTTGAGGAGTGGCGCGCCCGGGGCTGGTAGCACCTGGAGTTGCGGGGCCTGCTCTGCGCTCCATTCCTTCCGGAAAGCGCGTAGAGCGGGCCTCACAACGGGAGGTTAGCGGCCGCGGCGCTCGTTCGAAGCAGGAGCCGAAGCGCGGCGGGGACCGCTGCGTGCCGGACGGCCTGCGCCGGATCCACCGCGACCGGAGTTGCCGGAACCCGAACCGTAGGATCCACCGGACGTAGCGCCCGTAGCGGAGGACCATACGGCCTTGTTCCCACCGGTACGCGTAGAGGTGGTGGATGCCGTGCGAGGAGCCGAAGCTGCGCGCTGGCCGGTAGCCGGACGACCACTGCGGCCGCCCTGGCCCTGCGAGCCCGGGACGTCGTTGCGGTGAGTGGCACCGGACTTGCCGCGGCCACGTGAGCTGCGGGCGACGTCGTCGTTCATTGCTGCGCGACGCTCGGCGCGGTTGACGTCGGTGCGAACCGGCTCAGCCGCGACCTTTCCGCGTCCGTTGCGACCGCCACGGCCGCCGGCAGGAGGAGCAGCCTGCGTGGAACGGCGTGCACGTTTGCGCTGTGCGTTCGCGCCGGTGGACGTGCCGCCACCCTGCGGGGCTTTCGCCGCGAGGAGTGCTGCACGGGTGCGGGGATCGACCTTGTCGGCGATTTCGCCAACGAGGTCGGCAACCAACGGCGAGTTGGCAGTGACGCGCTCAAACGAAACGTCAACGCCGGCAGCCTTCATGAGCTTCTTGACGTCGCTCTGCTGCTCCGGAAGGGTCAGCGTGACCACGGTGCCATCGGAACCTGCGCGGGCCGTACGGCCGGAGCGGTGCAGGTATGCCTTGTGCTCTGTGGGCGGGTCCACGTGGATGACGAGTTCGACGTCGTCAACGTGCACGCCGCGGGCTGCGACGTCGGTTGCCACCAGGACGCGGACGTCACCGTTGGAGAACTCTGCAAGGTTGCGGTCGCGGGCGTTCTGCGACAGGTTGCCATGCAGGTCGACGGCGGGGATGCCGGCGTCGGTGAGGGTCTTGGCAAGCTTGCGGGCGTGGTGCTTGGTCCGCATGAAGAGGACGCGGCGGCCGGCGCCGGAGGCCAATTCAACAATGAGCTGCTTCTTGACGGTCTGGTCGTTGACCACCAGGACGTGGTGTTCCATGGTGGTGACAGCGGCCTGGGGATCGTCCACGGAGTGTGTCAGCGGGTTGGACAGGTAACGGTTGACCAGCTTGTCAACACCGTTGTCCAGCGTCGCGGAGAAGAGCAGGCGCTGACCCTGGGTGGGGGTCATGTCCATGAGCTTCTTGACCACCGGGAGGAAGCCGAGGTCGGCCATGTGGTCGGCCTCGTCCAGCACGGTGACCTCAACGGCTTCGAGGGTCAGGATGCGCTGGCGGATCAGGTCTTCGAGGCGGCCCGGGCAGGCGATGACGATGTCGACGCCGGCGCGCAGCGCCTTCTCCTGGCGTGCCTGGGAGATGCCGCCGTAGATGACCGTGGTGTTCAGGCCCATGGCCTTGGCCAGCGGTTCGATGGTGGCGTTGATCTGGGTTGCCAGTTCACGCGTCGGTGCAAGGACCAGGCCCATGGGGCGGCCGGGCTTGCGGAAATGCTTGGCTTCGCGCTCGGCCAAGCGGGCCACGAGCGGGATGGCGAAAGCGATGGTCTTGCCGGAGCCGGTGCGGCCACGGCCCAGGACGTCGCGGCCTGCGAGGGTGTCCGGGAGGGTCTTCACCTGGATGGGGAATGCCTCTTCGATGCCGTCTGCAGCGAGGGAATCAGCAATGGCCTTGGGCGTGCCAAGGGCAGCAAAAGTAGTCATAAACTTCATGTCTTTCGGGCGGTGTCCAGTTGCGGACATCGGCCCCCGACGCCGGTTGGGCCAGGGGTTCGCCGAGGAAAAGTCAGGTGGTCTACCGGTTCGCTGCAACAGCGGTGGCCGGGACCAAATAGAACGCGTTCATCGACGCAGGATGTGCCTCTCACATGAAAAATGCCCCGTCGCGCAGCCTTTCAGGCCACCTGCTTCAGGGCGTCACCGCACATCAAGTGTTCCTAGCTTAGCAGTGATGGGGGTGGAACCTTGCATCGGCCGGCGTTGCGGGGCCTGCTATGCGTGCTTCGGGGCCTGCCAAGCGCGCAAAGCGAGCCCCACAACTAACCCGGCCGGCGTTGCGGGGCCTGCTATGCGTGCTTCGGGGCCTGCCAAGCGCGCAAAGCGGGCCCCACAACTAACCCGGCCGGCGTTGCGGGGCCTGCTATGCGTGCTTCGGGGCCTGCCAAGCGCGCAAAGCGGGCCTCACAACGGGTCAGGCGTGGTGCGAGAGCTCCGGTTCGGCGTTCGGGGACTTGGTTGCGGCCGCGCGGGCGGCGACCCTCGGCGCCATCAGAACCCCGACGACGGCGATCACCGCCGTAAGTGCGAAGACCGCCGCAAACGGGTTCGTCGTCGTGAATGCCGCGAAGACCAGTCCTGTAGCGGCGAGGGACAGCGCACCACCGAGGGAGTCGGAGATGGACATGGCCGCACTGTTGAAGCCCTGGTTCTCCTCGGTGGACAGCGCCAACGTCATGACGGACAAGCGCGGGTACATCAGTCCCATCCCGCCGCCGGCAAGGATCCACCCGCCAATGGCAACGGCGGCGGACAGCGCCAGCGAGGCCGTCACGAGGGTGAGGACAATGGCCACCAGCACCAGCGAGGCACCGATCTTGATGGCGAGGTCATCAGCCAAGCGGGTGCCAAGCCGCCCCTGGATCGCCGACGCCCCGGCCCAGGCCAGTGCCGCACCGGTCAGGGTCAGCCCGGCAAACGTGGGCGTGAATGAATAGCGTTCGGTCAGGAGGTACGGCAGGTAGACCTCGGCCCCGAAGAATGCCGCCGACGCCAGGCCTCGGACAAGGATCACACTGGGCAGTCCCCGCCGGGCGGTCAGTGTCCCGCGCGGCACCAGCGGCCGGACAGCCACCACGGCAAGGACCAGCGCGACGACGGCAATCACCCCACCAACTCCCGGCACCTCAGCGGAGAGGTTCAGGCCGAGGACGGCAACCGCTGCGAGCGCCGCCCATCCCATGCGCCCGAAAGCCCACGGAACCGTTTCAGCGGGAGGCTCGGACGACATGCCCCGGACTGCCGGCACCACCATCAGCAGCGCTGGCACCACCAGGCCAACGACACCCAGGAAGACCCAGTGCCAGCTGCTCAGCTGGGCCACGACACCTGCGGCGAACGGACCAACGAGCGACGGAACCACCCAGGACGCGGCGAAGGCGGCAAAGATTTTCGGGTGCAGCTCGGGTGGGTACACACGGGCCACCAGCACGTAGAGGGCAACGGTCATCGCGCCGCCGCCCAGACCCTGTACCAAGCGCCCGAGCACCAGGATCTCCATGGTTCCGGCCATGCCGGCGATCAGCAGGCCGGCAACGAACAGTGCCACCGAGGAGTACAGGGGCGCCGCCGGCCCCCGACGGTCGGACCAGTTGCCGGCCGCCACCATGCCCATCACGCCAGTAGCCAGTGGTCCGGCGAAGGCAAGCGCGTAGAGGCTGGCTCCGTTCAGGTCCCGGCTCACGAGCGGCATGATGGTTGTCACTGCGAGGGACTCGAACGCGCTGAGAAATACCAGCGCGCAGGCCCCCACGGTGGCAAGGAGATAGGGACGGCCCAGGATTCCGGCCGTTGAGGTGTCTGAGGTCATGGACGCCAGCCTAGAACCTCAACTAATGTTGAGGTCAATCCAGCACACCCCTACCGGAAGAAGGTCCATGCCCACCGCCCCCGCCCACCGGCCACTGACCATTGGTGAGCTCTCCGAGCGCAGCGGAGTGTCGCCGTCGGCCCTTCATTTCTACGAACGCAACGGGCTTATCGAAGCCGAGCGGACAGCAGGCAACCAACGGCGGTACCGGCGTGACACACTCCGACGCGTCGCGTTCATCAAGACCTCGCAACGGGTGGGACTGCCGCTCAAGGACATCCGGGAGGCGCTGAACTCGTTGCCCGAAGGCCGCACGCCCACCAAGAGGGATTGGAGCAGGTTGTCGTTGCGCTGGCGGGAGGAACTCGACCAACGGATCGCGGCCTTGCAGCACCTGCGCAACGACCTCGACGGGTGCATTGGCTGCGGTTGCCTGAGCTTGAAATCGTGCACGCTCCAGAACCCGTCGGACGAACTCGGCGCGTCGGGCGCGGGGGCACAACGGTGGATGCTGCCGGACTAGCCAAACTGACTTCCGGGCCAAACTGGCAGCCGGGCCAAACTGAATGCCGGCTTTGCCGAAACAGCAAAAGGCATTGCCTTCCGCTGCAGCCTCTTGGCACGCTTGGGTCATGACTGAACACACGCACGACGGCGGCACCCACCAGCACGGCGAACACACCCACGAAGGCGCCCAGCAAGGTGGCTTGAACCTCCATAAGGATGCGGACAACGCCGTGGACATGTGGGACGGCATGTACCGGGAGCGGCCGAAGATCTGGAGCGGGAATCCGAACCCGCAGTTGGTGGCCGAAGCCAAGGACCTGAAGCCCGGCAAGGCCCTCGATTTGGGCTGCGGCGAAGGCGGGGACGCTATCTGGCTCGCGAAGCAGGGCTGGACGGTTACCGCCCTGGACGTGTCCGCCGTCGCGCTCGAACGCGCGGCCGCGCACGCCGAGGAAGCGGGCGTCGCTGACCGGATCACGTGGCAACAGCAGGACCTGACGGAATGGGAGCCGCAGCCGGACTTCGATCTGGTCTCGGCACAGTTCCTGCATTCGCCCTTGCTGCCGTGGCGTGATTCGGTCACCTCGGCCGCCGGGGCTGTGGCGCCTGGCGGGACATTGCTGGTGGTGGGGCATCACCCGCACGGCCTGCCGTCCTGGAGCCAGCACCACCACGAGGCCGGGCTTTTCTTCACTCCGGAGCAGCTGGCGGGTGCCCTGCGGCTAGATACCGAGCCGTGGTTCGTCCACGTGCTGACGGACAGGGCGCGGACGGTTTCGGGTCCCAGCGGTGAATCGGGCACCACCCTGGACACTGTCCTGAGGGCCACGAAGCGGGCTTAGGCGCCCTCGGGCAGCAGGTCTCCGTAGGGCGGTACGACTGTTCCCGTGGCGGTCGAGTCCGGGTTCAGCATCCACCCCACCCGTTTTGCCGTATTGAGCATCACCACGCTTTCCACCAACTCAATGCCGGGGATCCGCTGCTGGATGGTGAGCTCCATTTCCATGACATCCGCCAGCGAGCGCAGCCACATGATCATGGTGAAGTTGGTGCGCCCCGTGGTGGATGCGGAGAAGCGGATGTTGCGGATGGCCCTGAGCTCGGTGGCTGCGGCCTCGTGCTGACCTGCCGGGACATTGGCGAACCATTGGACGGTGATGGGGAAGCCTGAGTACTGCTGGGCTATTTCGCAGCGGAAGGACAGCATGCGGCTGGCCAGGACGCGTCCCAGTTGGCGCTGCACAGTGGCTGGATTCCGGTCCAGCGCCCGGGCGATCTCGGCCGCAGTGGCGCGGCCGTCCCGGGCGAGGAACGGGATGAGCGCCAGGTGTGTCTCCGGCAAGGGCGCCACGACGGTGTCGGGAGAAGACGGGTTGGCGGATTCAGGTCCCGCCAGCGACCGCAATGCCTGCTGTTCCGCCTTGCTGAGCACATTGAGCCGCCACGCGTAGCCGCTGGTGTGGATCCGTGTGCAGAGAGCCGTGTGGTACTTGGTAAGTCCCCGTACTTCCTTGAGCCGAGGCAACACCTGCGTGCTGAACTGTTCCAGGTCCTGGGTGATGACCGTCAGCGTCAGGTCGCGGTTGCTGGCAGCCTCTTCCACTGTGATGACCTCGGGCAGTTGCGCGACGGCGGCGGTCACCTCGGGCCTGAGGTRCATTTCGCAGTCGATGTCCACCATGGCCAAGCACATGTCCTTGGGATCACCCATCAGATGCGCCGTGGTCCAGGCAGCGCCCGCAGCCCTCAGCCGGTCCCAGCGGGCTGCCAGGGTGGTGGCGTGGACGCCCAGGACGCTGCCGGCGTCGGACCAACTGATCCGGGGCGATATCTGCAAGGCGTTGACCAAACGCAGATCTTCTTCGCTGAGTTCCATGAGCTGATTCTCGCAGAAGCGTGCATGAATCGTGTGCTGCAAGCAGCAAAATGCATATTTACAGTTGTTTTCGAGCATGTGAAGCAGGTCACCACAAAATGGCATAAGGAACACATCACCTTATGGATCAGGAGACTTCATGACACTCGCCGCCGACGCCAAAGAACTGCAAGGGGACATCGTCCGCCTCCGCCACGACCTCCACCGCGAACCGGAGATCGGATTGCAGCTCCCCCGCACGCAGGAGAAGGTGCTCAAGGCACTGGACGGACTTCCGTACGAGATCACCCTGGGGAAGGAAACGACGTCGGTCACCGCAGTACTGCGGGGAGGTGCGGCCCACGCTTCGGCTGAGAAGCCCGTGGTCCTCCTGCGCGCCGATATGGATGGTCTCCCCGTGCAGGAGAACACCGGCGTTGGCTACACCTCCCGCGTGGACGGCGCGATGCACGCCTGCGGCCACGACCTTCACACCTCCATGCTCGCCGGCGCTGCCACCCTCCTGGCCGAGCGCAGGGAGCAACTGGCCGGCGACGTCATCCTGATGTTCCAGCCGGGCGAAGAAGGCTTCGACGGTGCCAGCTACATGATCAAGGAGGGCGTCCTGGACGCCGCGGGCCGACGCGCGGACACTGCCTACGGGATGCACGTCTTCTCCTCACTGGAGCCGCACGGGCAGTTCGTCACCAAACCCGGCGTCATGCTCAGCTCCTCGGACGGCCTCGTGGTGACCGTGCTGGGCGCGGGGGGCCACGGTTCAGCGCCCCACTCCGCCAAGGATCCCGTCACGGCCGCCGCCGAAATGGTCACCGCACTGCAGGTGATGGTCACCCGGCAGTTCAACATGTTCGACCCCGTCGTCCTGACCGTCGGCGTCCTGCACGCCGGAACCAAGCGCAACGTGATCCCCGAGACCGCCCGGATCGAAGCCACCATCCGGACCTTCTCCGAGGAGTCCCGCCGGAAGATGATGGAAGCAGTACCCCGGCTGCTGCACGGTATTGCCGCAGCCCACGGCCTGGAGGCTGACGTGCATTACCAAGAGGAATACCCCCTCACCATCAACAACGACGACGAGACCGCCACCGCCGAAAAGGTCATCGCCGGGATGTTCGGCGAGTCCCGGTACACCCGCATGGCCACTCCCCTGAGCGGTTCGGAGGACTTCTCCCGCGTCCTCGCCGAAGTCCCCGGCACGTTCGTGGGCCTCAGTGCCGTCGCTCCCGGAGCCGACCACACGACGTCGCCGTTCAACCACTCCCCTTACGCCACGTTCGACGACGGCGTCCTCACCGACGGTGCCGCGCTGTATGCAGAGCTCGCCGTATCCCGCATCGCAACCCTCTCCGGCAACTAGCCTCCCCACCCCCTTGGAGAATCACATGACCACCACCGTTGGAACGTCCACGGACGTCAAGGCCCACAAGTCGCATGTGCGGACATTGGTCGGCACCGGCATCGGCAACGCCGTCGAGTGGTACGACTGGGCCATCTACGCCACGTTCTCGCCGTTCATCGCGAGCGCGTTGTTCAGCAGCGCCGACCCCACCTCAGCCGTGCTGTCCACGTTGGCGATCTTCGCCGTCGGGTTCGTTGCCCGGCCGTTCGGCGGGTTCGTGTTCGGCTGGATCGGTGACAGGATCGGCCGCAAGACGTCCATGACCGTCGCTGTGGCACTCGGAGCTGTGGGCAGCCTCCTCATCGGTGTCGCACCCACGTTCGAATCGGTCGGCGCCTTCGCCTCGGTGATGTTGCTGGTTGCCCGGCTCATCCAGGGCCTCGCCCACGGTGGCGAGCTGCCGTCGTCGCAAACGTACCTGTCCGAGATGGCACCCAAGGAACACCGAGGCTTCTGGGCGACCCTCATCTACACCTCCGGCACCGCCGGAATCCTGGCCGGGACGCTGCTGGGTGCCATCCTCACCGCTGTCCTGAGCAAGGGCGACATGAGCGCCTGGGGTTGGCGCATCCCGTTCCTGATCGGCGGCGCACTGGGCATTTACGCACTGTTCATGCGGGCCAAGATGAAGGAAACCGAAGCGTTTGAGGCCGAAGCTCCGCAGGAGAAGCGCCTCGCCATCTGGCCTCAGATCGTCAAGTACCGCAAGCAGGCCCTGCAGGTCATCGGCCTCACCGTTGGCCTGACGGTTGTCTACTACATCTGGGGCGTCGTGGCACCGAGCTACGCCGCAACCTCGTTGAAGATGGACCGCGGCGCGGCGTTGTGGGCCGGCGTCATTGCCAACGTGGTGTTCATCGCGGCGCTGCCGTTCTGGGGCAAAATGTCGGACCGGATCGGACGCAAGCCGGTGCTGATCGCCTCCTCCGCTGGCGCTGCATTGCTGCACTTCCCCATGACGTGGCTGCTCAAGGACTCGCCGTGGCAGTTGGCGGTGTCGATGTCCGTGATGCTGTTCTTCATCGCCGGCAGCGCAGCGATCGTCCCTGCCGTGTACGCCGAACTGTTCCCGACCCACATCCGCACCATCGGCGTCGGCGTTCCGTACTCCATCTGCGTGGCGGTTTTCGGTGGCACGGCCCCGTACCTGCAGACCTGGCTCGGCACCATCGGACAGGGCTACCTCTTCAATGTGTACGCCGTGATCCTGCTGCTGGTGGGTATCGCGTTCGCTGTCTCCATCCCGGAGACGAAGGGCAAGGACCTGACCGTCTAGCTACTTCGTTGCGAGGCCCGCTCTGCGCGCTATTCCCAAACCCGGGCGGTGGGGACGCAGAGTGGGCCTCACAACGTTAAACGAAGCGGTCGCGGCCGGCCCGGTAGCCGAAGAAAGCCGCGAGCGAACCGACCACCAGGAACAGGATTCCCGCGGCTGCGAACCCGCCGGTGGCCTGATGGAGTTGCCCCACCATGAGAGTGCCGACCGAACCAACCCCGTAGCCCACGCCCTGCATCATTCCCGAAAGGTGCGCGGCCGTGTGGGCGTCGCGGGTGCGGACCATGATCATGGTGAGGGCCACTGCTGTGAGCGAGCCTTGCCCCAGTCCGTTGAGGCCCGTCCAGACCCAGATCAGTTCAGTGGGACCGAAGATCGTCAGTGCGAAACCACCGCCGGTCATCAACGCCACCACCATATTGATGATCCGTTGATCCTTGAAGCGCGTCGCCAGGGCCGGGGCAAACAGGGAGCCGAGCATCTGCAGCACGATCGACACCGAAACAATGAGCCCGGCCGTTGCACCGTCGATGCCCCGGTCGCGCAGGATCGGCGCCATCCACGCGAACACGCTGAAGGACATCATCGCCTGCAGCACCATGAACATCGTCACCTGCCAGGCCACAGCCGATTTCCAGACGTTCACGCCACCATGGACGGCTTGGTGCCTTACCGACGGTTGCCTGACGGCCAGCGGCAGGAACAGCAAAAGCACGACGGCGGCCGGCACCACCCAGAACCACAGCGCCGAAGTCCACTGGCCGGTTGCCGTAAAGACCGGATACGTGAACCCCGCGCCCAAGGCCGCAGACGCGCAGATCGCTGTGGTGTAGAGGCCGCCCATCAAGCCGAGGCGGTGCGGGAAATCCCTCTTGACCACGCCCGGCAGGAGCACGTTGCACAGCGCAATCGCAGCACCACAGGCCGCCGTGCCCGCGAGAAGCCCCGGGAGATGGCCCACTCCGGGTACGTCCACGGGCCTGAGCAGCAGGCCCGCAGTGAGGACAGCCATGGCGCCCAGGAGCACCCGTTCCGCGCCGAACCTGCGGGCCAGGATGGGGGCAAGGGGCGCGAAGACGCCCAGCAAAGTGACCGGCACCGTGGTGAGGACCACCAGCGACCAACCCGGCAGACCGGCGTCGGACGTTATTTCCGGAAGGACCGCGGAGAAGCTGGAGAAGACCGTTCGGAGGTTCAGCCCGATCAGTACCAGGCAGATGCCCAGGTACACCAGTCCTCTCCTGCCCCGGAGCTGCGTGGGGCCGGCGGCCGGTTCTTCATCGATCTCTGCATCGGCCGCAATCTCGGGCAGGACGGATTTCTCTGGGTAGCCGGGCATCTTCGAGGAGGTCACACGTCCTATTCTGTCAGCCACGTGTTGGGGACGCGTGATGGGGTCATTGTGACCAGCGCGGGACATCAGTTGCGGGCTAGATCAGGGTGTCGAAGTAACCCCAGCCCACGCCTATGTGCGTGTTTCCGAACAGGCCCGCTCCGAACTCCGAATTCAGGAAGAGCCGCATATCGCCTGTTTCATCGATCGCCACAATGTCGTTGAGGGGTTTCAGGGCCGAGTACCGGTTTCCGTAGAGCGGTTCGTAGACGCCGGCTCCGCTGATTTCGGTCATGAGCTCCCAACCGTGGCCCGCGATCGACGGCGGCTTCCAGCCACCGTTTCCGTCTGCGGGGTACTGGTGCAGGATGCCGGCGCCGTCCCTGGCATAGATGTCCACAGCGCCATCGCCGTCGGTATCGCCGGGGGTGGCGATCTTGTTCATCACGTCCCAGCCGGTCCCGACGCGTGATGGTGTCAGCCATCCGCCGTCGCCGTCTCCCGGGTACAGGTAGAGGTCGCCGGCGGAGTCCCGGGCCAGGACGTCGTTGTTTCCGTCACCGTCGAAGTCCCCCGGGCCAACGACAGTGTCAAAGATGTTCCAGCCCCAGCCAACTTGCCTGGGCGGAAGCCAGCCGCCCTCCCCATCGCCTGGATAGATGTGCAGGGTTCCAGCGCTGTCACGGCCCAGGAGGTCGTTGTTTCCGTCGCCGTCGAAATCACCGGTGGAGAAAACGACGTCGAAAATGCCGAAGCCCCGGCCAACCACTCTTGGTTCTTCGATCGTGTGGTTGTAATAGGTGCACCCGGCGCCGGAAGGACACATTCGGTATTCGGACGAATAAGCATGCGGATAGAGGACCAACGTGCCGTCGTCCGTGCGGCCAAGGAGCTCGAAGTTGCCGCGCCCGGTCCAGCCCATGGAACGGCTGGAGGCGGCGATCGGAGCTGTTTCATCGCTCCGGAAAACTTCCTCTTCGGAGCACACGCCGTGGGCTGTGAACGAAATACGGTTTCCACGGTCTTCGGGGAGCAGTTTCAGGGATTCGCCTTGACGCCCGGCAGGCAGTGGCTCGCCGTTGCTCAGCCACTCCATGACGAAGCCATGCGGGGCCTCAGCTGTGGGCGGGCACACCTGCAGCCCATGGTCGGCGCTGCCGATGGTCAGTTCGGAACCCACGTAGGGCATGCCGAAGATCGGCGGAACCCAATCCTGGTAGTCCGCTGCAGCGGGAGCCGCGCCCAAGGTCGTCGAGCCCAACAACAAGGCGCCCAGTGCCGCCGACTTGAACGCAAATGACCGCAAGCTTCCCATGCTTTCCCCCAAGACCAGTGAGCGCCTCCAAGACCAGTAAGCGCGTCATTGGAGCCGAGCCTAACACTCCCCTTATTTTGATGGTGATGCTTCGTCCAAAGACAAGCGCCCGCCCCCTCGGCAGAGCCCCCTGCCCGAACCCAAGTATTCTGGAAAGGATGAGTGAAACCCCAGATTCCCCGCGCCCTGTCACCCCCGGCAGCCAGGCTTCCTTCGGTACCTACGGTGGCCGCCCGGTCAGTTTCGTGCGCCGCGGCACACGCCTGCAGGGTCGGAGGCAGGCGGCTTGGGAAGAGCACGCGGAGCGCTGGGCCATCCAGGTCCCCCGTCATGTCGCCAACACCTCCGTGCACCCGGATTACACCTTCGACGCCGAGGCTGTCTTCGGGCGGAAAGCGCCCTTGATTGTCGAGATCGGTTCCGGACTGGGCGACGCCGTGGTTCACGCCGCCGAGCAGAACCCGGACAAAGACTTCCTTGCCGTCGAGGTTTACACACCCGGGCTGGCCAACACCATTATCAAGATCAACAGCCGGGGCCTGAGCAACGTGCGCGTGGTGGAAGCCAACGCACCCGAGGTCCTGGAATCGATGCTGCCTGCAGGGTCGGTCAGCGAACTATGGGTGTTCTTCCCTGACCCCTGGCACAAGGCACGGCACCACAAGCGCCGTCTCATCCAGCCGGCCTTCGCTTCCGTTGCTGCCAAAGCCCTCCAGAAGGGCGGCTACTGGAGGATTGCCACGGACTGGTCCAACTATGCCGTGCACGTCCGGGAAGTCCTGGCGGGATCCACGGAGTTCGAGAACATGCACGAAGGCGAGCGCAGCGGCGAGGAGAGCCCGTTGACGCAAGTGTGGCAGTCCGGCGTCGAATCCGTTGTAGGCGGTGCGCCCGTCAGGGAGGGCCGGGCGCCGGTCAGTACCGAGCACACCGGCCCGAATGAGGGAGTGGACGAAGAAGGCGGCTGGGCTCCCCGGTTCGAGGGCCGGATCCGCACGAGCTTTGAGAACAAAGCGCACGAGGCCGGGCGTATGATCTTCGACCTCACGTACCGCAAGCTTTAGCCAACGGACTTTGGGGGAATCATGAGCTACCAGCCACCGATCGACTACTACCAACAGCCGCAGAGACAAGGCACCCGGGGTCTAGGCGCCGGCATCACCAGCATCGTCTCCGCAGTCTTGTCGCCGATTGCCGCGGTGGTCAGTATTCCCCTTGGGCTTGCGGCCATCGCCTCGTCACTAAGCCGTTACAACCCGGATAACGACGCCTGGTGGATCGGAGCCCTGGTTCTGGCCGGGGTGGCCGTCCTGCTGTCCATTGTGGCCGTGATCAGTGGCCTCATTGCCGTCTTCCGGGCCGGGCGTATGAACGCCGGACGCATCACTGGAATCATCGGGCTGGCGATCATGGCGGTCAACGTCTTCGGCATCGCCTTCATGGTGTTCCTGGTACTCGGATCAGGGCAGGGATTCTGATGCCACAGGTACGCGCGGAACGCTTCATCCGTTTGGATCCTGAAACAGCTTTTGCCCTCTCCCAGACAACCGGCGCGTTCCGGCTCAAGTGGGATCCCTTCATTTCCGCGCAGGCATTCATGGATGGTGCCCAAGCAGCCGGAAAGGGTGTGCGGACCCGGACCGTTTCGCGCATGGGATTGAAGATGGTCAGCGAATACGTCTCCTATACTCCCCCGCGAAATGTGGGCATGACCATGGTGTCCGGTCCGTGGTTTTTTGAGAACTTCGGCGGCGGCTGGCGGTTCACCCCGGACGACGGCGGCACCCGGGCAGTCTGGAAGTACACCTTTTCGTGCCGGCCGGCTTTCATCAAGCCCGTCGCCGAGAGAGTCGGCGGCTGGCTCCTGGGTCGCGAGATCGAACGACGGATCGAAGCGTTCGCCCGTGCTTGCGAGGACCCTGCGTTGGTGGCTGAGTTGAAAGCCCTAGGCGCCGGCGCCTAGCTTCAGGGCACCTGGTTTCAAGACACCTGGTTTCACGGCACCTGGTTTAGGGCACCTGGTTCAGGGCACCGAAATGGAAGCCACCGTCTTCTGGGCCTCGTCACGCAGCTCAACCCCGGCGATCCCCGCCAACTGAACGGGTGTGGCACCGGTGATCTTGATCCGCCCACTCGGCGTGGCCGTCCAGCCGCAGGTGCGCTCTTCGGCGCCGTCGCGGCCCTTGACCCAAAGATAGAGAGTGCCCTCAAGCGGCATGCTCCGGCCCTCAACTTCAAGCTCAGTGCCCCAGGTCTTCTTGACCATATCCACCGTCAGCTGCAAACCGCCGTCCGACTGCACCGAATAGCTGGCATCCGGTTTCGGAGGCTGGTTCAACAACGGTCCGGCCAGGAACCCGACCGCGAGGCAAGCAGCGGCGACAGCGCCAACAAAAGCTGCCCACCGGCGTCGTGATTTCCGCCTTCGGACCGCCAGGTCAACCAGGACCTTTTCCGGGAGCGGCTCCGGTTCCATTGCCAGCGGTGCAAGGGGTGCGGCCCCGGCGGCGGTGAGGGCCACCGCGTCGGCAGCGGGCACGGCGTCCAGGAGTGCAGGCAAGCTGGCGAGTTCTTCCAGTTCACGCCGACAGTCAGCGCAGGACCCGAGGTGGTCCTCAAACGTGCGGGCTTCGCCGGGTTCCAAACCTCCCAGAAGGTAGGCGCCCAGCAACTGGTGGACGGAGTTGCCGTTCATCGTTCCACCCCCATTTCATCGAGGATTGTTCGGAGGGCCTTCACTGCGTAGAAAGCCCGGGATTTCACTGTCCCGGCCGGGATGTTCAGTTGAAGCGCCGCCTCCACCACGGTGAACCGTTGATAGTGCAAGGCCACCAGGACCTCGCGGTGCTCGACGCTGAGCCGGAGCAACGCCTCTTCCATGAGTACCCGGTTCAGGAGCTCGTCCACGCGTTCGGTGGCTGCGTTGTCCGGGAGGTCGTATTCCCCGGTTTCGTGCGGACGCCTCTGGGCTTTGCGGTAGTTGTCGATGATGACGTTCCGCGCTGTCCGGAAGAGGTAGCTGCGCAGGCTTCCAGTGATCTGTGGTGCATGCTGCCAAACCTTGAGGATGGTTTCCTGCACAACGTCGTCGGCCTGATGGGTGTCCGAGGTACAGCTGACGACAAACCTCTTCAGCGCCGTGCCGTGATCGCGATAAATCGCAGCCACCACGTCTTCGTCCAACGGCATCGGCACCTCCCTCGTCCTGTTTCCGCAGCCCTTCGCCTATACGACGCGCCGAGCCCCAAAAAGGTTCAGCAAGCATGAACCATTCTCACCCGTCCGGCGTCGTAGGGGTTAGCGCCGGCCCTCCCGACCGGCTCGTCTCAAGGAGCTGGACATGAAGAACAAAGTTGGCTTTGGATTGGGTGCATTGATCGTTGCGGCAGCACTGGCGGGGTGCGGCGGCAGTTCGGGAACAAGTACTTCCGCTCCCCCGTCCGCGGCGTCCTCTTCCCCGGCCGCCAGCACCGCAGCTGGTGCTGAGATGAAAACGGCGTCGTCCAGCGCGGGGCAGATCGTGGTGGACAGCAAAGGGATGAGCCTCTACTTCTTCACCAAGGATGTGAAGGACTCGGGCACCAGCGCGTGCACCGGCGCCTGCCTGCAGGCCTGGCCCGTCTTCACCACGACGTCGGACGCGCCCGGCGTTGACGGCGTCACAGGAACGGTGGGAACCATCGCAACGCCTGACGGGAAGAAGCAAGTCACCCTCAACGGCATGCCCCTGTACTACTACGCCAAGGACAAAGCAGCCGGCGACGTCACCGGACAGGGCGTGGGCGGCGTCTGGTACCTGGTCAGCCCGAGCGGGGAGATGGTTAAGGGCGCCGCGGCATCCGGATACTGAGCCCGGTACGGTTTCGCCCGTCCGTTAGACTGCCATTTACTCATTGGGGAGGGAAGATGGCAGCGAAAAACACAGCGAAGACACCGCCAAACCTGGGATTCCTTGCATTGCAGGAGGTCGCTTGGACTTTGGGGCTCATAGCCATGGCCATCAACGCGGCAAACCGCGGCTTTGACTGGATCTGGGTCGGCCTGCTCGTCTGCTGGCAGGCCTCCATAGTTTGGGGTTTCGTCAAGCTCAGCCGGGCCAGGACAAGCTAGCCCCAGAACGCGGGAGCACGTCCAGAACGCCGGAGCGCGCCGAAATCGCCGGAGCGCCACGGCGAATCCGCAGCGCTCCGGCGTTTTCGGCTACATCGGGGCGGTTTAGGCGTCCGCGAATTCCTCAGACTCTTCGAACTCCACGGCCGCGATGATTTCCTTCGTCTCCGGGTGGATCATGAAGGCCTCGTCGTCGTCCTCGATCATGAGGTAGTCCCCGTGGTCGGTGGAGAAGTGCCAGGCGAGGGTCTTCACGCCGTCGTGCTCGTAGTTGGGATCGCCCATGGTGATCTTCTCCAAGGAGTAGCCGGCCACATCGCACAATTCGCGGATGATGACCTCGAACTCGGGAGCGTTGGCGAGTGCTTCCTCTTCTGCCTCTGCCTGGCGCTCGGCCAGGTCCGGGATTTGGGCCACACGGGCAGCGATGTGTTCCTCGATCTCATCCTCGGAAAGAACCAGGAGCTCGGACTGGTCGCGCAGGTAGGCAGCGTTGAGATCGATGATGTCCTCCTCCTCAAGCAAGGCTTCGAACTCGCCGTCGAGTTCGTCCAAGGCCACAACCGCGGGAACGGGAGTCTCGGACTCATCCAGCTCGCCGTCCAGGTAGGCCTCTGCTTCCTCTTCCGTCAGCGCGTCAAACGCCGCAGCCGTTCGGTTGAAGAGATCCAGGTGCCGCTCAGCGCCCATGGCTTCGAGCCCGGCGCGGACATACTCATCAACTTCCTCACGCTCCGGCGCGGTGAAGACGTACTGGGCAAAACCGCCGGACAGCGCTTGCGTCAGGTAGAAATCCACAAAGTAGCTGTTGAGCGCAGGGAGCGCGATTTCGTCGCTGTTGAGGAGCTCCTGGTACATCTGGTTCACGACGTTGACGTTGGAATCCACAACATCCGCATTGCCGGCTTCGAATCCGGTCTTGTTCAGGACGACGGGGTACTCGTTGGTAGTCATGGGGAATCCTCACTGCTGAAAGCTGATGGTGCTCCGGACACTTTCAACGTACGCGTGGGAGCGGCGCGGCAATCGAGGTTGAGGTTAACGGAGGGCGAAGTTTGGGAGCTGTTTTCTGCTGACTAAGATTGAGCAGATAACCTCCTGCCGAAAGTAGCCCGACGCATGCCGTCCCACACAGACGAATCCTGGGAACTGGCCATTCAGACTCCTGCCATTAACGACCGCTCCCTGGCGGCCGGACTGGCCTATGCCATGGGCAGCCGCGTGAGCGGGATTTCCTTCGACGCGGCAACCGGGCTCCTCCTCGGCAAGGTTCGGGGCAGCGGCCCGCAACCCTATTCGACGTCGGCCAAACTGGTCCGCAAGCCCGCCGGCTGGAGCTGCACTGTGGGTATCTGCAGTTGCCCGGTCCGGAAGGACTGCAAGCACGTCGCCGCGCTGCTCTTCACCGCCGAGGACCACCCCACCATCCGTTCCCAGCTCCTGTCGCAGGCGCCCGGAATCCAAACGTCGCGGCACGGCGCCATGGAACAGGGCGGCTCGGCCCGGCCTGCATGGGAACAAGCCCTCAACAGGCTGATCGCCAAGCCCGGATCCGCACCCAGCGCGGCAGGAATCCCGCTCGCCCTCCAATTCGAAATTGAAGAGCCCGCGGCCCACTTCTCCTACACAGGACGCCGCGACCCCATGCGCAGCGTCCGCCAGCTCAAGGCCCGCCCCGTCATGATGGGCGCCAAAGGCAAATGGATCCGCGGAGACGTGTCCTGGAACAACCTCAGCTACATCAGCTTCCGGCGCGAATTCAATGAAGTCCACGTCGAGTGGCTCCAAACATTCCTGGCCGCGCACGGTTCCAGCAACGGACGCCAGCAACCCTCCGGGGCAATGTGGCTGAGCCTCAACGACTTCGCTGCCAAGAACCTGTGGACCCTCCTGGCCGACGCCGCGAAAGCCGGCATCCCCCTCATCCACTCCGCTGGGAGCGAGCCCGTCCGCGTCGAGACCCAGTCCGCCGTCGTCGGACTTAGTTTGGCGCGCCTTGACGCGGACGGAACCGAAAGCACAACGCCCGACGGCGGGCTGCAGCTCGCGCCGTCCGTCACCTTGGGCGGGGAAGCGGTGGACCCGGGAACCGTTGGCTTCCTGGGAAAGCCGGCCAACGGCATCTTCTTCACCCACGCCGGCGACACCCTGCCCGGCGTGCCACAGCAGAAGAACCTGATCACCCTCGCACCGATCGAGGGCGGCATCAGCGACGAGCTGCTGGAATTCGTCACCGAAGGCCAGACACTCCAGATCCCGGCCGAAGACGAAAGCCGCTTCCTCACCTCGTTCTACCCCAAGCTGCGGCAATCCACGCCAGTGCAGGCCGCTGACGAGTCCGTCGAACTGCCCACCTTGGCGGTCCCCACCCTGTCCCTGCTGGCCAATTACGGCAACGACCACAAGGTTCGGCTGCACTGGGAGTGGCACTACAAGTCCGGCACCCTCGTCACGGCCCAGCCACTCTGGCGCCACCCCGACGACCGCGGCTACCGCGACGATCCCGAAGAAGCCCGCATCCTGGAGTCACTCGGCCGGCCGTGGGACGTGGTCCCGGCGCTCGCCGAGTCCGCCACCGGCGGCTGGGGTGCTCCGCGCCTGGCAGCTACCGCTGAACTGGGTGGACTGGACACGCTGGCATTCACCGAAGAGGTGCTGCCCGCGCTCAAGGACCTGCCCGACGTCGTCGTTGAAACATCCGGCGACATCGCCGACTACCGCGAAGCCGCCGAAGCACCTGTTGTGTCCATCTCCACCAAGGAGACGGCCAGCGGCGACTGGTTCGACCTCGGTATCGTCATCACACTCGAAGGCGAACCCGTCTCATTCGCCGCCGTGTTCTCGGCACTCGCAGCCGGGATGAGCCGCATGCTGCTGCCCAGCGGCGCCTACTTCTCGCTGGATCTGCCCGAACTCCACCAGCTGCGGGCCCTGATCGACGAAGCCCGTTCCCTGCAGGACAACCCGGACAACAAGGACGGCACCCTGCAGATCAGCCGCTTCCAGGCCGGGCTCTGGGACGAGTTGGCGCAGCTGGGGATCGTGGATGAACAGGCCGCCGCGTGGCGCGAGGCCGTAGGCGGACTGCTCGACGACGGCGTGACCGGCCTTCCGCTGCCGGCCGGACTTAACGCTGAGCTACGTCCGTACCAGCTCGAAGGTTTCAACTGGCTCAGCTTCCTGTACAAGCACAGCCTCGGCGGAGTGCTCGCCGACGACATGGGCCTGGGCAAGACCGTGCAGGCAATCGCGCTGATCTGCGCAGCGAAGGACCTGGCCGCTGAGACAGCGACCGCCGCGCAGGGCGCCTCTGCTGACGTGATCCCCCGGGCTCCCTTCCTGGTGGTTGCGCCCACCAGTGTTGTCAGCAACTGGGCACTTGAAGCAGAGCGCTTTGCCCCCGGGCTGGTGGTCCGCACCGTTGGTGAGACTTTCGCGAAGAGCGGCACGGCGCCGTCGGAAGCCCTGACGGGTGCCGACGTCGTCATCACCTCGTACGCGCTCTTCCGCATTGACTATGATGCCTACGCCTCGTTCCAGTGGGCCGGGCTGATGCTCGACGAGGCCCAGTTCGTGAAGAACCACCAGTCCAAGGCGTACCAGTGCGCTCGGAAGCTCCCGGCAAGGTTCAAGCTGGCCATCACGGGTACCCCGCTGGAGAACAACCTCATGGAGTTCTGGGCACTGACCTCCATCGTGGCGCCGGGCCTGTTCCCGAGCCCCAAGAGGTTCGCCGAAAACTACCAAAAGCCCGTGGAGAAGAACGGTGACTCCGCGCAACTGGGCAAGCTCCGGCGTCGTGTCCGTCCGCTCATGATGCGCCGCACCAAAGAGCAGGTCATCAAGGACCTGCCGCCGAAGCAGGAACAGGTCCTTGAAGTGGTGCTGAACCCGCGGCACCAGAAGGTCTACCAAACGCATCTTCAGCGCGAACGGCAGAAGATCCTGGGACTGATCGACGACGTCAACAAGAACCGCTTCACGATCTTCCAGTCCCTGACCCTGCTCCGGCAGCTGAGCCTGGACGCCTCGTTGGTGGATTCCTCGCTGTCCGGTGTGCGCTCATCCAAGCTCGACGTGTTGTTTGAGCAACTGGAGGACGTGATCTCCGAGGGCCACCGCACGCTGATCTTCAGCCAGTTCACCGGCTTCCTTGGGAAGGTCCGCGAGCGCTTGGACGAGGAAGGCGTGGAGTACTGCTACCTCGACGGCAGCACCCGCAACCGCGGCGACGTCGTGAGCGAGTTCAAGAACGGTTCAGCACCCGTGTTCCTGATTTCGTTGAAGGCCGGCGGCTTCGGGCTCAACCTTACCGAGGCCGACTACGTGTTCCTGCTGGATCCTTGGTGGAACCCCGCGTCGGAGGCACAAGCTGTGGACCGCACGCACCGCATTGGACAGGCCCGGAATGTGATGGTCTACCGGCTCGTCGCGAAGGACACCATCGAAGAGAAGGTCATGGCGCTGAAGGCCAAGAAGTCGCAGTTGTTCGCGGATGTAATGGAAGGCGACGCGTTGGCCGGCGGATCGTTGACCGCTGAGGACCTGGCTGCGCTGTTCGCGGAGTAGGGGCGGGGCGCTGTCAGGTGCGATTTCATGCTTTCTCCCGGTCGGCGCCTGCCGGAGTCCCGGTGACCGTGATGTCCACGTCTTCCTCCACGCTGAAAAGACGTTGCCCGACGCCGTTGACGTAGACCCACATTCCGCTGCCGTCCGGCATGACAGCCACGACCACACCGGGGTTGGGGGCGCCACCGGCGAGCCTCACTTCGACTTCATCGCCCGGCAGGAAGTACTCCCACGCCTTGTAGTAGCGCACCGGCAAGGCATCCGGATCCGCCATCACGAACACGGTGCATTTCTCCATTGGGAACCGCCCCCTTACTTTCCCGCCTAATTAGCAGTGCGGCCAAGGGGGAAAACGTGACGGCGAAATCAGTCGTCCAGTCGGACACCCCGCAGCAGCAGCATCGTTCCGCCCACGGCAACTGCGGACGCCAGGAACACTCCCGCCGCGCCCATTCCGACGGCGACAACGCCGATGGCGCTGGGCAGCACCACTTGGCCAACCCTGTTGCCCGCCAATCTCAAGGCCAGCGCGCGACCCCGTTGGCCGGCGGGGGCCTGCGCTGAAAGCCACGACATGGTCAGGGGCTGCCCGATTCCCAACCCCAGGCCCAGGAACGCCATGACAACGAACAGCAGCCAGGCCGGCATCGGAATGGCCGCCACTGCCAGGTCCACGGTGGAGATGGCCAGGCTCAGGACCAGCAGCTTCATACGTCCCAGCTTGCGCGACATGCTGCCGAGGCCGATGCGGGAAACCATGGAGAACAGCGCACGGACAGTCAGCATCAGACCCACGGTGGCCGCCGTCAGGCCGCGTTCGGCACCGAGGGCGGGAAGGTAAACGACGGTCAGGTCGACGACGGCCAGAACCGTCGCGCTCGTGGCAAGCGCCCGGGCGACGCCCGGTGTTCTCAGCAACGCGATCGCCCCGCCCTTGGGCGCGTTCCTGGCTTTGGCCCTGTTTGTCCGGCCGCTGACTTTGCGGGAAATCACGAACGTGGTCAAGAACAGCACCAGGCTCATGCCGACCGAAAGGATGAAGATGGCCTCGGTGTTCGGGTGCACGGTCGCGCCGCCCACCACAGAGATGGCCAACGGGCCGAGGGCCTGGCCCAGTGAGGCGGCGAACGTCAGATACCCGAATGCCGAGTCCAGGCGCGACGACGCCGCGTTGTTCGCCACCACCGCCTGTTGGCCTACCACGCACGCCAATTGCCCCGCCCCAAGAAGCGCTGTGCCGGCCACCAGCGCAGCCACCGACGTTCCCCAAAACAGCAGGAAAGCAGAACAACCAAGAACGACGGCGGCCCCGATCGCCATGAGGCGACGCTCACCCAATCTGTCCACGAGTCCGCCGATTGGCAGCGCCAGCAGCAACGGGAAAACCGCATAGCTGGCTGCGAGGACACCCAACGCAAACGGCGGAACATCAAGTTCAAGGGCCCGATAGGTGGCAGCAGGGCGGACCAGGAAGGTCACTGCCTGGATCAATGCCGAGTGGACAAGCAGTGCCGTGGACGAGCGTCGGCCCAGTTCGCCGATCATTGGACGTCGAGGCCCTTGTGGGAAATGACCCGCAACGTCTCGTCGCGGGCACCAATGACGTGGTCGAAGGCAACCCGGGCCGCCTTCTCCGCGTCCTTGGAGGTAATGGCGTCCACCAGTAGCCGGTGATTGGCGAGCGCTTCATCACGACGTTCGGGGGCGTTGTTGGTGAAGTACCGGTACCGTTCAACCTGGCTGGCGATCTGCTCATGAAAGCGCTGTGCCCAGGAGTTTCCGGCGATTTTGGCGATCGCGGCGTGCAGGGCAACCCCGTACTTCATGGCTTCATCGGCAAAGTCCACCAACGCGGCATTGCGGGCCACGATCCCTTGAAGCTCTTCGAGGTCCTTTGCAGTGGCATTGGCGCATGCTTCCCGTGCCATGAGGGACTCCAAGGCGGCCCGGACGTCGTACAACTCGGAAATGGCTTTCTCGTCCAGCAGCGGAACAAGCACTCCACCAGTGGGTTGCTGCTCAAGCAGGCTTTCGGAGATCAGCCGACGGATCGCTTCCCGGAGCGGGGTCCGGCTGACCTGGAGCTCCGTGGCCATTGCCGGCTCGTAGATGCGTTCACCTGGTTTGAGTTCGAGGCTGAGGATTCGCCGCTTCAGCTCGTTGTAAACGAGGTGCGCTCCAGTGTTCCGGGGTTGTGGATCTGCCAAAATTGCCGCCGCTGTTCAGAAGGTTGTTCAGAAGGTTGTCCAGAAGGTGTACTTGTATACATCTATACATGGCAACCATCACCCAAAGCAATGCGGAGGTCAGCCGCGCACCCAGCGGTACGGCGTCGTCGTCGAAACCTTAACCAATCCCGAGCGTTCCAGAATCGGGCGTGAGTACTCGGTTGAGTCGCTCTGGATAAATGCTTTGCCCTGAGCCAATGCTGACTGGGCGCGGCGGGCAGTGAGTGCCCGGTAAACCCCGCGGCCACGCCACTCCGGACGGGTTGCACCTCCCCAAATACCGGCAAATTCGGTTCCGGCCACGGGATCGAGGCGCCCGGCACTGATGACGCGGCCCTCCGCCTCGGCGACCCACAGTTCCATGGTGTCGTCCAGTGACATCCGATGCAGCAGGGCATCAGCCATGTCGTTCGAAACCGGCTCGCCGAAGACTTCATCCTGCATCGCTGTCATCGCCCGCACGTCCGGTTCGTCGACRACGCGACGCAACGTCACGCCGTCGGGAAGCGGCACGTCCGCACTCAACGCCTGGGCTTCGCCGATCATGATCGACTCAGGCGGATCAGCGGTGAAGCCGTTACCGACAAGTGCTTCGTGGAGTCCGGGGGCGTGATCATGCCCGCGCGTCTTCCACTCGACCCGGCTGATTCCGGGCTGGTCTTCGAAATAGGCGATCGCTTCGGCAACCAAGCGCCGAATGCCGTCCCGGTCCGCCCCGCCCAAGTCCCGGTAAGTGATGAACCCGCGCCCACCCATGAATGTGGCCAGCCGGAGCGGCCCATTCCCGGCGACCGTGAGGGCGTCCGAAGTCTCCGCATCCGTGCGAAGCTGCTGGTCATAGGCTGCGAGAAGGCGCTTTTTTGCGTCGGGTTGGGTCATTCGGAGAGCCTACTGCAACCGTTCCGGAAGTTGGGTAGCCCGGTTCGTTGGATCGCTGCCAAAGATGCCGCGCGCCGCATCGAACGTGCAGCCACGCATCGAAACGGCTGGCGTGGGCGCAGCAAAAAACGCTCCCCCACCATCAAGCCCGCGGGGGCATCAGGTGGGAGAGCGTTGGAAGCGGAAGTACTACTGTCCAGCGGTGCAGAGCTGGCCGAACTTGGCTCCGGCTTCCTGGAAAGCGGTGGTAAGTTCACCCATCCGTTCTTCGTTCGGGTTCTCCTTGGACTGCTCGTCCAGGTATTCGAGGATGGCGGTGACCACGGGCTTCATTTCGTCGGACGCCACGGACTCAATGGGCCGGACAGCGTTCGCTGCACGGGTGGAAAGGGTCCGGCTCGGGTTTTGCGAGATGCCGCCTGCCGCGGCGACGTTCACGCGGTCGCAGGTTTCCTTGGTGGTCAGCTGCTGCTGAGCGGAACAAGCGGAAGCCGAGACAAGCAGCCCGGCAGCGATCAGGACAGTGGTGAGTTTCTTCATGATTCCCTCAGTGGTCGACGTCCCTTTGATTGTAAACAGAGCAGAGCCGAGCCCACGCATCGAACCCTGCTTAGAGACAGGATCCGGGCTGCCCTAGGCTGGGGGACATGGCGATCATACACAAAGCAAACCTGTCCCCCACCAAGCTCGAAATCATCGCTGACTATCTGCCGACGCAGCCGTGGTTCATCCAGGATGGTACCCCGGAACTCATCGGCGCCTACCGCTTCGACGATCCCGCCGGCGAGGTCGGCCTCGAAACACATGTGGTGGCTGCGGGCGAGCGGATCTACCAGGTTCCCCTCAGCTATCGCGGACACGAGTTGGGTGGCGCCGAGGAATGGCTGATCGGCACCATGGACCATTCGGTCCTCGGCAAGCGCTGGGTCTACGACGCCTGCGCCGACCCTGTCTACGTCAAGGCCCTGGCCACGGCCATCCTCACCGGCCAGGAAGAGGCGGCCCTGCTGGTAGAGGGCGAGCCCGAACCCCGCCCCAGCAGCGTAACGGTCAAGGGCAGCGGAACGCTCGACGGCGGCGTGCCCGACTTGAGTGCCTCGGCGCCGGTATCGGGGAGTGGCGTGACCATCATTAATGCAGGCGAGCTGCGGTTGAAAGTGACCCGGGTGCTGGATGTGGCAGCAGACGCATCAGCGACCACCGCTGCGGCACCGGAACTTCACCACGAGCTGATCCTGAGTGGACAATGGGCCGGCCTGGAGAAGCCCGTGGAGCTGGCCGCGGTGATCCGGGACTAGCTTGCCCCGTCGGATGTAACGCTCCTTCCCGGTTACCACGGGCCTGGCCACTGCCCCCGGGTTTCGGCCGCAGTGCTGCGCCGGGTATCGGGGATTTATCCCCTTGACGGGCTGGGGTAACCGGGCAGGAGCGCTGTGCCTGTTGCGTGCCGCGCCCACGGCGTAGGCTGGCTCACGGGGCCATCTCTCCGTTAGGGGCGCACAATGTACAAACCGCAGAGCATCTTTCCTGCAGTCCAGGATCTTGCGCGGGAATGGGTAACGCACGCGGCAGACGGAACCAGCTCACAGAGCGACGCCGTAGTGCGCTGGGCTTTGGCCAGGATCAACCACGCCGATGTCCCTTCCGTGGTTCATGGCGTCATGCTCACACTGACCGGGAACAAGAAGACAGCCAAAGAAGCCCAACGCACCGCTGCCAAGGCCGTGAAGAGGGCTACGCGCGCATTGTCCCGTCAGACCAGGAAGCCCACCCCACGCCCCTGGGGCTGGTTGATTGCGCTCTTGGCGGGCGTCGTCGGTGCCGGCGCCGTCCTGGCATGGCGGACGATGATGCCTCCCGGCGAACCTGAGCCCGTCAAGAATCCGGAGAACCCGGTTCAGCCACCCGTACCGCCGGTTCCCTGACAGTCCTGCGTCTGCGGGCAGTCCTGCGTCTGCGGGCTCCACGGTCCGCCGATTGCCGGACCGTCTGGCCATTTGGCCTTTTGGCCATTTGGCCATTTGGCCATTTGGTCACGCTAAGCCGCGGGGCCTTGTCCATGCCGGCCAACGCGCCGCCGGAACGGCGTCCCGGCAAATAGCAGATACGCGCCTGATCCAGCCAACAGGAAGCCCACCACACCCAGCACCAACAGTTGGGTGATGATCCCGGCGATCACCATGACGAAGCCGCAAAGCACGGCAAGGACCCCAAAGGTCGTGCGGGCCTTCGCTCCCCGAAGGCGGCCCGACATCAGCTCATGCGCAAGGTCTGGATCTGTCGCAGCCAAGTCCTGCTCCAGTTCTTCCAGGCTCCTGCGCTCTTCATCCGACAAGGACACCGGACTCTTCCTCACCACGCGAGCAGGCTTGCCTGTCCCGGCATCGCTGCTCATTTACCGGCACGGACGCTGCTTGCCGTGCTCTGACTTCATTATCTTCCCGATCCGGCCATCCAGCCACTGCCCCAGCAGGCGGGAATCGGGCCATGAGTCACGGGTGAAGGGGTCGCGGACCGGAGGGTGAAAAGTAGCGCACAGACACGGCGATACAGTGGCAGACTGAGTGGGTGTTCTCCTGACCATTCCCACAACGGACAACGAACCACTGATCGGAAGGTTGCGTCTTCCCATGGCCCACAAATCGACCGTCACGCCGACTCCCAAAGCAAAGGTTCACGCCCCACGAAACCGCAAACGCGGGCGAACACTGTTGCTGATTGCAGCTGGCCTCGTCGCCGGGATAGCAGGCGGGGCTTTCGCTGTCCGGATGCTGGTGCCACCCGGCGAACCCGAGCCGGCCAAGGACCCTTTGCGCCAGCCCCCGGAGATCCTGCCCCGGGAAGAGCCGGTAGAGATCTCAACGAGGATGCGACCCGGCGAATGGACTGAAGAGTCGCTTCAGGCCCACATTGAAGACTACCGGCGCCGGATCCGGGAAATGGGCGCCAAGGAGTCACAGATCATTACCAACGTGGAGCGCACGGAAGCGGGCGCTGCGCGGGTAGTGGTCAGTTGGGACCGGACCCGGGACTAGCTCCCTTTCCGACGCACGTCCCCGGATTCAAGGGACCACGACGACAGTCACCTCGACGTCGCCGCTAGCCTTCGCGCCCTCGCGGCGGGGCCTTTGAGGCCCTGCCCTGCCGCGCCCTGCCCTGCCCTGCCCTGCCCTGAACGCAGTCAGCGGAGACACATCCACGTGCCGCTCCCTGGATGAGCGCGCCCAAAAACCACCAGGCAGCGTCATGAACGGGCGCGATACCGCACTTAACCTGCCATAACCCCCGCCGCCATCCACCCGTCGACATTTCCACCGCGCAAGAAAGCGTGTTGACCTGCATCACAAAATCCGCAAGAATCGGTCAAGTCAAAAGATCTTAGTACTAAGACAATTGGTACTGAGTAAATTCACGTCAAGCCACTTTGGATCCTTCCTCGTGCTTGGCCACCCTCGACGCGACAGGAAACACACGGATGCGGAAGACTCTCCTTGCATCGCTTGCACTTGTGAGCGCTCTTGGCATGACCCTCACGGCTTGTGGACAACCGGCCAGCCAAGGTGGCGGCACTGCAGACGGGAAGCTGGAAAAGACCAGCTTGAATGTCGGCGTGCTTCCTCTTGCGGACTACGCCGCCGTCTATTGGGCGAAAGACCACGGGTACTTCGACAAGGCCGGCCTGGATGTCACTCTGACACCAATCCAGGGCGGACCGATCGGTATCCAGCAGGCCGTCGCCGGCCAGCTGGACCTCAGCTTTTCCAACACCGTCTCTTCCGCCATCGCGGTTGAGGGCGGGGCCCCGGTCACCACGGTGGTCCTGACGAGCAGTCTAGGACCACAGTCCCTCGGCGTCTTCGTCAAGGCTGACTCGCCCGTCAAAGCAATCACCGACCTTGACGGCAAAACCATCGGCATCAACACCACCAACACCATCGGTGACGTAACTTTCCGGAATCTCGTCTCCTCCCAAGGGCTCAACGTTGCTCCCTCATGGGTGGAGGTTCCGTTCAACGAAATGATCGCCGGCGTGCAGGCGGGATCCATCGAGGCCGGCTACCTTCCGGAGCCCTTTGCTTCGGCGGCCGAAAAGGCGGGCCTGCGGCGCGTCGTCGACCTTTCCAGCGGCCCCAACGCCGGCCTTCCCATCTCCACCTTCGTGGCGAGCAACAACTTTGTTAAGGACAACCCCGACACCACGGCGGCGTTCGTTGATGCCGTCTACGCGGCGGGCAAAGACATCACCGGCAAGGAAGCCGACTTCCGGCAGTGGCTGCCAAGCATCGCCAAAGTGCCCGCGGAAGTTGCCGGCACCATGGCCCTTCCCCACTTCGAAACCGCCATGAGCGTGGAGAAAGTCCAGTCTGTGGCGGACATCCTGATCAAGCAGGACATCATCAAGAAGTTTGATGCCGGCAAGTCCACCTACACCACGCCGGGGAAGCAGTGAGGCTCCTCCGGGCCCCCATCGGCCACACCAGGATCTTCGTCCTTGGTGTCCTCGGGACTCTCGGCATCCTGGCGGTGTGGGAGCTCCTGCTCCAGAGCGGGGCGATCTCCAAGCCTGGCCTTCCCGTCCCCACCCGCGTCTTCGGTGAAGCTGCGGGGCTGGCGGCCAACACCGTCTTTCTCAACCAAATGGTCACCACCATTGGTGAGTGGTTGCTTGGGCTCGGAGTCGCAGCCGTGGCCGGCGTCCTGCTCGGAGGCCTGATGGGCGCCTTCCCGAGGGTATTCGTGGCGTTTGAATATCCCGTGGAAGTCTTCCGAACCCTGCCGTCGATCGCCGTCGGACCCATCCTCGTGCTGTTGCTTGGCGCAGGCGTGGCACCCATCGCCATCACGGTAGCCCTGTCCAGCGTGTGGCCCATTCTCCTCAACACGATGTACGGCGTCCGGGGCACCGACGCCACTGCCGTGGCTACCGCCAAAACATTGGGCGTCGGAACGTTGGGACTGCTGATGCGCATAAGGCTCATGAGCGCCCTGCCCTTCGCTTTCACCGGCGTCAGGGTGGCAGCTTCCATCGGGTTGATCGTGACAGTCAGCGCCGAGTTGCTGATTGGCAGCGGACAAGGAATCGGCGGCTACATCCTTCTCGCCAGCACCAACGCCGGGAACCTGGACGCCGTGTACGCCGCCACTCTCATCGCCGGGGTTCTCGGCGTCCTGATCAACACCGCCTTCGCAGTCGTGGATCGAGCAGCCTTCAGTTGGAAGAAAGGACTGGCACAATGACCACCGCCGTTAAGTCGCGTGCACCGCGCATGCATGGCTCCGGCATCGCAGCTGACCGGATACTTCTGCGGCTTGTGGTTCCGGCCGTTCTCGTTGGCATTTGGTGGGCACTGTCCGCTGGACCGGGCACGGGCCTGTTTATTGCCAGTCCCTGGGCGGCGCTCGTGCGTGCCGGCGATGAGTTCCTCAGCCCCGACATCTCATCGTTCTTCCTGGGCGAGGCTACCTTCCAGCACCTTATTCCGAGCCTCGCCAGGGCAATGGCAGGCCTGGCCCTGGCAACAGCCGCCGGGGTGGCGGCCGGCATTGCGTTGGGTTCCGTTCCCGTGCTGGCTTCGCTCTTCCAGCCCCTGATCCACCTTGGCCGCTCTCTTCCCAGTCCAGCACTGCTGGGAGTGTTCTTCCTTCTGTTCGGAACCGGGGATAGCCCCAAGATCTTTCTCATCGCTTTCGGCGTTGTGTGGCCCATTCTGTTCAACACGATCGACGGGGTGAACTCGATCGGCCATCAACGGCTTCAGGCAGCGGCGGTCTTCAAAATCCGCCCCTTGGATGTGCTCTTCAACGTCATCCTGCCCGGCGCCTCGCCCAAAATCTTTGCTGGTGTACGGACATCGTTGTCGCTGTCCCTCATCATCATGATCATTTCGGAACTACAGAAATCCAAGAACGGACTGGGTTACCTCCTGGTCACCACACAGCGGACCTTCGACTACACGAATTTCTGGGCCATCCTGATCGTCCTTGGTCTCCTGGGCGTGGCTCTCAATGTCTTATTCCACATCGTCGAACGCCGGGCTTTGTCCTGGCACCGAGGAGCGACACAACAACATGACTAGCGCAACCAGCACAGAGCAGGCCATTGAACTCGAACTGCAGGCGGTAACCAAATCCTACGGACAGAATCTGGCCGTCAAGAGCATCACAGCAAGCATCCCCCACGGGAAGATCAGCGTCATCGTGGGCCCCTCGGGCTGCGGTAAATCCACACTCCTGCGCATCATCAGTGGCTTGGATACCCCCACCCAGGGAACCGTGACCTTCAACGGCAAACCCGTCAAAGGTGTGCCCGACGGACTCGCTATGGTCTTTCAGGACTACTCACGTTCCCTCTTTCCCTGGATGCGCGTCGATAAGAACATCGCTTTTCCTTTGCGGAGCGTCCCGGTGGAAGAAAGACGCCAAAGAGTACAAGAGGCGATCGACGCGGTGGGACTCACTGGCAAGGAAAAGCTGTACCCGTGGCAAATGTCCGGCGGAATGCAGCAGCGTGCCGCCATCGCGAGGGCACTGGCATCGAACCCCAAGCTCTTGCTGATGGACGAGCCGTACGCATCAGTGGACGCCCAGACACGGTCCGATCTTGAGGACCTTTTGCTGGATATCCACGCTTCCTTGGGGGTGACGGTCCTGGTCGTGACCCACGACATCGACGAGAGCATCTACCTGGCGGACCACGTCATAGCCCTTTCAGCGCCTCCAAGCGTTATCGCAGAGACGGTGGAGGTGGACCTTCCCCGGCCAAGGGATCAGGTGGCTACCAAGCAGGAACCCCGGTTCGTGGAGCTTCGTGCCCACGTCGCGTCCCTGCTCCGCAGCCATTGAGGCCGGCCAGGCAGTGGACCTCCCCTTTCGCACCATCAATGACGGACGGAACTCGATCATGAACCCCGACAAAACCGGAGCTGCGCCGAGCAAGACGATGCGCCCCTCCCCTGCAACACCCGATGAGATTTACGTCGGAGGCACGTGGCGGCAAGGAGCCGGAAAGCTCATCGAGTCAATCGATCCGGCCACGGGCGCGTGCTTCGCAACGCTGCACGGAGCCACGGTCGATGATGTCGATGCCGCCGTCCAGGCAGGCTTGAAAGCGGTCGAGAACAGTGGTTGGGCGCGGATGCTCCCCCACGAACGGGCCACAGTGCTGCATCGGATCAGTGACGCCATCCTGGGCAATGCGGAAAGAATCGCTGAGCTGCAAACCCTCGACACCGGAAAAACGCTCGCTGAAACCCGCGCCCTCGCCGTCAGTGCCGCGGGCACCTTCCGCTTCACGGCGGCTGCCTTGGAAACTTTGGAGGACGCTCTGACTCCCTCCCGCGGCGACTACCTTTCTGTTTCGATGTACGAGCCCGTGGGCGTGGTGGGCGCCATCACGCCGTGGAACTCGCCGATCGCCAGCGACGCCCAGAAGGTTGCGCCAGCCCTTGCGGCAGGCAACGCCGTGATCATCAAGCCCCCGGTGTGGGCGCCCTGGGTTTCGCTCCTCTTGGCCCGCATTTGTGACGACGCCGGCCTGCCGCCCGGGCTGCTCTCCGTACTGCCGGGACCGGGACGGACGGTGGGTGACGCTCTGGCGCGCCATCCGCAGGTCGGCAAGATCTCGTTCACGGGCGGCACCTCCACCGGACGGACCCTGGGCGCGGTTGCCGCTGAAAAGATCATGCCCATCACGTTGGAGTTGGGCGGCAAGTCGCCCACCATTGTGTTCGCCGATGCCGATCTTGACCAGGCCGTGGCCGGCATCCTGTACGGAATCTTCTCTTCGACCGGCCAGAGTTGCATTGCCGGTTCGAGGGTCTTCATCCAACGTTCGATCTTTGAGGAAGTCCTGAACCGGCTTGTCGATGGGGCCAAACGGCTCCGCGTTGGTCCCGGTTCCGATCCTGCCACGCAAGTGGCCCCCATGGTGACGCACGAGCACAGGGACAGTGTGGCTGCCATGGTGGACGCTGCGTGGCGGGATGGGGCCACTGTGCTCTGTGGTGGCGGGCCTCCGGAAGATGAGGCACTGCATGCCGGAGCCTACTTCCTGCCAACCATCCTGAGCGGGGTGTCGAATTCGGCCGCCATTTGCCAGGAGGAGATCTTTGGACCGGTGGCAGTGGTCCTGCCTTTCGACGACGAAACCGACCTCGTCCGGGAAGCAAACGACACCGTCTTTGGTCTCGCGTGCGGTGTTTGGACGAGCGATTATCGCCGCGCATGGCGCACAGCCAAAGCCATCCAGGCGGGAACGGTGTGGATCAACACTTACAAGCAGTTCAGCATCTCGACGCCGTTCAGCGGGTCCAAGGAAAGCGGGCTGGGCATCGAAAAGGGCCGCGAAGGCATCCGCTCCTATATGCGGCAAAAGAGCATCTACCTGGACCTGTCCGGTAAGCCCATCGACTGGGCGGCCCAGCAACCCGCCGTCGAACAATAATGAAAGGCACTTCAGTGAGCACCAGCCCTGCACGCCGCACTTTGCGTGTACACCAGAAAAAGTGGGAGGCCGACGGCGTCACCAGCCTCACGTTGACCGACCCGTCAGGAGCCCCTCTTCCCTCGTGGGTTCCCGGGGCACACCTGAGCCTCCGCCTTCCCAATGGACTCACCCGGGAATATTCACTGTGTTCGGATCCGTCGAGTTCAACGTCATGGACTGTGGCCGTGCTCCGCACCCCCGACTCCCGTGGTGGAAGCAAGTTTGTTCACGAGAACCTCCCAGTGGGCTCGTTGCTTGACGTGGAGGGTCCCCGGACGAACTTCTCATTGGAGGAGGCCGGAAGCTACGTACTGGTGGCAGGTGGGGTGGGTATAACGCCAATCATCGCCATGGCCCGCCAGCTGGAGAGTGATGGCGCGGACTGGTCTCTCCTTTACACTGGCCGGTCCAGGGCCACCATGGCGTTCCTGGATGAAATAGCCGGCATGCCGCAGGACCGTGTGACAGTCCATGCGGATGACGAAGCCAATGGCACCTTCGCGGATATTGCCGGTGCGGTAGGTTCCCTCGACGCAAATGCGCTCGTCTACGTGTGTGGTCCGGAACCTCTCATGAAAGCCGTTGAAGCTGCCCTCGAAGACCCCTCCCGGCTCAGGCTGGAGCGGTTCAAGGCCCCGGTCCCTGCTTCCGCGACCGCCGAGGAGAGTACCGGCTTTGATGTCGTGTGCAAGAGCACCGGCCAGCGCATCACTGTCGGCCCCGACATCTCGGTCCTGGATGCCCTCAACCAGGCCGGAGTCGACGTCCCGAGTTCCTGCACGGAAGGAATTTGCGGCACGTGCGAGGTGGGTGTCGTCGAAGGCGACGTCGACCACCGGGATTTCCTCCTGAGCCCAGCCGAACAAGCCGAAAGCAGATCCATGTTCGTCTGTGTTTCCCGTTGCCGCTCACGGGAGCTCGTCCTGGACCTCTGATCCTCAATCCGCCCACCCAACTCAATCCGGAAGGTTGTCCATGACTTTTTTCGCCGCTGAACCCGTATGCAAGCTCCGATCGCTCCGATCGGTTTCCCTCAAGGTCCCCCGGGCCGTCGCAGCCAAGGATTTTTACCATGAAGTCTGGGGCCTCTCCACCGTGGAGGAAGACAGCGACAGGTTCTGGCTGCGGGGAACAGGTTCGGACCACCACATACTTCGCCTGGAACAGGCCGAGCAGAACGGGCTCGGCTCCATCTCGTTCGCCCTCTCCACTCCACGGGACGTGGACGTCGCGGCAGTCAAACTCGCAGCCCTTGGCATTCCGCTGTTCCGGGAGCCCGGTCCCTTGGATGACGCAGCCGGCGGGTACGGGCTGCAATTGGTGGACCCCGAAGGGCGGCTGCTGGAACTGTCCGCGAACGTCCACGCAGTGGTCTCACAGGAACCCGGCGGCAGGCGCGCCCTGCCGCGGAAAATTGCCCACGTTGTCCTGAACACGGTGGACATTGATCGTGCCACCGATTTCTATACGCAAGTGCTTGGCATGCGGATCTCAGACTGGTCGGAGCACCAAATGGCCTTCCTCCGGTGCAATGCCGAGCATCATGTCATCGCCTTCAACCAAGCGCCGTGGTCCTCCGTCAACCACGTCGCCTACGAGATGCAAAGCATCGACCACTTCATGCGTGGGATCGGAAGCCTGAAATCGCACGGTATCGCCCCGCAGTGGGGGCCTGGCCGGCACGGCCCCGGCGACAATACCTTCTCCTACTTCACCGATCCCAACAACCTGGTTTGTGAATACACCTCGGAGGTTGCCCAAGTGGATGAAGACAGTTGGCTCTGCCGCACATGGAGACGAACCCCTGAGCTGTCCGACCAATGGGGAACCGCGGGACCGCCCACGGCAACCGTCCGCAGTGCAATGGCGGGCATTGCCGATCCTGGGTACCGCGACTTGGTACAGCCTGAATCCGGTGACTATTTCCTGAGCATGGAGGCTGTCCATGCCACCCACTGACAAGGCCATGCGTTGGATGTCGTCCGAAGGCATATCCATTGAAATGCGCGGTGCCGGGGTCCCGGTCCTGATGATGCACGGGATCGGCGGCAACGCCAACTCATGCGCCCTCCTGGCGGAACGATTGAGCAGCAACGGTTACCGCACGATCTCCTGGGACGCGCCAGGCTACGGTCAATCCACGGACGCGTCCGTCCACGACGACCATGTGGACGTGGCGGCTGCGTTGATTACGGAGCTGGGCAGCGGTCCCGTCCACGTCTTTGGCACGTCATGGGGTGGCGTCATCGGCACGCAGATGGCAGCACGGTATCCGGAACTGGTGCGCTCTTTGGTCCTTGCCAGCAGCACCCGAGGGTCCTGCCTGACGAAGGAATCGGCGGACAGAATGCTCAAACGGATCAATGAACTCCGCGACGTCGGACCCGAGGTTTTTGCCGCCAGGCGCTTCCGCAGATTGGTCTCCCCCGTGACGCCGACGACGGTGGCCGACACCGTGCGCCGCGAGATGGCGGCGGTCCGCCTGCCGGGATACTCGGCAGCGGCGCGGATGATGGCCCGGACCAACAACACAGTTGTCCTGACTGCGCTCAAAGTCCCTTCCTTCGTGGTCGTCGGCCGGGACGACTTCGTCACGGGCGTCGAGGAGTCCCGTTTGGTGTCAAAGCTCATCCCTGGAGCCGGGTTCGAAATCCTTGAGGATGCGGGGCACGCCGCACTGCAGGAGCAGCCAGGGCTGATGGCCGACGCCGTGCTCCGTTTCTGGGCGGGCCAGGCATGAGCCGGCTCGTTGTGGTCAGCGGATCCGGCCGGGGGCTGGGATTCAGCATCGCCGAACGGCTCGCCGTGGGAGGGGACCACGTTGTGCTCGCCGAGAAAAGCCCGCAATTGGCAGAATCGGCCCAGGACACCCTGCGATCGCGAAACCTCTCGGCAACAGCGATCATCACGGACATCTCCGATGCCTCCTCCGTCTCAGCGCTGGCCACGGCTGTGGAAAGACTGGGGGGCGCCCATGCCCTGGTCAACAATGCGGCACTTGCCGACGGGGTGGGAGGGGACGTGTTTTGGGAACTCGATGACGACTTCTTCCAACGGGTCATGACCGTCAACGCCTTTGGCACGTGGTTGATGAGCAAGCATTTCTATCCGCAATTAGCGGTGAAATCCGGCAGTTCCATCGTGAATATTGCCTCGGACGCGGCGCTGTATGGCTCACCCCGGCTTGTGCACTATGTGGGGTCGAAGGGAGCGGTGCTGTCCATGACCCGGACGATGGCCCGCGACGCCGGCCCGGCCGGCGTCAGGATCAATGCCGTGGCTCCCGGGCTGACCCGGGTGGAAGCAACCGAACGGGTACCGGCTGACCGCTTCCAGCTCTACCAGGACCGCCGGGTCCTGGCCCGGGAGCAGACTCCTGACGATGTGGCCGGCGTGGTGCAGTTCCTGATCTCGGATTCAGCAGCTTTCATTACCGGCCAAAACATCGTTGTTGATGGCGGATTCGTCATGGGTCAGTAGCCAGCGCAGTGAGGACCCCCTTGAACATCAAAAAGAAGGAGAACCGTACGTGGACCTGCAGTTGAAAGATCGGACAGTGGTGGTGACGGGAGCCAGCTCAGGCGTTGGCCTCGCCACCGCACGGCTTCTCCTGGGCGAAGGAGCCCGGGTAGCAGCATGCGCACGGGACGTGGACCGGCTTGAGGAAGCGTTCAGCGAATTCTCCTGGGCCGACCCGGATTCCATCCTTTTGGAATCCTGCGATGTCACGGACCGGAACGCTGCCGATGCCTTCATCACCACCACACTGAAGCGCTTCGGTGGCATCGACGGACTGGTCTGCAACGCAGGACGATCGCTGATGGCAACACTGGAAGACACCACAGACGAGCAATTCCGGGAAGAGTTCGACCTCAAGATTTTCGGGGCCTGGAACATGATCCGGTCCGCGCGCGCGTCGCTTGCCCGCTCGGCGTCCTCCGTCGAGGTAAGCCAACCGCCGTCGTCGACGACCCGCCGGCCGGGCGCGGCGATAGTCAACGTCAACGCCATCCTGGCCCGGCAACCGGAACTTCGCCTTGCGGCGACGTCTGCAGCCCGGGCCGGGCTGCTCAACCTGACGCACTCGATCGCCGAGGACCTGGCATCGGACGGCATCCGCGTGAACTCAGTGATGCTCGGGCTCATCGATACGGGCCAGTGGCGCCGGCGCTTCGAAAACGCGATGTCCGACCTCGGATACGCCGACTGGAGCGCCGAAATAGCCAAGGACAGGGGCATCGGACTGGGCCGGTTCGGCACAGCGGAGGAAGTGGCTTTCCACATCGTCACGCTGCTTTCGCCACTGAGCGGCTATACCACCGGAACCACGGTGGAAGTCGGCGGCGGCGTGAACCGGTACGTCTGACAACCACTCAAGCTACGAAAGGGACTCGATGTCACAGAAACAATCAACCAACGGACCCAACGGCGGGGACGTACTGGTCAGGGTGATGCGCCGTCACGGGATCGACACCGCCTTCGGCGTCATCAGCATCCACAACCTCCCCCTGGTGGAAGCCGTGGACCGTGAACTTACCTTCATCCCCATGCGCCACGAAGCCGCCGCGGTGAATGCAGCCGATGCTTACGCCAGGGCAAGCGGCAAGTTCGGTGTTGCCCTGACCAGCACCGGTACCGGAGCCGGCAATGCGGCCGGCTCCATGGTGGAGGCGTTGACGGCGGGAAGCCGCGTCCTGCACATTACCGGCCAGATCGACAGTGAATTTCTCGGCGGGAACCGCGGGGTTATCCACGAGGTTCCACGCCAACTGCAAATGCTGGACGCCGTCTCCGGATACGCGCGCACCATCTTCAACTGCAAGGACGCTGAAGCCGATCTGGAGGAGGCCATTGCCCACCTGCAGTCGCTGCCGCATTCCCCCTCCAGCATCGAATGGCCCACTGACCTGCAATACCTCGCGCGCCCCGATGAGCAGCGGGCCATCGAGGCCGCTGAGCGGCTTCCCCCCGAGGTGGATGCCGACGCCCTCAACGAGGCAGTCGAATTGTTGGCCGCATCCAAGCGCCCGGTGATCTGGGCAGGTGGCGGGGCTGCCGGAGCAGGCGAAGCGCTGGCCTCCCTCATGGAGCGTCTGGGAGCCGGGCTGCTGAGCAGCAACTCCGGGCGGGGCGTTGTTCCCGAAGACCACAATCTGGTCATCGGGAATTTTGCCACTACGCCGGAGGCATCACAGTTGCTGGCGGAGGCGGATCTGCTGCTCAGCATCGGCACGCACTTCCGGTCCAACGAAACCAAGCACTACCACCTGGCGTTGCCAGCGCCCCATATCCAAATAGACATCGACGCCGACGCCATCGGCCGCGTCTATCCCGCCGATGTTGGGCTGCTTGGTGACGCGCGGAGCATCCTGGCCGCCATCAACGGGCAGCTGGACGCCCGGCGGGGCCCGCATCAGTCCGACACCGATCCGGCCGCAGGGTCCTGGCCGAAGAGGGTCCGCCAGGTCCGCTACTCCGTCCGGGAACAGCTCTCCCGTTACATCGGTGGATACGCCGAGGTCTGCGAAAGCATCCGTCAAAGGTTCCACCGCGAATCGGTCATCGCCAGGGACGTGACGATTCCTTCCAGCCAGTGGGGCAATCGGCTGCTTCCGATCTACGCAAGGGAAACCAACGTCTTTCCCGTTGGTGGTGGCATCGGCCAAGGCCTGGCCATGGGCATCGGCGCAGCTTGCGCGCGGCCGGAGGTCCCCACTGCAGTAATGGTGGGCGACGGCGGCCTGGCCGTCCACCTTGGAGAGCTCGCTTCCTTGGCCGGTTCAGGCGCATGGTGTGTGGTGCTGGTGTTCAACGACGGCGGTTACGGTGTGCTCCGAAACCTCCAGGAGGCCAATGGATTTGCGCGGGCGGGAGTGGATCTCAGAACTCCCGACTTCGAGCTGTTGTCGCGTTCGCTCAGCCTGCCGTTTTGGCGCGTAGAGTCACCGGGGACCTTCGACCAAGCCTTGGTTGAAGCATTGGACGTCCGCGGACCGGCCGTCATCGAAGTTGACGTCACAGCGCTGGTCCCCCAGCCGGGACCTTTTGTTCCTCCCGTCCACATCCCGCAGCCCGGGCACGAGGAGGCCTGAATGGAAACTTTGAATTTCAGCGACCCTGGCCTCGGTCGTGTCATGGACACAGATTCCCCGGATGGGCTGGCCATGCCCAAGTACCCCGTTGTCTGCCTGAGTGGTTCCGGCACTACGGACTCGTGGTTCTCTTTCCAGCGTGATGACTTAGGCGCCCGGGTGTGGGCCGAGGAGCAGGCTTCCGCTGCTGCTGAGAGCGCCCAGGGCTGGGCAGAGTCTGCTGCTGTTGCCTTGAAGAAAGCGGAGAACGGTCCGGTACACATCGTGGCAACCGGCCCGGATGTCCTGGGCGCCGTCATTCTGGGATCAACCCATCCCGGGCTGGTGATGAGCCTCATCCTGGGCGACCCGGAGGTGGACCCCCAGGATCTCCAGCTGGCCGGCGTGATGTCCGAGGTACAAGCTCCCACGCTGGTGATTGCAGCAGCACCGACGCTCGATACGGACATCTCAAAAGCCCAGAGCGTGGCCGGAGGCATCCGGAACGGGGTCTTCGTCATCATCGACCATTGCGGGATCCCCGCTCACCGAAACCGTCCCGGTTCCTTCAATGAGTGGGCCACATCGTTCATCAAGATCGCAGAAGGCCTGCACGCCTTCGCCCGACCCGAAAAGGATGGAAATGCCTGAACTGTATCTGGATCCAGCCCAGTCGCGCCTGGGGAAACCCCTTGGTCCCTACGAGAAGAAGCTGTCAGGAGCGTTGGCAGAGATCTTTGGCGGGGGGACGCATGACTTGGAAGGAGTCATTGCGGGACTCAACACCCTTGGCTTGCACGCACCGAACGGCGAGCCCTGGAACGAAGAAAGCTTCCGTGCCGAAATGCGACGACTAGGAGAATAGCCCATGACCATCACAACAGCTCCGACCTCCGGACAAGCAGGCGCCCCGGTATCACGGCCAGTCGGAAAGAAGAAGTACGCAGTGGGCGTACGCCATCACATGGATGCCGCCGAATTGGCCGCCACTGGCCTTCGCGACCGCTGGTACCCCATCATCCCCTCGCGGTTCGTCGGTGCGGGTGCCATGGTCAAGGTCAAAAGGCTGAACATCGACTGGCTGCTGTTCCGTGACGCCCGGGGGCAGGTCCGCATGCTCGAGGACCGGTGCCCTCACCGTAGTGCACCGTTGTCTGTGGGCCAGCACCTGGGAGACAGGATTGCTTGCAAGTACCACGGCGTCCAAGTGGATGGGACCGGAAAAGTGGTTTCCGTTCCAGGGATGCCCGGCTGTGCCTTGGAAGGCAAGACTGCCACGGTGTCGCTTTCCGTTGTTGAAGCAGCAGACACGATCTTTGCGTTCATGCCGCTCACGGAGGATTCCGAGGTACCGGAATTCAAGGTCCCGGACCGGCTGGCTGATCCCGCCGTCGCCTGGTTTTCCAACTATGCCGAGTGGAGGGGTCCTTGGCGCTTCTACATGGACAACGTCCTGGACCCCATGCATGGCGCATTCCTGCACCGTGAATCACATTCAATGTCCGGCGGCGATACCAGTGCGCGGTTCCGGATCCGTGAGACGGAACGGGGATTCTTCTTCGAGAAAACAGATCAGCGCGGCGTCAATTTCGACTGGGTTGAGTTCTGCCGCGAGGGCATGGACTACGTTGACCTGGAAATTCCGTACGCCCGATCGGCGGGACCAGGCGGCGTTTTCGGAATCGTGGGAATGTCGACGCCGATCGACCAGGAGACGTCCGCCGTCTTCCACTGGCGTACCCGGCGTGTATCCGGCTGGGAACGGGATGTGTGGAGGTTCATGTACAAGGCAACCCTGGAGGAAAAACACTGGGTGGTCCTGGAACAGGACCGCGAGGTTCTTGAGGCCCTGGCAGCTGACGCAGACAGGGAAGAAAATCTGTACCAGCACGATCTCGGCGTAGCGAGGATCCGCAGAATCCATCAGGCCGATGCACGCGAGCAAGCCGCCAAACTGGAAGCCCTGTAGCTTCAGGACCCGGTTGTCGCTTGAGGTATCGCGGTCACACACAAGTACGCCCGGAGCCTGCCAGTAGGCTCCGGGCGTACTTGGTTGCCGACTCGTACTACCGGGTTACCCCGTGCATTTCGGAGGACGGCGGGTAGAAAGGAATCTCCGGCTTCCTGGAGCCGATAATGACGCAGATCAATGCGTCTTCGTCGCTGACCGTCCGAAGGCTCCTGGGTACACCGGCAGGTACACGGATCAAATCGCGGTAACCCAGAACCCGGCTCGCCTTCTTGGTCCCGTCTTCGACATCGTGAACGCTGAATTCAACCTGTCCCTCAAGAACGAAGAACACTTCTTCCACGTCGGGATGAGTATGTTCCGGACCTACGCATCCCGCCGGGAGAACCATGTTGGAGAAGGTGAAATGCTCCGCTTGGAGGACATTGGTATCACCGGAATGGTCCCCCGTGGCGCCTGAACCGATGTAACGGACCTGACCACGACGGAACTTGGCGCCGGCCTTCGTTTGGAACTTCAGGGTGTCGAAATCGACCTGCCGCGTGTCCCTTGAAGCGATGGACGAATCAATCATCGCTTCAAGTTCGGGCGTGGTCTCCGTTGCTGCAACAGCTTCACTCATGATGGACCTCTCTCGTTGCTACTGCCTTGTTGCGGACGTCTTCGATGACGCCGCATTCAACTATCTCCTTGGATCTAGTTATCTCAACTCTAAGATAACCAGATCTGAGTGACAAGCAGGACAAACCCGATGGACTCACGCACCAATCTTCCTCGTACTGAGAAAGTCAGTGCTAAGTTATTTATGAAAAGGGCAACCACGATGAGAATGGACCACCATGGGTAAGCAACCGGACACCAGCGACACAGTGGACAGCATCCTCGAGGATTGGGCCCGCGAGAAGCCCGGACTGGACGCCGGTACCATCGGCGTCTTCGGGCGCTTGGCCCAGATCATCATCAAACAGCGCGTCATTGAAAACTCAGTTTTCGAAAAATTCGGACTCACCCTGGCCTCCTTTGACGTACTGGCAAACCTGCGCCGCTCCGGTGAACCACACCGGAAGACAGCCGGCGAGCTGGCAAGTTCGTCAATGCTAACCACTGGCGGGATCACGTTCAGGCTGGACCGCATGGAGGAACAAAACCTCATCGAGCGGGTGCGCACGCGTACCGACCGACGCGTCGTCTATGCGCAATTGACCCCGCACGGCAAAGACGTCATCGACTCCATTTTCGAGGAGCACCTCGCCACACAGCGCCAGATGCTGGCCGGGCTGAACGCCAAGGAAATCACCCAGCTCAGCGGGCTCCTCAGGAAGGTGTCCGCTTCCATCGACCAATTCGAGGACGGACAGTCAGTACCCACCGCTGACGCCGGAAAGTGAAACAGGAATGACGTCCCACCGCATAGGAATCATCGGCTACGGAGCCATCGGCGCGCGCGTCGCCGAGGACATCTCCCTGGGCAAGGTGGTGGGCGCAGAACTAGCCGGCATCATCAGCCGCACCGACAACGGAACCGGGCGTCCCGCCGTCGAACGCCCCTTCCCTTCGCTGACCTTGGAAGCGGCCCTGGAGTGCTGCGAGCTGATCGTGGAGTGCGCGGGGCAGTCCGCCGTGGCTGAATACGCTGAAAAGATCCTGGGCGCGGGCGTAGATTTCCTGATCACCTCCATCGGCGCCCTTGCCGACCAGGGCCTGGCAGCACGCTTGAACGCGTGCGGTCCAGGGAGATTGTTCATGACGTCGGGCGCAGTGGGCGGGCTCGACCTCCTTGAAGCCGGCGCAAGGGAATCCGCCTACGATTCCGTGGTGGTTTCCACCACCAAACTTCCTGAAACGCTGGTCCAACCCTGGATGGAACAGGAGCAAGCCGATGGGATCCGAGCGACCACAGAACCGCTGGAGGTCTTCCTCGGCTCAGCCCAGGAAGCGGCACGGCTGTTTCCGCGCTCACTCAACGTCGCAGCGGCCGTGGCTGAGGCCGTCAGGGATTGGGACGGCGTGCAGGTGCGGCTGACGGCCGACCCGAAGGCCTCACTGACCAGCCACGTCATTGAAGCCTCGGGCCCCTCCGGCGAATACCGCTTCGAGATCCGCAACAACCCCAGTCCGCAAAACCCGAGGACCAGCGGGATAGTCCCCTTTGCCGTCCTCCGGTCCTTGGAAGCGGCGATCGGCGAACGCGGAGGGCTGGTCTAGCTAAGCCTGCACCAGCTGCATTGATGCGGGGATCAGCGGTCCTCCGCCGGCCGCGGCCGCCACACGACAACTGCCTGGGAACGACCACGTGGCCGCTGCCCGCGGGCAAGGCTGACGACGTCGCCGGCAGCTCCCGCCGCGAAGATGCGCGCATCCATCGGCGTGCGGCGCCGTGACAGTTCCTCGGTCAGTTCAGCCACCCGGTACTGCAGCGCGGCCACCTGGTTCTCAAGGTCAAGGATGCGCTTGATGCCCTCGAGGGAGACGCCGGACTGCGAAAGGCGCTGGACCTCCCGCAGTTTATTGACGTCGTTCTGGGAGTAGCGGCGGGACTTGCCGGGGGCGCGGCTGGGCGAGACGATGCCCAGGCGGTCGTACTGGCGCAACGTCTGCGGATGCATGTCAGCGAGCTCCGCAGCGACGGAGATGACAAAGATCGGCTGGTTGACGTCGATTGCCATGACCTGCCTCCTTACAACCGGGCCTTCGCGGCCAGGTCGCGACGCGGGTTCGCGTCAGTGGTGGCAGCAGCGAACGCCTTGACAGCTTCTTCCGCTTCTTTGTTCAGGTTTTGGGGAACCGCGACGTCGATGGTCACCAGGAGATCGCCGGTCGCCTTGGACGTCTTCACGCCACGGCCCTTGACCCTCAAGGTACGGCCAGAGGGTGTGCCCGCCGGTACACGCAACTTGACGGTGTCGCCGTCGAGCGTTGGAACCTCAATGGTGGCGCCGAGCGCCGCTTCCGCGAACGTGACAGGCACGTGGATGCGGATGTTGTCGCCGTCGCGCTGGAAGAAATCGTGGGGCTTCACGCTCACGGTGATGATGAGATCACCGTTGCCTGCAGGGCCGACGTTGCCCTTGCCACGCTGACGGACCTTCTGCCCGTCCTTGATCCCGGCTGGAATCTTGACGTCGATCACGTTGCCGTTGCTTTCGCGCAGGCTCACCGTGGTGCCTTTGATGGAGCCGGCGAAGGAAATGGTTGTGGTCGCCGTGCGGTCCGAACCTTTCTGCGGAGCCCGCTGGAAACCGGTCTGGCCGGCACCGCCGAATCCCCCGCCGAACAAGTCGGCAAACTCCGGAGGGATGCCTCCGCCCGCAGGCTGACGGGCGCCTGGTCCGCCGCCGAACAGGCCGCCAAAGAGGTCCTCGAACCCACCGTTGGCACCCGCACCGCCACGCCCGGCTCCCGGAGCAAACCGGGCCCCGCCACCCATGGCACGGATGGCGTCATACTGCTGCCGGTCCTCGGGACTCGACAACACCGAGTAAGCCTCGGAAATGTCCTTGAACTTCTTCTCCGCAGCAGCATCCCCGGAATTCGTATCCGGGTGGTACTGCCGGGCAAGCTTGCGGTAAGCCTTCTTGATATCCGCGTCGGACGCGTCCTTGGCGATACCAAGGATCGCGTAAAAATCCTTTTCAACCCAGTCCTGGCTGGCCAAGAGCGTTTCCTTTCTAAAACAAACAAAGCGTACGGCGAGACTACCTCTAAGCCGTAGCGGATGAGGGGGCCCGGGAGTGGCATCGGGCCTGCCGGAGCGTGGCGGCCGAGTCCGTAGGACTTAGCCGCCACGCGTAGGGGCGGGGCCCCCTCATCCGCGAAGGCGGAGGTTACGCCGGGACAGCCACGATCACCTGGGCTGCACGCAGGACACGCTCTCCTGAGCGGTATCCGGAGCGCAGCACCTGGCTGACGGTGTCAACCTGGATGTCCTCGCCGGGCTGCTGGATGAGTGCTTCGTGGATGGTGGGGTCGAATTCGACTCCCGTGTCCGCGATGCGTTCCAGTCCGTACGTCTTCAGCGCGTTCTCCAGTTTGGTCGCGATCGCGGCGAAGGGGCCGTCCTCGAGGTCACCGTGCTGGCGTGCGGCGTCGACGTCGTCCAGCACCGGGAGCAGGGAGTTCAGGACGCCGATGACGGCCATCTCCCCTGCTACGGCGCGGTCGCGTTCGACGCGCTTACGGTAGTTGACGTACTCAGCCTGGAGGCGGAGGAGATCGTTGCGGAGCTCCGCTGCCTGGGCTTCAGCTGCGGCACCGGAGGCTACCGACTCTTCAGCCGGCACCTCTACCCCGTTGAGGATTTCCTCAGCCTGGGAGAGCGCATCGCCGTCCGAGGGAGCGGCATTGCCTTCGCTGTGAGCCGTGGCTTCGCCTTCAGGGTGGCGGGCTGCCCCGGTTTCCGGGTCAACCTTGCGGTTGTCCCGAATAACCGGCTTGCGCGGCTCGTTGCCTTCTGAGTGCTCTGCTTCGTTGCCGTGATGAGGCATGGCTACTTCTTCGCTTCGTCTTCGTCGATGATTTCGGCGTCAACGATGTCTTCGTCGTTGGCTGCCTTGTCACCGGCAGGTGCGCCTTCAGCGCCGGCACCCGGAGCATCAGCTGCGGCGGCCTGCGAGTAGATGGCTTCGCCGAGCTTGGTCTGGGAGGCCTGGAGCTTCTCGAAGGCGGTCTTGACGGCGGCGTCGTCGGTGCCTTCCAGGGCGGACTTGAGGGCGTCGACGTCTGCCTTGACCTCGGTCTTGACCTCTTCCGGCAGCTTGTCGTCGTTGTCGGCGATCAGCTTGTCCACCGAGTAGGCGAGCTGCTCTGCGGAGTTGCGGGTGTCCGTAGCTTCGCGGCGTGCCTTGTCCTCTGCAGCGTGCTCTTCGGCTTCACGGACCATGCGGTCGATGTCGTCCTTGGAGAGCGCGGTGCCACCGGTGATGGTCATGGACTGTTCCTTGCCCGTGCCCTTGTCCTTGGCGGAGACGTGGACGATGCCGTTGGCGTCGATGTCGAAGGTGACCTCGACCTGCGGGACGCCACGCGGTGCCGGAGCGATGCCGGTCAGTTCGAACGTGCCCAGCGGCTTGTTGTCGCGGGTGAATTCACGCTCGCCCTGGAAGACCTGGATGGCCACGGACGGCTGGTTGTCGTCAGCGGTGGTGAAGGTCTCGGAACGCTTGGTGGGGATGGCCGTGTTGCGCTCGATGAGGTGCGTCATGACACCACCCTTGGTTTCGATGCCGAGGGACAGCGGGGTGACGTCGATGAGGAGGACGTCCTTGCGCTCGCCCTTGAGGACACCGGCCTGCAGTGCGGCACCAACGGCCACAACTTCGTCCGGGTTGACACCCTTGTTGGGCTCCTTGCCGCCGGCGAGTTCCTTGACGAGCTCGGAGACAGCAGGCATACGGGTGGAGCCACCGACGAGGACGATGTGGTCGATGTCGGAAACCTTGATGCCGGCTTCGGCGATGACGTCGTGGAACGGCTTCTTGGTGCGGTCCAGCAGGTCCTTGGTGAGGTCCTGGAACTTGGCACGGGTCAGCTGCTCATCCAGGTGGACCGGGCCGTCAGGGGTGACGGAGAGGTACTGGAGGGAGATGTTGGTGCTGGTGGAGGAGGACAGTTCCTTCTTGGCCTGCTCTGCAGCTTCGCGGAGACGCTGGAGGGCGATCTTGTCCTTGGAGAGGTCGATGCCCTTGACCTTGAGCTGGCTCAGGAGCCACTCGACGACGCGGTTGTCCCAGTCGTCGCCACCGAGGCGGTTGTCACCGGCGGTTGCGCGGACCTGGATGGTGGAGAAGTTGTCTTCGTCCTTGCCAACCTCGAGGAGGGAGACGTCGAAGGTTCCGCCACCGAGGTCGAAGACCAGGATGAGTTCGTCTTCCTTGCCCTTGTCCAAGCCGTAGGCCAGTGCAGCCGCGGTGGGCTCGTTGACAATACGGAGGACGTTGAGGCCTGCGATTTCGCCGGCTTCCTTGGTGGACTGGCGCTCGGCATCGTTGAAGTATGCCGGAACGGTGATCACAGCGTCGGTGACCTTTTCGCCCAAGTAGCTCTCGGCGTCGTTCTTGAGCTTCATGAGGATACGCGCGGAAATTTCCTGCGGCGTGTACTTCTTGTCATCGATTGCGACGCTCCAGTCGGTGCCCATGTGGCGCTTGACGGAGGCGATGGTGCGGTCGATGTTGTTGACGGCCTGGCGCTTGGCGATTTCGCCGACCAGGACTTCGCCGGACTTGGAGAACGCAACTACGGACGGCGTGGTGCGGCCGCCTTCTGCGTTGGCGATGACGGTGGGCTCGCCACCTTCGAGAACAGAGACCACGGAGTTGGTGGTTCCGAGGTCGATACCTACTGCACGTGACATATCTTGTTTCCTTTCAATGGCCGATGTTGGAGATTGCACCTGGCAGTGGTCCGCTGGGCGGTTGACCTGTCGGGAGCCTGCTCAACAATCGGCTAGTTGAGCGTTCTGCACTCAACTGTACTCAGCCCTGGATTTAAGTCAATCCAAAGTTGAGTCTAGTGCGCTCAACTTTCTGTAAGACCACCCGGAGACCCCCGGAATCACGCGGCAAAAAGGGGTGGTTTCGCCTACGGTGAACTGGCGGGGAAGCCTCACGACGCGCACAATTCACAGCGCCACTCACCCGGAGCGATGACACCCACATCCGGGTGTCACTAGTGAATTTGGGTGGCGTCGGCCGTTTGGGTGGCGTCAGCGGCGTCGAGTGGTTCCGGCTTGTAGACCCACGCCACCAGCACCACGGAAATGATCATCAGCAGGAACCACGCTAGGAGTTTGTCGATGGAAACCGCCTGCCATCCGTTCAGCTGGTTCGGATACAGCCACGCACGCGACCACGTGCCGATGTTCTCGGCGAACCAGATGAACAGCGCCACCAGCAGGAACGACACCAGAATCGGCATCTTGAAGCGGCGGCGGAACACCCGGAAGTGCATCACGCACCGCCCGTAGACAAGCACGACGGCGGCAAGCAGCACCCAGCGAAGGTCAAGGATGTAGTGGTGCGAGAAGAAGTTGACGTAAATCCCCGCCGCAACAAGGGCCGTGATCCACCGCTGCGGGTAGCGGTCGAAGCGGAGGTCGAACAGCCGGAAAACCCGCACCATGTACGAACCCACGGCCGCATACATGAACCCGCTGAAGAGCGGCACCGCGCCGATCCGCAGGACACCCTCGGCCTCATACGCCCAGGAGCCCACGTCCGTCTTGAACAGTTCCATCACCGTTCCCACTACATGGAACAGCAGGATCACCCGCAACTCCCGCAGCGTCTCCAGCTTGAAGCTGATCATGAGCACTTGGATGACAATCGCGGCAATGGTGAGGAAGTCGTTGCGGGCCAGTCCGGCGTCGGCGGGATACCAGAGGCGGGCCGCGATGATCACCGCAAGCAGCGCGGCCCCGAACACACACGCCCACGCCTGCTTCAGCCCGAAAACCACAAACTCCGTGAGCCGGCCACGCAGCCGTCCGCCGTCCGCACGATCCAGGTAACGGTGGGCAGCCCGGTCAATGGACTCTTCAACGGAAGTGGGATTACGCATGTGGTCCCTTGGCGTCGACGGCGAGTTGCTTCAAGTAGTAGTCCCGCGGCCAGTGCCGGATCCGCTCCGGCAGCCTGGGGTAGACCCGGCCCAGGCCCTTCATGGTCCGGTCGAACCGTCGGGCGTGGCCGGGGCTCCATGGGAAACCAAAAGCTTCCCGGACAGGCGCAGGCAGGAGCCCGGCCGTGAGGAAACGGGCCAGCGGCATGGCCAGGCGCAGCAAGCGCGGACCGCCGGATGGATAGAGCAATTCCCTGGCGACTTTGAGCGCCTCTGCGTCCGGCCGCAACGCCTCAACCTGAGCCTGCCAGTACTCGGCGAAGGCGGACCGGTCGCGTGGCCACCTTCCGGGTGGAAGCTGGAGCGCCGTTCCGATCCGGGCATAGTCGCGGTAGATGCTGTCGGCGGTCTCGTCGTCGAGCTGTCCGTGGACCTTTTCGTACACGGTGACGGCGGTGTCGTAGAGGGTGGCGACCACCCAGAGCTGGGACTCGGCGTCGAACGCGCTGTAGCCCGCGGAGGTGGCATCGGGGCTCCGCCGGACCGGCGCGTGCGCCCTGTTGACGGCGCGTCGGACGGCTTTGAGCTGTTCCTCGGAACCATAGATCACCGCGTACACGTAGGTCATGGTGGCCCGGAGCCTGTCCATGGGGCGCTCCGCGAAGTTGCTGTGCTCGGCTACGCCGTGGCCCACACGCGGATTGGCGATTTGCAGGAGAATGGCACGGCCCGCGCCGGCCAGCAGGACGCCCTCCGCACCGATATCCGCCAGTCCTCGAGCCATCCGAATACTCTAGCGCCCCAACCTTAGAGCCCGGCCACGCCCTGAAGGACGGACAACTGGTGCTCGAACAACTCGTCGCGTGCCTTGAAGGTGTCCTGGCCGTACTGACCGAAAACCTCAAAACTGATCGCCCCGAAAACGGACGTCCACACCAGCACACCGCGCGCCAGGGACGGATCCGACACGGAGAGCTTCAGTTCCGAGCGGATGGCTTCCAGATCTGCCGCCAACGCCGGAGGAATCACGACGGCGGGACCCACCCGGGCGTCCAGGACGCCCGCCCGCTGGGCGGAATCGAAGATGCCCACCAAGCGGAAGATGACGCGGGTTCCAGGGACGGTGGTGCGCTCCCCCGGGGCTTGGTATCCGGGCACCGGACTGCCGAAGAGGAGGGCGTAGCTGGCGGGTTCCCGGAGAGCCCAGTGCCGGACCGCGCGGCCCAGGGCCTTGAATTGCCCGGCAAAGTCACCGTCCGGAACTGCTGCCACGGCCGTGTCCACTTCGTCGCCGAGCTCGTTGTAGCCGTCGATGAGCAGGAGTGTAAGGAGTTCGTCCCGGTTCTGGACGTAGCGGTAGACCGCAGAGGATACGACTCCGAGGTCCCGGGCCACGGCACGCAGGGAAAGGGCAGCGGCCCCATGGACCGCCAAGTGCTCGCGTCCGATGCGCACGATGTCGACCAGGGTTTGGGCGCGGGCACGTTCGCGCGGAGTAGCTGGTTTGCTTTTGGGCGTTCCGGTGGACGACATGAGTCCAGCTTGCCATAAGAGAGAGCGTCGCCAACAAATGAGAGCACTGCTCTTGACATTGATTGAAAGGGCCGTCATTCTGGATTCAGAGAGCAGCGCTCTCGCTTTTGACCAGGCCATCTGCCGCTATCCCGAAAGAAGAACCCCATGTACGTTGTGACCGGAGCAGGACCCGTTGGATACACCGTCGCCGAACAGCTCGCGGAGCAAGGCCACCAAGTCCGCATCCTGACCCGATCAGGCAGTGGCCCGGAGCACCCGCTGGTGGAAAGGATGCGGGTAGATGCCTCCGACCCCGGTCAGGTCTCCCATGCATTCCAAGGCGCCCATGCGGTGTTCCACTGCATCCACGGAAGCGCCTACCGTGCCGCGGCCTGGGCAGCCGAACTTCCCCAGGCCGAGCAGACCGTGATGGATGCAGCGGCAGCCGTGGGCGCCGTCGTCGTGTTCCCTGAAAGCCTGTACTCCTACAGCGAGCCCGACCGGATCATGACCGAAGCCGGGCCTCGTGCGGCGGACGGCGGCAAACGCGGCATCCGCACCGCGCTGCTGAAGGCACGGCAGGCACATGCGGCCAATACCGTCAGCGTCGTGGCCGGCGACTTCTTCGGGCCGCGCGTGAAAATGGCCCACGCCGGCGAGCGCATGGTGAAGCCCATCCTGGCAGGCAAGGTAGTGCAGGTCATCGGGAGCACCCGCCAGCCGCACTCCTTTACCTATGTACCGGACCTCGCAGCCGCCATGATCGCTGCGGCGCATAAGCCGGAACTCTGGAACCGTGTGCTGCATGCCCCCACCGGTGCCGCCGTGACCCAGCGGGAAATAGCCGAAGCGCATGCGGCTGCCGCCGGTGTTGCTGCACCCAAAGTGAGCGCCGTGCCCGGATGGGTGCTGCGGGTGGCAGGCCTTTTCTCTACGGACATGCGCGAACTGGCCGAATTGCTGTACCAGTTCGAGCGGCCGTTCGTGATGGATTCCTCGGAAAGCCAGCGGCTCCTGGGGCTCGACCCCACCCCTCTGGCCGAAGCCGCGGCGGCCACGGTTGCATGGTGGCGCGGCGCGGTCCAGCAGCCCAAGTAGAGGTGCCGCACGGCTGCGGCTCAGAGGCCGTCGTCGTAATTCCAGTGCTCCTGCCAGCGCCAGTCGATAGGTTCGCTCAACCGCTGATAACGGATATCCGTGGACAGCCGCATGGTGCCTCCGCGGTCCATGTTGTCCAAGGCAGCGTGCACAATGTGAGCCGAGTGGACCACGACATCCCCAACCTCGTAATCGGCCACCAGCCATCGTGCGTTACGTTCGTCCGCCAACCCCGGAAGGTCGGCGGTAATGGACGCAGCGGGAAGTTTCAGGGTCCCCTCGCGCTCGTCTGCCATCACCCAGTGGTGGCTGCCCTCAAGGTAGGTCAAACCGCCGCGCTCACGGGGGCAATCGCCCAGCGGAATCCACATGGAGAGCACGCGATCGCTGCCCTCGCGGAGGTAGACGAGATCGTAGTGTGCCTGGGTTGCCGTGCCGATGCCGCTCTCACCGGGCTTGGTGTGGCGAATGATCTTGCGCCGGTGCAGATGGACGTCATCGGCGAGAAACCAGGCAAACCAATCGGCAATTCCCTCCGCCGTGCACAGCGCCTGGTACTCCGGGCCCGGGACAATGCGATCAAACAGGCCCCGGCGCAAGGCGGCCCTGTCCGCGTCGCCCTCAGAGGCGATACCGTCACGGGGATCGGTGCCGGGTGCGAAGACATTCGCCTCGGCCAATGAAGCAAAGTAGAACTCCCTGAAATCCAGGAGCTTGTCCGGTTTCAACTGACCCTTCAAGTAGAGGTATCCGTCCCGGCGAAGCTGTGCCCACAACGCGTCGCGATCACCACGTTCGGAGGAGGGCACCGGTTCAAGCTCGGCCAAGCGGGTTTCCGATTCGTCCAGGACGTAGCCATTCGAGGTCAACATAGTCACCACCTTGGCATCGGCGCCCAAGGAAGTGAATGGACTCCCCTTGGCGATCACTTGGACTTTTGCGAGCCTTGTCTTTCTTGTTCAAGCAAGGGCAACATTGGAGGCCATGGACAATTGGTCGAGCTATCGGCAACCCGCCCACTCGCTACGGGACCTGGGCTTGGCGTGCCTCGGCGCCGGTGAGCAAAGCGGTGTTCTGCCCTCCTTTTCCGAGAGGACATTGAGCAGCCACGCCATGGTGCTGGTCTCTGAGGGGTCCGGTCATTTCACGATGGATGGCGCCCGGTTCGAAGTCCAGGCTCCCGCTGTCATCTGGCTCTTTCCGGGGGTAAGCCACGGCTACGGGCCAGGACCCCTTGGGTGGAAAGAGCACTGGCTCCTCTTTACCGGGCCCACGGCGCGGGCGATGGAGGAGCTGGGGTGCTTCGCCCGCACCCGGCCCTTGGTCCGAATTGACGGCCACGCAGATAAGGCGGGACTTGGACTTTTTCCCCAGCTGCGGGCCGCCCTCTCAACCGCTGGGCGGCATGGAGACCTTGAGGCCTCAGTGCTCTGCCAAAGAATCCTCGTCGAAACCGGCCGACGCACCACGGACCCCGGCCTTCCGGGCCGGGACGACAAGCTCCTCACCGCGCTGCACGAACTGGCCCATCTGCCACTCAGCCTGTCCCAACTGGCCGCATCAATGGAGGTTTCCGTCCCCGACCTCAGGCGTACAGTCCGGGCTGCTACCGGGACAGGCCCCAAGGAGCTCGTTCTGCAGCTGCGCATATCCCGTGCCCAGTCGCTCCTCGCCGATACGGCCCTGTCCGTTCAACGGATCGCTACGCTCACCGGCTACGACGACCCCGCCTACTTCAGCCGGCTCTTCACCAAGAAGACCGGCCACTCCCCGATCCAGTTCCGCCGTTTACACCACAGGGATACGCCTCTGCCATGACGGTGCTCCGACAGTTGAACACCTGCAAGGACGGGCACCACCCAATGTCTGAAAATGTTCGAATCATGGATTGTCACGGGCTCGGTGTCTTGACAAGGGAATTCCTACGAGCACGGTCCCCGCGAACGCGAACCCCCGTGCGGCACTGGTACGACGTCGCGAAGGGACACCTTCTGCCTGCATGCGCTCAGCATCGCCGCGATATTGCGACCCGCAAAGGGGCTTTGGTCCCGGCCGGAAAAGCCATGGCAGGAGTGGTTGGTGCATCAGGGCGGCGGCAAACGCGCGGGACCTCGCCTTCACCGCCTGACGACTGGCATACTCAATCCCATCCACGGACTGTCTCAAATCCTTGGACCGACTCAACAACGGGGGCATGAGTGCCGGAAAACGAGAAGGCTGAACCAGGGGCGGCCGTCCGGCTCGTCGGATCTGCCGTTCAGGGACTAAGCACTGCGGAGGTTGCCGAGAGGGTCGCCGCCGGGCAAACCAACGCCTTCGTTCAGGACACCAGCCGCAGCGTGTGGAGCATCGTCCGCGCCAACGTGCTCACCTTGTTCAACGGCATTATCCTGGCCTGTTTCATTGTCCTTTTCGCGATCGGCCGCTGGCAGGATGCCCTGTTCGGTTTCAGTGCCATCGCCAACGCGGTGATCGGAAGCGTCCAGGAGTACCGGGCAAAACGCGCTTTGGACCGGCTGGCCCTGTTGAACGCCCCGCACGCCCGGGTGATGCGGGACGGATCTGAAGCAGAAATAGCTTTGGACGACGTGGTCCTGGACGACACCCTCGTCCTCCGGGCCGGTGACCAAGTGCCCGCGGACGGGGTAGTCGCAGCTTCCCGCGGGCTTCAGGTGGACGAATCCATGCTGACCGGCGAATCCGATGCCGTGGAAAAGACGGAGGATGACCGCGTGTTGTCCGGATCCGTCGTCGTTGCCGGAGAAGGGACCGCCGTGGTGGACCGGGTGGGCGCCGATTCCTTCGCCAACTCTCTGGCTGCCGAGGCCAAGAGGTTCTCCCTGGTGGCTTCGGAGCTGCGGTCCTCCATTGACCGGGTCCTCAAATGGGTCACCTGGTTTGTCGGGCCGGTGGCGTTGTTGGTTCTGAACGCGCAAATGCTTGCCCAGGGCGGGTGGGCCGCAGCCTCGGCGAGTGGAGCGTGGCGGGACGCGGCGACGGCGACCATTGCCGCCGTCGTCGCCATGGTCCCTCTGGGTCTGGTGCTGATGACCAGCATCACCTTCGCGGTAGGGGCTGTGAAGCTGGCAAGGCAGCAGGTGCTGGTGCAGGAGCTGCCCGCCGTCGAGGGGCTGGCTCGCGTCGACATCATCTGCCTCGACAAAACCGGCACGCTCACGCAAGGCGACATCGTTTTCGATGCCGCCAGGCCGCTGGCCGCGGTGCCCGGCTGGGAGAGCGTCCTGGCCTGGTACGGCGTCCAGAAAGACGCCAACGCCACGGCCCGCAGTCTCGCCGGCCACTTCACCGAACTGCCCGCCGATCAGCCAAGCGACCGTGTGCCGTTCTCCTCTGCGCGGAAGTGGAGTGCGGTTATTTTCGACGACGGCATGTGGATCCTGGGCGGCCCCGAGATGGTCTTCCCGGAGCGCGGTTCCGACGACGCCGGGCAACAGCAGCTGGCCTCCCAGGCTGCTGAGCTGGCCGCGACGGGGCGCCGCACACTGGTCCTGGCGCACGGGACGCCCACGCATGATGAAACCGTGCCGGCCGATGCCGTTCCCGTGGCCCTGCTGACTTTCAAGGAAAATATCCGACCCGATGCTGCCGAGACCCTCACCTACTTCGCGGCGCAGGACGTGGACGTGAGGATCATTTCCGGTGACAACCCAAGGACGGTGGCGGCTATCGCACGGGAAGTCGGATTGGATGCGCCCCACGGTTTTGATGCCCGTGAGCTGCCGGACGATGACCAGGAGTTCCTGGAAGTCATCAACAACAATGTGGTGTTCGGGCGCGTTTCCCCTGACCAGAAGAAACGGATCGTCCTGGCGTTGAAAGCCGCGGGACGCACAGTGGCGATGACCGGCGACGGGGTCAATGATGCCCTGGCCATCAAAGAAGCCGACATCGGCGTGGCCATGAACTCCGGTGCGGCCGCCACCAAAGCAGTGGCGCGGCTGGTCCTGCTGGACGGTAAGTTCTCGCACCTGCCCAGCGTGGTGGCTGAAGGCCGTCAGGTGATTGCCAACATCGAGCGGGTCTCCATGCTCTTCCTCACCAAGACCGCTTATGCCACCTTCCTGGCGATCGCGTTCGGCATCCTCCTGTTGCCGTTCCCGTTCCTGCCACGCCAACTCTCGGTCACTGACGGGCTGACCATCGGCATTCCTGCGTTCTTCCTGGCATTACTGCCCAACGCCCAGCGCTACATCCCGGGTTTCCTGCGGCGATCGCTCACTTTCGCCGTGCCGGCGGGAGTATCCGTGACACTGGGGCTCGCAGCGTACGCCAAGCTCGCGGCCAACCTGTCCATACCGGAAGCTGAAATCAGGACGGGATCGACCCTCATCCTGGCGATCATCGGTATCTGGATCCTGGTGGTGCTTTCGAGGCCCGTCACCCGTTTCAAAGGGCTTGTCATCGGGGCCATGATGGTCGGGCTCGTCCTGGTGTACTCCGTCCGGTTCGCCCGCGATTTCCTGCAGTTCACCGACCCCACGCTCCCCACGGCACTGCTGGTTCTTGCAACGTCGGTTGCCTGCATCGGGCTGATTGAAATCGTGAGGTTCGTGCACCGCCGCGTTGCCTACCGGGACGCTGAAGAGTCCCGTCAGCGGCTCTCGAAGTAACGGCGTCCCCGACCTACCCACAGCGGCACAACCACCAGCACAGTTGCGATGGACTGCGAAATGACGGCGGACCAGTCCCCGTCAGCGGCCACAACCAGGTCGACCACAGCGAAGGCCAAGCCAAGGAACATCACCGCCGTTGCCCCGCTTCGGGCCGCCGAGCTTCCGCGGGCCACGCCTGAGGCGAGCCCGATCACCAGCAAACCGAACAGGACCATTCCTGCCCCGAGCAAGGTCACAGGCAGGGCAACACCGCCGGACTGGGCTTCCGGCGTATACCGCAGGAAGATCGTCAGCACTCCCAGGACAATCTGCGCGATGCCGCCGATGTACATCAGCACCACAGAGAAAGTCACCACACCGGGCCGTCTAGGGCGCTCCCCCGTCATCATGATTTGAGCATAGACGAGCCAGCACCGGGGCAGGAACAACAATTAACCACGCATTCATGCTGTCCTTGAACCCAGTCCACCCGGTCGTCCTAGGGTCGGTGGCATGGAAAGCATCTCTCGCAGGTCCCTCATCTCAGCCGGCCTTGGAGCCGGGCTCGTCGCCGGCGTGTCGGCAGCGTTGCCGCAGGCCGCCGTCGCGGTTTCGACGGCGGACGACGCCGGTCTCCGCACCGACCCGTTCACGCTGGGTATCGCCTCCGGCGAGCCGTGGCCGGACGGTTTCGTGTTATGGACGCGGCTGGCAGTGAACCCCGTGGCAGAGGACGGCCTGGGCGGCATGCCCTCCCGCAACGTCGCCGTCGCCTGGGAGGTCGCCGAAGATCCTGCCATGCGCCGGACAGTAGCCCGCGGCGTCGAGCATGCTCGGATTGAAACCGCGCACTCGGTGCACGTCGAGGTGAAGGGCCTCAAGCCCGGCCGTGAGTACTTCTACCGCTTCCGCGCCGGCCGGCACCTCAGCCAAGTGGGCCGCACCCTGACATGTCCCGCCCCCGGTGAGACTCCCGCCGCACTGGCCATGGCGTTCGCCAGCTGTGCCCAGTACGAACACGGGTACTTCACCGCCTACAAGCGGCTGGCTGAAGACCACCCGGACCTGGTGCTGCACCTCGGCGACTACGTCTACGAATACAAGAAGGACAGTTACGTGATCGGTGGCGGCAATCCCCGTGATCATGAGGGGCCGGAGACGGTCAGTCTCGCCGGCTACCGGCAGCGCCACGCCCAGTACAAGGCCGACGCCGATCTGCAGGCCGCGCACGCGATCGCGCCGTGGCTGGTGGTTTGGGATGACCACGAGGTAGACAACAACTGGGCCGACGACATTCCGGAGAACACGGACGCGGGCCAGCTCAACGACACGACCGAGCGCTTCCGGCAGCGCCGCGCTGCAGCATTCCAGGCCTACTACGAGAACATGCCGCTGCGTGCATCCTCCGTTCCGGCCGGTTTCGACATGAAGATCTACCGCACCATCCAGTGGGGCCGGCTGGCCAACTTCCACATGATGGATACCCGGCAATACCGTGATGACCAGCTGGCAGGCGACGGTTGGCAGAAGAACGTGGCCGGACGCCTGGCGGAGAACCGCACCATCACCGGAGCGGAGCAGGAAAAGTGGCTCCTGGATGGCTTCCGGAACTCCACTCAGCGCTGGGACATCCTGGGCCAGCAGGTGTTCTTCGCCGAACGGGACCGCGATAAGTCGCCCGCRATCGACGACGTCTCCATGGACGGCTGGGACGGGTACGCCGCCTCCCGCCGCCGCATCACCCAGGGCTGGGTGGACGCGAAGGTGCGCAACGCCGTCGTGCTGACCGGCGACGTCCACCGCCACTGGGCGACAGACCTCAAGGTGGACTACAAGGATCCGGAGTCCCGGGTGGTGGGCTCCGAACTGGTGTGCTCGTCCATCACGTCCACGGGCAACGGCACGGGCTCCACCACCGACCCCACCATGGCCTGGAACCCGCATCTGAAGTTCTACAACGACAACCGCGGGTACGTGAACACACGGATCACGAAGGACTCGATGACCGCCGACTTCCGGGTGCTCGACTACGTGACCACRCCGGGCGCCCCGGTCCGCACCATGAAGTCCTTCACCATCAACGACGGCGTACCGGGCCTGGCCTGAATCCCCGCGTAAACCCAAGCAGTTGGGTTAACCGCCGAGAATCAGCTCCGCGGCCTTTTCGCCGATCATGATGGACGGGGCATTGGTGTTGCCGCTCGGCACGAACGGAATAATGGACGCATCTGCCACACGGAGTCCCTCGATTCCCCGGACGCGGAGCTGCGGATCCACCACGGAGAGGTCGTCCACGCCCATCTTGCAGGTGCCAACCTGGTGGTGATAGGTCCCGGCCACTTGACGGGCGAACCCGCGCACCTGGTCGCGGGTCTGAACGCCTGGACCAGGCGTGAACTCGTCCTTTCGGAATGGCGCAAAGGCCTCCTGCCGGCCGATTTCCCGGCACAGAATGATCGCGTCCACCAAGGCCTCAACATCGTACTCGTCGGCCAGGATGTTCGGATCCACCAAAGGCGCCGCAGCCGGGTCCGCTGAGGCCAGCCGCAGCGTACCGCGGGAGCGGGGCCGGACGATCCCGGGTGCGATGGTGTAGCCGTGTTCGGGCGCGGCGCCGCCGTCCGTGGGGTATGGAAGGTGCAGGAACAGCGGTTGCAGGTCCGGCGCTTCTTCGTCCGTCTGGTTGCTGTGGGCGTAGAGCTGGCTTTCCAACAGGTTGTGCCGGCCGGCCACCAACGGTTCCTTCGCCTCATAGATATTTCCCGCCAGCAGGTGGTCGTGGAGATTCTCGCCCACCCCGGGCAGATCCACCCGGGACTCAATCCCCAGCGCCTTCAGCTGCCCTGCCGGACCGATGCCGGAAAGCAGCAGGATCTTCGGAGAGCCAATGGCGCCTGCGCTGATGATGACTTCGGCACCCGCTTCCGCACGAAGCACCTCACCGTCGAGTCGATATTCGACCCCGGTGGCACGGCCGCCGTCGACGACTATCCGCGTCACCAACGCGTCCGTGGTGACCTTAAGGCCGGGGTTTTCCAGCACCGGAGCCACAAAGCTCTGCCACGCGCTGGCGCGCTTGCCGTCCTTGGTGGTGGTGTGATTGAACCCGACGCCGGTCATCTGGATTCCGTTGAAGTCTTCCGTTTCCGTGTGGCCCAGCGCCTTGGCAGCGTCTACGAAAGCTTGGGCAACCGGGTGCCGCTCAGCGATCCGTTCAACATGGAGCGGCCCGCCCTTGCCGTGGAATTCACTGGCGCCGTCCTGGTGGTCTTCGGACTTCTTGAACAACGGCAGGACCTCGTCCCAGGACCACCCCTCCGCTCCGTTGGCAGCCCAGGAGTCGTAGTCATTCTTGTGGCCGCGGATGTAGATCATGCCGTTGAGGGAGCTGCTGCCGCCGAGGACCCTGCCGCGTGGCCAGTAGAGGCTGCGGTTATGGGCATGTTTCTGCGGCGTAGTCATCACTGCCCAGTCGTTGGCTCCGGTCAGCAGCAGCGGCCAACCTTGCGGGCTGTGGATGTTGGGGTCGGTGTCCACGGATCCGGCCTCGATAACGTGGACCGTGTGTCCGGCGTCGAGCAAGCGCCGCGCAACGACGCTGCCTGCCGATCCTGCGCCAACTACTACGTAGTCAGCGCTGTGGGTTGGGTTTCCAGCCATGGGGTTCCTCCTTGAACGGGCGTGAAAGTGAGCTTCTCCAGCAGTCTGCCGCGGGCCGCCGTCGGGAATCTTGACCCGGCGCGCACAGCACTGCGCACCATCCGCACGCTTGTGATCCGGATCACGGCCTAACCCGCAATCGTGGGACACTAAAGAGGCCGCCACCAAGTCCCGCAGCGTCATTTCAAAGGAGAGCCGACGTGACCGGTGCCATCGCCAAGCAACCACGAGAAGAATTCAGCACCACGGCCCTCGCCAGGACCGATCGCTTTGATGCCTGGAACCAAGCGGTCAACAGCGCGTTCGTGCCGCTCTCCGTGGCGGCCCGTGAGCCGGAACAGTTCGACGGCGGACTTATCAACCAGACAGTCGGCCCGGTGTTCCTCAGCGCGGTCTCGGGTACGGCGAGCCATGTCAGCCGGGGCCGGAAGGAGATCCAGGCCAACGACCCCGGACTGGTCAAACTTGGCCTGCAGCTGCGCGGCTACTCGGTGGTGGCCCAGGACGGACGGGAAGCCGCGCTCACACCCGGGGACTTCGCCATCTACGACACCACACGCCCCTACGATCTCTATTTCGACGACGCCTTCCGGATGATGGTGGTCATGTTCCCGCCGGAAGCCCTCCACCTGAACCGCAAAAGCATCGCCACGCTCACGGCATCGAGGGTGTCCGGACGCCAGGGGCTGGGCTCTCTGACATCGGCCTTGCTCGGCGCCGTGGCCAAGCAACTGCACGAAGGATCCGTTGCCGAGGCCGCTACCGTTTCGGATGCCTTGATGAACCTGGTCTCCGCTGTCTTTGCCGAGCGGGTGCCGCCGTCGTCGCCGTTATCCCAAGAGCGACTCGCGCTCATGGAACGGATCGAAGCGTTCGTGGCGGCGCGCCTGGGCGACCCGGAACTGACCGTCGGGCACATCGCCGCCGCACACAACGTCTCCGTCCGTTACCTCCAAAAGCTGTTCGAAGAACGCAACGACACCGTGAGCTCCTGGCTGCGCCGGCAACGGTTGGAGAAGTGCCGGACAGATCTGGTGGACCCGCGCCTGCAGACGCGGCCGGTGTCCGCCGTCGGAATGCATTGGGGTTTCACCGACGCATCCAGCTTCTCCCGCGCCTTCAAGAGTGCCTTCGGCTATTCGCCGTCGGAGTACCGGTACTCCTACCGCCCGGTGTGACGGGCGCCCGATCGATGGGAGTTACCCCTTATTCCCAGTGACTACGGGGATTTGCGGGAGTAGCCTAGTTCCAGTTGCAATTCTGGATTTCTGTCCGGCTGGGATTCTGCCGTGGGCCTTGTTCGTTCGTCGTTGTCTGAGCTTCTAGGGGTGCTCTCGGAAGCCGTCGCTCCTCACCATGTCAGGTTCGACGACGGGTCCCCCGTTGCCGTTGTCCCGCCGCCGGAGGCTCCGGTCACCGTCCGGGCGGTAACACTCACCCGGGTGGGCAGGTCTCATCATGAGAGCCCCGCCCTGGACCTTGAACTGAGGGTGGCTGTTGAATGCCACGGGCCGGAACAGCTGGACATCATGGAAGAGCTGCTTTTGGCAGTGGAAATCCACAGCGAGTTCTCCGTGGTGTCCCGCGACGAGCTCCGGGCGGAAGAGTATTCCGATGCCATCGAAGAGGGGCTGGGGTTCCTGGTGCGTGTTCCGGTGTCCCTTCGCTTCGAGGAGCCTTCCGACCCGCCCAAGCAACCTGTCACGGGCAACGCGGAGGCGGTCCGCAGAATCCGGGGACGACTGGTGGACGCCCATAACAAGGGCATCCCCGACGCCTATATCCATGCCCATTCATCGGCCACAGCAGTGGTCAGTGACGCAACCGGGCATTTCGAAGTCCTGACCTCCGCCGATGAACTTCAGCACTTTGCCGTAGCGGTGGACGGGACCGAAAGGGAAGTTTCGGCAAGCACCAAGCGTCTTCCCGTCACCATCCGCTGGTCCTGATACCGGACCTGTTTGCCCACCATGGCCTGCGCCATGAAAAGATCAACCATGCGTCCGATGCAGCACTCCAGCAAACTCCAGAACGTCCGCTACGAACTCCGCGGTCCCATACTTCAGGCAGCCAAGGCCATGGAGGCCGAAGGGCACCGTATCCTCAAGATGAATCTTGGGGACACCGCGCCGTTCGGACTGGAAGCTCCCGAGTCCGTGGTGGTGGACATGATCCACCATCTGCGCGGTGCGCAAGGCTACAGCGACTCCAAGGGCATCTTCTCTGCCCGCACAGCGATCTCGCAGTATTACCAAACGCGCGGGCTCATGAACATCGGCGTCGAGGATGTCTTCATCGGCAACGGCGTCAGCGAGCTGATCTCCATGACACTCCAGGCATTCATGGAAAACGGGGACGAGATCCTCATCCCGGCACCGGACTACCCGTTGTGGACCGCTGCCGTGACGCTTACAGGCGGCAACCCGGTCCACTATCTATGCGACGAGGACGAAAACTGGTGGCCGGACATGGCCGACGTCGAAGCGAAGATCACCCCCCGCACCAAAGGCATCGTGATCATCAACCCGAACAACCCCACCGGGGCCGTCTACCCCCGGCACATCCTGGAGCAGTTCGCGGCACTGGCCAGGCAGCACGATCTTGTCCTGTTCTCCGACGAGATCTACGAGAAAATCCGCTACGTTGACGCCCCTCACATCCACACAGCTGCCGTCGCCGAGGACATCTGCGTGCTGACCTTCAGTGGGCTGTCAAAGGCGTACCGCATGCCGGGTTACCGGGCCGGCTGGGTTGCCGTGACCGGGCCTTTGACGGCGACCGCCGCGTACCGGGAGTCCCTGGAATTGCTGGCATCGCTCCGCCTGTGCGCCAACGTCCCGGCGCAGCACGCCATCCAAACCTGCCTTGGCGGTTACCAGAGCATCGAAGCCCTCATTCGTCCCGGCGGCCGGCTCCGCGAGCAACGGGACCTGGCGTGGAAGCTGTTGACGGCCATCCCCGGTGTTTCCTGTGTCCCCGCAGCCGGTGCGATGTACCTGTTCCCGCGGCTGGATCCCGAGGTCTACCCCATTGCCTCGGACGAGAAGTTCGTCCTCCAACTCCTCCAGGAACAGAAGATCCTGGTCTCGCACGGCACCGCCTTCAACTGGCCCACCCCGGACCACTTCCGGTTCGTGATCCTGCCGGCGGTGGAGGACATCGAGGAAGCCGTGCGCAGGATCTCGCATTTCCTGGCCGCGTACCGGAACCGCCCCACTGACGCCCCGAACTAGGGGCGTACTTACAGCGCCGGGTCCACCATGGTCATGCCTGCCGGGTTGGCCTTGTCGAAGCCGGGCAACAGTGCCGCAGCATCTTCCAGCCCGATAGTGCGTTCGATCAGCAACTGCGGCTGGAGCGCACCCTGCTCAATGAGCGCCATCATTCCGGGGTAGTCCACCGCGGCCATGCCGTGGCTGCCCAAGAGATCAAGTTCCCAGCCGATCACGCGGGCCATGGGCACCTGCGGGTTGCCGTCGATGGAAGGCAACAGTCCGATCTGGACGTGCCGTCCCCGCCTGCGAAGGCTGAGGATTGCGTCGGCACAGGTTTGTTCACTTCCGACGGCGTCTACCGCCACGTGGCTGCCTCCGCCGGAGAGGACGTTGACCGCAGCGGGGATGTCCGCCCCGTCGGCAAGGACGGTGTGGTCGGCGCCCAAGCGTGCGGCCACGGACAGGGCCTCAGGGTTCCGATCCACGGCAATGACCTTGGCTCCCATGGCCTTGGCGATCATCACGGCACTCAGTCCGACGCCTCCCGCCCCTACCACGGTCACCCATTCGCCGGCCTTCACGTTGGCACGGGCTGCCAGAGCACGGTATGCCGTGGCGAAGCGGCAGCCGAGGCTTGCCGCCGTCGTAAATTCGATGCTTTCCGGGATGGCAACCAGGTTGCTGTCGGCGGCGTGCAGGGCCACGTATTCAGCGAATGATCCCCAGTGGGTGAAGCCTGGCTGCTGCTGCTCGGGGCAGACCTGCGCGTCGCCGGCCAGGCACCATTCACAGGCGCCGCAACCGCAAACGAAGGGGACGGTGACGCGATCGCCGACCTTCCAGCGCTGGACGCCTTCCCCGACAGAGTCGATCACGCCGGCGAGCTCGTGGCCCGGAACGTGGGGCATCTCAATGTCATCGTGGCCGGCCCAGGCGTGCCAGTCGCTGCGGCACATTCCTGTGGCCAGGACTTTCACCACCACACCCCCAATCGGGGCTACTGGCTTGGCGACCTCCCTGACATCGGGCTGGGTCCGGACTTCGTCGAAAACTACTGCGCGCACGGATTGACTCTAACAACTGTCACACTTCCGGCGCCGCTTCCGACATCCCTCATGTAAGGCATCAACTCTGAAGGGAAGTCAGCATGACCCGCATCAACATCGGCCGCAGCAACAAACTCGGCTACGCTGCCGTCATTGGCCTGGAAGGTTACGCCCGCACGTCGGTCGATCCCGATCTGTACGAGCTGATCAAGCTCCGCGCCTCCATCCTCAACGGCTGCGGTTTCTGCGTGGACATGCACGCAACGGACGGCAGGAAGCGAGGCATCCCGGACCGGAAACTGCACGCGGTGGCAGCCTGGCAGCACTCCAAGGTGTTCTTCGATGCCCGTGAGCAAGCTGTGCTCGCCCTGACCGACGCCTTGACTCAACTGGGGCCGGACACGGTGACGGACGAGATCTGGAACGCCGCCGCCACCCATTTCGACGACGGCCAGATGGGTGGCCTGATCCTGGCAATCTCCACCATCAACGTGTGGAACCGGATTGCCATCAGCACACAGATGGAGCCGCCGGTGGATGAGAAGAATCCGCTGGTCTGAAAGGTAACGTGGGCAGCATGACCCTTGCAGTCTCCGCCACGGCGGCATGGCAAAGCGAACGGAACCGCCTGTTGGGGATTGCGTACCGGATGCTGGGCGACTTCGGCCACGCCGAAGACGTGGTCTCCGAGGTGGCGATCGAGGCGGTGCGCCAGGAACGGAACACCGCTTCTGGCCGCGTGGACTCCTGGCCGGCGTGGCTGACGACGGTGTGCGTGCGCCGCTCCATCGACCGGGTGCGCCAGCTCGCCGCCGTGCGGGAGGACTACACCGGGCCCTGGTTGCCCGAGCCCGTGGACAACGCTCAACTGCCCGAGGAGACGGTGGCCAACAGGGAATTGTTGTCCTTGACCCTGTTGCACCTGGCGGAGCAGCTGGCACCGGAGGCCCGGGCAGCGTTGGTACTGCACCGAGCCTTCGGGATGCCCGCTCCGGAAATCGCGGCCATCTTGGACAAGACACCCGCTGCAGTGCGCCAGATGATCTCGCGTGCAGAACGCCGCCTGGACATCGACCCCAATGCGCCCGCACCCCGGGCCAAGGACCGTGCCGTCCTGGAGAAGCTCGTGCAAGCCATCGAACAGGGCGAGATCGACACGGTTGTGGCGATGCTCCACCAGGACGCGGTGCTGTGGGCCGACGGCGGCGGCAAGGTCAAGAGCGCCATGAACCCCTTGTTCGGGTCGGCGAGGATCGCACGCTTTTTTGCGGGCATCCTCGGCAAAGCGATTGCTTTCGATCCCGTGGAGCCTGTCCGGGCATGGGTCATTGGGATCAACGGCGGAGCGGCTTTGGTGCTCAGGCACCACGGCCGTTCCGACGTCGTCGAAGTGGACGCGGGTCCCGACGGGAGCATCCGCGGGCTGCGGCAACTGTCCAACCCGGACAAGCTGACCCGGCTTTCGCAGCTTACGTAGCCCGGCTCACGATTTCACCATGCTGCGGCCGTCCACCGGCTGCGGCAGGAGGCGCCTCGACGGCCTTCGCCCGGCCAGGAACGCCGCGGCCCCCAGCCCTGCCGGTACCAGCAGCGCCCATCCGCTGAAGAGCAGAACCACAAGCATCACGACGGCGGCCACCACCACGCCGTACCAGGCTGCGGTCCGTCGCGGCAACAGCCGTACGCCCGCCGCCAGCCCGAATGCGGTGACGGCGGTGAAGCATGCGGATGCTGCTCCGATCTGGAACTCAATGCTGAGCCATCCAAGAGCAGCCAGGGCGAAGGAGATCGACGACATCACCGCCAGCGAGCACAGGCTCACTGCCGGCACTTGGCCCGGGTCGACGCCGCGCGCAAGAGCCCGCGGCAGCACGCCGTCGGACGCCAATCTGGCACCGAGCTTACTGGCGCCTGCCACGAAAGTACTGAGCGGACCAAACGTGAGGACCGCAGCCGCGACAGCGGTCAAGGGTGCCGCCGCGGGACCGAGTCCTTTCGCCAGCAGTTCGGCCACCGGGACGCTGCTGTCCGCGAGCGCGGGCCCCAGAACGGCGACGCATGCAGCCACCAGTCCGATGTACACCACTCCAACCACCACCAAGGTCAGCCAGGTGGCGCGTTTGAGGTCCCGCTCGGGGTTGCGGAACTCCCCAGCCAAGTGAGTCACTGCCTCCCATCCCGCGAAGCAGAAGAACAGCAGACTGGCCGCCCCGCCCACAGCCCAGAAGCCGTGCGGAGCAAAGGGAGTGAAGTTCTCCGCGCGGGCAAAGGGCGCGGCCACGGCAACTGCAAAGGCGAGCAACGCAACGAGCAGAACCATCAGGAGGAGTTGCAGCTTGCTCGAGACCCGAATTCCCACTGCGTTGCTCAGGAAGCCCGCAGCCAGGATCACCCCAGCCGCGATCAGCGCAGTCTCCCTGCCGCCTCCCACGGCATGGGCAATGTACTCCCCGCCTATCACCGCGGTAGCCGGCGCCCCGAACGGAATTGCGAAGTAGAACAGGTAGCCGGCTACTACTGAGGCCCGCTGTCCGAAAGCCCTCGTGACGAACGTTGCGATGCCCCCGGCGTCGGGCTGCTGCCTGGACATTTCGGCGAAGCTCAACGCCACCGGCGTGCAGAACACCAGGAGCAAGGCCCACGCCAGGATCGACGCCGGGCCCGCCACCTGGGCGGCGATGGCCGGCAGAACCAGGACTCCCGATCCCAAGATGGCACCTACATAAATCCCGGTCGCCCTGAACAGCCCAAGGCCCGAATTACTCACAGCTCTGCTCACCTGTTCACTGAACCGTGTTCGGGGCGGGTGCAGGAAGCAGGGAAACTGCCTGTCGTGGGCAATATCCTGCCGAATTTTCGTGAGCCTGTTGCTTCCTGACCTTCTTTTCCCCTGGAGCGACGGAAAATCAGCCTTTTAGGGTTGGGGTTCCGTGCTTCTGGCGGCAAAGAGGGTCAGGACGCTACAGCCGCTCGACGCCTCAGGCGCGCCACCAGCGTGGCGGCGAGCAACGCCGTCGTGATTTCCAGTCCGATGACCAGCAGCAGTTGCGCTGCGCCGGACGTATCAACAACGTTCGACGACGGCCTGCCGCCGTGGGCGTGTCCGGCACCGCCCGCTCCCAGCAGCAGGACGGCGTGCAGTCCCACCATGGCGAGGGCGGAGATGGTCACTTGATGGAGCGCACCCACCCTGCTGTGCCGCCAGATGTGGACTGTGCACGGAATGCAGACAGCGGCCAGGGCGATCATGAGGATGCCCAGCCAGGCGTCGTGGTGTCCCGAAGCCGCGAGCCAGAGATGCACGGCGCAGGAAACAGCTGTCAGTGCCGCGCAGAGGCGGGGATGGAGGACGGGCCCGGCTGACCGGACCCGTCCTGCAGTGGTTGTCATGGTCCCGGTTGGTGGCGTGCCGGTTAGTGGCAGTGCCCGGCAGGTTCGCCGTGGTGGTCGCCGTCAGAAGAGGCTGCGCTGTGGCAGCTTGAGCCTGAGGCGTTGGCCGGCACATCCAGGACAGGGCTGCGGTCGAAGAAGCCTTCCGGGCGGAGCTTGAAGCCAACGGTGTCCACAGGCATGATGGGCCAGTCCTCCACCCGCGGGAAGTGCGTGAGGCCGAAGGTGTGCCAGAGGACGATGTCCTGGCCGTCGATGTTACGGTCCTGGGCGACGTAGGCCGGGAGGCCGGCGCCACCGGCGTGCTGGTTCACGAAATCGCCCGTGGGGTAGCGCTCCTCATCGGCGTAGCGGGTGACCCATAGGTCCTTGGTGGCGAAGGCCGCGCGCTTGGCGATGGAGGAGCCGGGATCGGCCAGCAGCGTGGGCTGGTTCTCGGAGTGGAGCTTGTAGCCGACCGGTTCACCGAGACGGTTCTTGGACTCCGGGTTGGAGATGATCCAGGTGCGGCCGCTGCGGGCATCGGCTTCCCGGACGGCCTCCGATTCTTTGGTGAGGACCGTGCGCTTGCGGGAGAACGCGTTGCCGCGCTCGTTGCCTTCGCCCATGGTCTGGCGGACCACGTCTTCTTCTTCCACACGGTTGGTGAAGCCGTCGATGGCCATGTCCAGGCGGGCGCTGAAGAGGTGCTGGTGGAACGGTGCGCCGAGGCCGGGGGCCAGCTGCGAGATGTTGTCAGAGCCGCCTTCCGGGAAGGCACTGGTGAACACGACGCCGGTCGCCTTCGCCTCGAACTCGATGGTGCCGTCCAGGTAGAGGTACCAGTAGAAACCGTAGTCGTAGTTGCCGATGGTGGTGAAGAAGGAGATCACCAGGCGCCGGTTGCGGCGGGTGTAGTTGATGCCGGTCCAGAGGTCGGAGTGCTTGGACAGGATGCCCCAGTCTTCCTCGTGCATGCAGATGCCGTTGCGGATCTCGCGGGGGTTGCCGAATGCGTCACTGATGACCGGGCTGAGATAGGTAATGTCACCCAGGCAGTCACAGCCAAGTTCCAGCGAGTTGGCGTACTGGCCCACCAGGTATTCGCCGGTGTCGAAGTAGTTCTGCCACGACCGGATAGGCGAAGGGTCACCGTAGGGAACCACCATCTCGGCGATGGAAGCGCGATTGATGATGGGGCGCTTCTTCTCGCCGTCCTGGAAGGCAAGGTTGTGGAGGACCACTCCTTCGCGGACATCGAAGCCGACGTCCACGCTCCACTTTTCCCACTCGACATGGTTGCCGCCGGTGACCGTGAAGCTCGGGCCTTCGGGCTGGGTGATGCTGATGGGTTTCTGCGTTTCCCTCAGCGGGCCTGTCAGTTCAGGATCCGTGTAGTTTCCGTGTTCTGCCGGGATGGGCATGGCGCCGAGGTCGATGACCTGGGTGACTTCCTTGTTCACGACATCGACGTACGCAACCAGCCCATCGACGGGGTGGGCCCAGGCGCTGTCCTCGGGGAAGTCCTGCACGAAGGCCAGGCCGCGGAGGATGCGGCGGCCGCGTTCGTCGTCGTATTCAAAGACGCCGGCGGACAACGGCGCGACGCGAACCTTTTCCACGTCCAGGTCCCGAGCGGCAAGGGCTGCCAGCCAGCGCTCATCTGTGRCGAGGAGCGTTTCAACCACCTCGAACTCTTCTTCCAGTACGGGAAGTTCGCCGGAGACCTTGGTGTCCAGCTCCTTGGCAATGAGGATTTCGCCGCGGGTCACCGAAACCAGGACGTCCGTGGGTGCTCCGCCGGAGATGTCGTGGATGAACACGCGGAACCGGCGGCCTGCCTCTGCCTGCCCACGGGAAGGATCCACCAGTCCCAGGTAGGCGATCCGCTTTTCGGAACCGAGGTGTCCGGCGGCTCGCAGGATTGCCTGGACCTCGGAGATCTCGGCACCCGTGGCCAGGCGGTACTGGGTAGCTGTCTCAGTTGCTGTGGGCGTCATGGCTGCCTCTTGTCCGGGACCTATGATGGGTCGGGATTTATTTTCTATAGGTGTAGAGAATAACCAAATCGTAAGATGGGTCACAAGACCTTTCCGCCAATTATTTTTCCGGGAGCCCAGCCAGTGCCAAAGATTGTGGACCACGATCAACGACGCCTCGAACTGGTGGATGCAACATGGCGGATCATCGCAAGGCTCGGCATGGAAGGCGCCACCATGCGGGAAATAGCAGAGGAAGCAGGCTTCGCCAACGGCGCCCTCAAGCCCTACTTCCCCACCAAGGACCTGCTGCTGACATCCGCTTTCGGACACGTTTTCAACCGCACCAACCAGCGCATCGCCACCATGACCGACGGACTCTCAGGGGTGGCGGCCCTCCGCGCATTCTGCGCCGAAGTCCTGCCCCTGGACGAGGAACGCGTCAACGAAGCCCGCATCGTCATCCCGTTTTGGCAGAAGGCACTCAACGACGCCGACATGGCCGCCCTCCACAGCGAGTCCATGAGCCAGTGGCACACCACCATCACGGCCCATTGTGCAGCAGCCCGGGCGGCCGGTGAGATCGCCACCCCCATCGGGGACGCCGCCGTCGCCGATCACCTGCTGAACATGATGCTGGGCGCGCAGATCGTGGCCGCGTTATCGCCGGACGAACACTTCTCGCAGGACCTTGAGGGGCAGTTGGACAATTACTTGGCGCTGCTTGCCGCGTAGGCAGCAGGCGGCGCCGCTAGCTCGTGGCGCCCGACGCCACCACGCCGACTCCCAGCCCGGCGATCACGCCGCTACTGACACGCTCGACGACGGCGTTCACCTTGGGCCGCTTGAGCCACCGCATCGCTTTGAACGCCACCACGGCGATCATCGAGAGATACGCGAAGGCGATGACGGCCACCACCACGCCCAAAATGAGCGACGTGCCCATGGTGTCGCCGCCATGCGGGATGAACTGAGGAACTACGGCCAGGTAGAAGAGGCCAACCTTCGGATTGAGGAGCGTCGACAAGGCTCCGGCGCCCAAAGCCGAGAGACGACTGTACGGGAGTGGCTCGTTGGCACCCTCCCCGGCGGCAGCTGATTTGGCGGCCTTCCGCGACTTGATGAACGACGACACCCCCAGATACAGCAAGTACAAGCCGCCGGCGATCTTGACCCAGCGGAACAGTTCCGCCGACTGCTCCAGGATGGCGGCCAAACCCACGCCCACCAAGGCAGCCCAGGCAATCGCGCCCATGGCGGATCCAGCCGCTGCGGCAATGCCTGCGCTGGGCCTGTTTAATGCGATGCGCAGGACAAGGAAGGTGTCCGGGCCGGGCGTTACGGACAGGACCAGGCAGAGACCGGCGAAGGCTGCGAGGGAAGCAAGAGTCACAAGCACGATTATCAGCCACTCGGCAGCACGGGCAAAGCGTTCACTTCCCGTCAAGGGCTGTTCGTGCAAAGACAAGGCCGCGTCGCGTGATGCCAACCACACTGGAAACATCGCCGCGTGCCTCACTGGCCGCCAAGACTTACTACCCGAGCGGAGTACCAATGGAGACTTACGACGCCCTGCTGGCCTCGATTACCCCGGCCCCCGGCCAAGACCGCCGCACCATTTTCGACCCTGCGACGGGCGAGGCTGTCGGCGATGCGCCCGTTCACACCGTCGAGGACCTCCAGCATGCGGTTGATGCCGCCGCTGCCGCCCAACCTGCATGGGCTGCCTTGGGCCACGACGCCAGGTCAGCTGCGCTCATGAAGGCAGCCGACGCCGTCGAGCGTTCCGCTGAAGAACTCGCCCAGCTGCTCTCCCGCGAGCAGGGCAAGCCGCTGAACGGCCCGAACGCCCGCTTCGAAGTGGGTGCGTGTGCCGCGTGGCTGCGCGCCACGGCCGCGACGCCGCTGGATCCCGAGACAGTAGTGGACGACGGCGAGACCCGCGCCGAGCTGCACTACCGTCCCATCGGCGTCGTGGGTGCCATTGGCCCGTGGAACTGGCCCATGATGATCACCGTGTGGCAGAT